>DATKCI010000098.1:0-39542 GCA_035513255.1 Piscinibacter sp. | reverse complement strand
GGGTGACGGCGCGGGGTGACGGCGAGGGGTGACGGCGAGGGGTGACGGCGCGGGGTGACGGCGCGGGGTGACGGCGCGGGGTGACGGCGCGGGGTGACGGCGCGGGGTGAGGACTGGCGTCTCTCACTTTGGGGCACGCTCCACCCATCGAAGAGGGGGCAAAGTTAGCGCACATGGGATCAGGCCAGCTCTTCGTCGACCCACGCCTCGAGCAGCGTGTAGGCCACCGCCAGCACGACGGGGCCGACGAAGATGCCGACCAGCCCGAACGCGAGCAGCCCGCCGATGACGCCGGCGAAGATCAGCAGCAGCGGCATGTCGGCGCCGAGACGGATGAGGACGGGCCGCACGAAGTTGTCCAGCGTGCTGACGAAGATCGCCCACACGAGCAGCACCGTGCCCCACACCGCGTCGCCGCTCCAGTACACCCAGATGACGGCCGGAATCAGCACCAGCGACGGGCCGATCTGCGCAATGCACAGCAGGAACATCACCGCGGTCAGCAGCCCGGCGAACGGCAGGCCGACGACGGCCAGGCCAATGCCGCCGAGCACCGACTGGATCACCGCCGTGACCCCCACGCCGAGCGCGACGCCGCGGATCGCCTGGCCGGCGAGCTGCACCGCGTTCTCGCCGCGCGTCCCGGCCAGCCGGCGGCCGAAGCGGCGCACCGCCGACGCGGCGAGCTCGCCTTGCATGTACAGGATGGCGGAGATCACGAGCGTGAGCAGGAACTGCACGAGCAGGAAGCCGACGTTGCCCGCCCGCGCGAGGAACCAGCGCGTCGCGCTGCCGGCGTAGGGCTGCAGCTTCGCGATCAACCCTTCGATGCCGGAGGCGGCCACCTGCTGCCAGACGAGAACGGCCTTGCTGCCGATGATCGGCAGGCTGGCCACCCAGTCCGGCGGCGTCGCCATGCGGAAGCTGGCGAGGTCGCGCACCCGCTCGGTGATCTCGTCTGCGTTCGCCGCCACCGTGGCGATCGCCAGCGTGAGCGGCACGACGAAGACCAGCATCACCAGCACGACCATGGCCGCGGCGGCGAGTGAGCGGCGCCCCCACAGGCGTTCCTGCAGCCGCAGCAGCGCCGGCCAGGTCGTCACGACGATCATCGCGGCCCAGATCGCCGGCACCAGGAAGGGCTCGAGGATCCACAGCGACACGATGATCAGCGCGCCGAGGAAGAGCACCGCCAGCAGAGTTCGCGGCAGGTCGCGTTGGGGTTCCGGGAGGGTCGACATTCGGTGGGCGCGGCGCGCGTGGACGGTGAAGACCGAAGAATAGCGGGGCGTCGCGCGCCCACCGGCTACTACGGCGCGGCGGTCCGGCGCGCGACGAACTCGATCGGCACGTGCGAGGTGTGGCCGCCCTCGGACTGCATCACGAAGCGGATTTGGTCGCCGTCGAGGCGGCCGCGGTAGCGGTGCGCCTGTTCCTTCTCGTCGCTGCCCATCACCTGCATGGTTCGTGTGACGAAGCGCAGTCCGTCGGCGTCGACCGTGCCTTCGAGGATGCCGCGGTCGGCGCGCAGGAACGACGCCGTGCCGTGCAGCTCCTCGCCGATGCCTGCGAACACGAAGCGCTCGGCGTGGATGGCGTTCGGCCAGTCGTAGGTCACTTGCGCCTCCCAGGTGCCGTTCACGTCGGCGCGGCCCGGTCGCATCAGGAGCAGGGCGCTACCGGCCGCCACGGCCAACACCGTCGCGCCGGCCAGCGTCAGCCACACGCGCCGCTTTCCGGCCGATGCGGTGGACGCCGCGGTGCGATCGGCGTCGCCGACCGTTTCGCGGATCACACCTGCCAGCCTGGCCATGTCGTCGCGGAAGCGGCTGCCGCCGATCTCGAGCGCATGGCGCTTCGCCAGCGGGCGCAAGGCGTCGGGCAGTTCGTCCGCCGCGGGCATGCGTGCGCCGTCGAGCAGCAGCGGCACGACGCGCAGGTCCTTCGCGAGCGCCGCGGCGATCTCGCGGTGGACGAAGTCTTGCGGGTCGGCGATGCGCGGCGGCTGCCCCGGCTGCTCGCCGGACCAGCGCTTGCCGATCAGCACGAGCAGCACCGCCGAGGAGCCCACCGCGCGCTCAATGACTTCGTCGAACGCGCGGCCGGCCTCGATGTCGTCCACGTCGATGAAGACACGTTCGTCCGAGAAGTGCTGACCGAGCGTGTCGGCGATCGCGCGCGCGTAGCCCGCCGTGTCGTCGCGGCGGTAGCTGATGAAGATGCTGCCGGCGGGAATGGGCATGGGTGGCACCCGAGGAAGATCAAGCCGCATTGTGTCCCTCGTGCGCGAACCGAAACGAGCGGCTAGGATGCGCCGTTCCGGCAGAACCAGGAGATTCGCATGGCGGCAGAGGTTCCATCGGTCCGTTTTGGCAGCGGCCAGACGGTGCGGCGCATCGAAGACCCGGCACTGCTCGCCGGCCGCGGGCAGTTCACGGACGACGTGTCGCTGCCCGGACAGACCCACCTCGTCTTTCTGCGCTCGCCGTACGCCCATGCGCGCATCCTGTCGGTCGATGCCGGCGCCGCGCTCGAGGTGCCGGGCGTGCTGGCGGTGTTCAGCGGCGCCGACCTGGTCCGCGCAGGCGTGAAGCCGCTCGGCGGGCCATTGCCGTTCCCGCGGCCCGACGGCCAACCCGGCGCGAGTGCGCTGCGGCATGGTCTGGCGCACGAGGTCGTGCGCCACGTCGGCGAAGCGGTGGCCGCCGTCGTCGCCGACAGCCGAGACGCCGCGCTGGAGGCCTGCGACGCGGTGATGGTCGACTACGAGGAGCTGCCGTCGGTGGTCGACGCGCTGTCGGCGATGGCGCCCGGCGCACCGGCGCTGTGCGACGCGGCGCCGGACAACATCGCCGCGGAAGCGCGCCACGGCGACGAGGCCGCCACCGCCGCGGCCTTCGCCCGCGCCGCGCACACCGTGTCGGTCGACATCGTGAACCAGCGCCTCGCGCCGAGCCCGATCGAGCCGCGTGTCGTGCTGGCCGACGTCGATCCGGCCGATGGCCGCCTTGTCGTGCGCATCAGCAACCAGATGCCCACCGCGGTGCGCGACGCGATCGCGGATTCGATCCCCGGCATGAGCCAGGAAAAGGTGCGCGTGCTGGTCGGTGATGTCGGCGGCGGCTTCGGCATGAAGGGCGGCATCTACCCGGAGGACCTGGTCGTCGCGCATGCGGCGCTCACGCTGAAGCGCCCGGTCAAGTGGTGCGCGCAGCGCCTCGAAGACTTCCTGTCGGCCGCGCACGGCCGCGACGTCGTGAGCCACGCCGAACTCGCGCTCGATGCCGGCGGCAAAGCGCTCGCGCTGCGGGTGCGCGCGATCGCCAATGTCGGCGCCTACGGAACGGTGACGGGCGTTGTGATCCCGCTGCTCGTGGGCCCGTGGGTCACGACCAGCATCTACGACATTCGCACAATCTCGCTGCACCTCACCGCGGTGATGAGCAACTGCTCGCCGGTCGGCGCCTACCGCGGCGCCGGGCGGCCCGAGGCGATCTACATCGTCGAGCGCTTGATGGATGCCGCGGCGCGCGAAATGAAACTCGACCCGGCCGAGCTGCGCCGGCGCAACATGATCCGCCCCGAGCAGATGCCCTACACGAATCCGATGGCGCAGACCTACGACTGCGGCGAGTTCGAGAAGATGCTGGACCAGGGCCTCACGCTGGCCGACTGGCACGGGTTCGGCGCACGCCGCGAGGCGTCGGCCCGGCGTGGGCGGCTGCGCGGGCGCGGCATCGCGACCTTTCTCGAGTGGACCGGCGGCAATGCGTTGACCGAGCAGGTCACCGTGAACGTGCTTCCCGAAGGCATCATCGAACT
Source organism: Piscinibacter sp. (assembly GCA_035513255.1). Lineage (GTDB taxonomy): Bacteria > Pseudomonadota > Gammaproteobacteria > Burkholderiales > Burkholderiaceae_C > Albitalea. The sequence goes on along the minus strand of DATKCI010000098.1, from coordinate 35,720 downwards.
CACGTCGGCGACGCAGGCGATGGGCCAGGGCATCGCGACGAGTTATGCGCAGCTCGCGGTCGACGTGTTCGGCGTTCCGATCGAGTGCATCCGCGTGCTGCAAGGCGACACCGACCGCGCCAACGGCTTCGGCAGCGCGGGCTCGCGCTCGCTGTTCACCGGCGGCTCGGCGGTGCACGTCGCCTCGGAGCGCACGATCGAGCATGCGAAGTCAATGGCCGCCGACGCGCTGGAGGCTGCCCCCGGCGACATCGAATACCGCGCCGGGCGCTTCAGCGTGGTCGGCACCGACCTCGGCATCGGATTGTTCGACCTCGCCGCGAAACAGGGTGACGCGCGCATCCGCGCCGACGGCTCCGCCACCGCCGGTGCGCCGAGCTGGCCGAACGGCTGCCACGTCTGCGAGGTCGAGATCGACCCGGCCACCGGCGCGGTGGAAATCGTCGCCTACGCGTCGGTCAACGACATCGGACGCGTCGTGAGCCCGGCCATCGTGCGCGGGCAGATCGAGGGCGGCGCCGTGCAGGGCATCGGGCAGGCGCTGTGCGAAGAAGTGGTCTACGACCGCGAGTCGGGGCAGTTGCTGACGGCCAGTTTCATGGACTACGCGCTGCCGCACGTCGACGTCTTCACAGGCTTCGTCACGCAGTTCGACACCTCGGTGCCGTGCCTGACGAACACGCTGGGCGTGAAGGGGGTCGGCGAGCTCGGCACGATCGGCGCGACGCCGGCGGTGGTCAACGCGGTGATCGATGCGCTCGATAGTGCGGGGCTGGGGCGCGATGCGGAGCGGGTGCAGATGCCGCTCACGGCGCCGCGGGTGTGGCGGGCACTGGCGCGCGACTTCGACCCCGCGCCGTTGTAGCCCGGATGAAATCCGGGGTCGTGCGGTGGCGAACCGATGCCGCTCCCCGGATTGCATCCGGGCTACGAAAACCGGTCACTCGCCGCCTCGCCCTCGATCCACTCCCGAAACACACCCAGCACCGGATCGTCCGCCTTGTGCTCCGGATAGATCAGGTGATACGACCGGTCGCTCGTGAATGCATGGTCGACCAGCGCCAGCAAGCGCCCCGACGCCAGCTCCTCCTCGACGAGAAAGCGCGGCACCAGCGCCGCGCCCAGCCCGTGGATCGCCGCTTCGGTCGCCATCGAGAACAGCTCCATGCGCGGCCCCGCCATGTCGTGCTCGACGCTCAATCCCAGCGACGCGAACCACTGACGCCACGCATAGGGCCGCGTGCCTTGTTGGATCAGCGGCAGCCGCGCCACGTCGGCCGCTTTGAGCCGCTTGCGTGCGCCGAGCAGCGCCGGCGAGCCAACCGCGACGAGTTGCTCGCGCAACAGCAGGCGCGATTGCGTGCCCGGCCACTTGCCGTCGCCCGCGTGGATGGCCGCGTCCAGTCCCGCGTCGTCGAACAGGAACGGCCGCGCCCGTGCGCTCAGGTGCACCGTGATGCCGGGATGCGCCCGCTGAAAGCCGCCCAGCCGCGGCAGCAGCCAGCGGGTCGCGAAGGTGGGCACGACGCCCAGCTCGAGCGCGCCGCCGGCGCCGCCTTTGGCCATCAGGTCCAGCGTGTCGCGCTCGACTTCGTCGAGCCTCACGCGCACGCTGCGGCTGTATTGCGCGCCGGCGGCGGTCAGCACCACGCCGCGGCGCGAGCGGCGGAACAGCTTCAGGCCGACGAAGTCCTCCAAAACCGCGATCTGGCGGCACACCGCGCTTTGAGTGACGGCCAGCTCGTCGGCCGCGAGCGTGAAACTCTGGTGCCGTGCGGCCGCTTCGAAGGCCGCAAGCGCGGCGGTGGACGGGATCTTTCGGCGCATCGAGGGCCTCCTACGGAGTGCAGTTTACGCACAAGCCCATGAGCACAAGTCGTTTGCCGTGCACCGGCCATGAGTCCAGAATCCAGGAATCCCCGAACCGGAGTTTCAAATGCGTTCATCGAACACCAAGGCCAGCTTCCACTGGGACGATCCGTTGCTGCTCGGCGCCCAGCTCAGCGACGACGAGCGCATGGTTCGCGACGCCGCGCGCAGCTACTGCCAGGACCGGCTGCGCCCGCGTGTGCTCGAAGCCTTCCGCCACGAGAAGACCGATGCGACGATCTTTCGCGAGATGGGCGACATCGGCCTGCTCGGCCCGACGATTCCCCCCGAGTACGGCGGCCCGGGTCTCAACTACGTGAGCTACGGCCTGGTCGCGCGCGAGGTCGAGCGGGTCGACTCGGGCTACCGCTCGATGATGAGCGTGCAGAGCTCGCTGGTGATGGTGCCGATCTTCGAATTCGGCACCGAAGCGCAGAAGCAGAAGTACCTGCCCAAACTCGCGACCGGCGAGTGGATCGGCTGCTTCGGACTCACCGAACCGAACCACGGCTCCGACCCGGGCAGCATGGTCACGCGGGCGAAGAAGGTCGACGGCGGCTACTCGCTGTCGGGCTCGAAGATGTGGATCACCAACAGCCCGATCGCCGATGTGTTCGTCGTCTGGGCGAAAGACGACGAAGGCGCGATCCGCGGCTTCGTGCTCGAGAAGGGCTGGAAGGGCCTCAGCGCGCCGGCGATCCACGGGAAGGTGGGCTTGCGCGCGAGCATTACCGGCGAGATCGTGATGGACGGCGTGTTCTGCCCCGAAGAGAACGCCTTCCCCGAGGTGCGCGGGCTGAAGGGCCCGTTCACCTGCCTGAACAGCGCGCGCTACGGCATTGCGTGGGGGGCCTTGGGCGCGGCCGAGGACTGCTTCCACACCGCGCGGCAGTACACGCTGGACCGCAAGCAGTTCGGCAGGCCGCTCGCCGCGAACCAGCTGGTGCAGAAAAAGCTCGCCGACATGCTGACCGAGATCACGCTCGGGCTGCAATCGTGCCTGCGACTGGGCCGCATGAAGGACGAAGGCACGGCGTCGGTCGAGATCACGAGCATCCTGAAGCGCAACTCCTGCGGCAAGTCGCTGGATATCGCACGCGCGGCACGCGACATGCTCGGTGGCAACGGCATCAGCGACGAGTTCGGCGTTGCGCGGCACCTCGTCAACCTCGAGGTCGTCAACACCTACGAAGGCACCCACGACGTGCACGCGCTGATCCTCGGGCGGGCGATCACCGGGATCGCGGCGTTCTGAGCCGACGGAGCGAAGCACCTATGAAATTGTGCAGCGTAGTCGGCTCGCTCAGAGGCCAGCCGACGGTCCGGAGGCAAATGCCTCCCCGCCTCTGAGCCCGGCGCCGCCGATGACTTCCGCCGCCCGTCCCGCGCCGCTTCACGGCCTGCGCGTTCTCGACCTTTCGCGCGTGCTGGCCGGCCCTTGGGCCGGCCAGCTGCTCGCCGATCTGGGTGCCGATGTGATCAAGGTCGAGCGCCCCGGCGCCGGCGACGACACGCGCAGCTGGGGCCCGCCGTACCTGAAGGACGAAGCCGGCCGCGACACCGGCGAAGCGGCCTACTTCCTCTGCGCCAATCGCAACAAGCGCTCGGTCGCGATCGACATCGCCACACCCGACGGCCAGGTACAGGTGCGGCGGCTCGCGCAGAAGGCCGACGTGCTGCTGGAGAACTTCAAGGTCGGCGGCCTCGCGCAATACGGACTGGACTGGCAAAGCCTCGAGGCGCTGAACCCGCGGCTCGTCTACTGCTCGATCACCGGCTTCGGCCAGACCGGACCGTATGCGCCGCGTGCCGGCTACGACTTCCTGATCCAGGGCATGGGCGGGCTGATGAGCGTGACCGGACGGGCCGACGGCGAAGAGGGCGCCGGCCCGCAAAAGGTCGGCGTGGCGCTCACCGACATCATGACCGGCCTGTACGCGACGATCGCCGTGCAGGCCGCGCTCGCCGAGCGCGAGCGTTCCGGCCGCGGCCAGCACATCGACCTCGCGCTGCTCGACGTGCAGGTCGCGTGCCTCGCCAACCAGGCCTCGAACTACCTCGCCGGCCACGTGCTGCCGCGGCGCATGGGCAACGCGCACCCGAACATCGTGCCGTACCAGGACTTTCCGACCGCAGACGGCGACATGATTCTCGCGGTCGGCAACGACACGCAGTTCGCGAAGCTCTGCGCGGTGGCCGGCTACGCCAAATGGGCGGCAGATGCCCGTTTCGCAACCAATGCCGCGCGCGTGGCAAACCGAGGCGTGCTGGTGCCACTGCTGCGCCAGGCTACCGTGATGCGCACGACGCGCGAGTGGGTCGAAGCGCTGGAGGCGGCCGGCGTGCCCTGCGGCCCGATCAACCGGCTCGACGAGGTCTTCTCCGACCCGCAGGTCCTCGCCCGCGGCATGCGCATCGAGATGCCGCATCCGCAGGCCGGCCGCGTGCCGCTGGTCGCGAACCCGATTCGCTTCTCGGCCTCGCCGGTCACCTACCGCCATGCGCCGCCGTCGCTCGGCCAGCACACCGACGAAGTACTCACGCAGTGGTTGAATGGCGACCCCGGCGACGCGGCGCCGCCCTTGCGGTAGAAACGCGTTGCGCCGCCGTGGCGCATGAAGCGGAGGTCTCGGGCATGTACACGCTTTTCGGCTCCCCCGGCTGTGGTTCTGCCGTCGTCGAGATTGCGCTCGAACAGGCCGGCGCGCCCTATCGGCTCGTTCACGCGTCGTCGTGGGAGCCGGACTCCGCGCTCGCCGAACTGGAGAAGGCCAACCCGCTGAAGCAGATTCCCACGCTGGTGTTGCCCGACGGCAGCGTGATGAGCGAGAGTGCCGCGATCCTGATCCATCTCGGCCTCGAGTTTCCGGATGCGCGGCTGCTGCCGACCGAGTCGGCAGCGCGCGCGCAGGCGATCCGCGGCCTCGTCTTCATCGCCGCCAACTGCTATGCGGCAATCGGCATCTGTGACTACCCGGAACGCTGGTGCATCGACGCGAGCGACGACGAGAAGAAGCGCATCGTCGCCGCCGCGCGCCGGCGGCTGCATCAGCATTGGGACGTGTTTGCCGACATTTTTCCCGCGCAGCCTTTTCTTTCGGGCGCCGAAGCCGGCGCGCTCGACTTTCTGGCGGTGGTCGTGTCGAAGTGGTCAGGCGCGCGGGCGCATCTTCGTTCGGCGCGGCCCGGGTTCTTTGCCGTGCTCGAGCGCATCGAAAAGCACCCGGTTGTTGCGAGCGCATTCGTGCGTCACTGGCCCGGGTGACCGGGCACGGCGGTTGCCGCTCCTTCTGATCCCCTTGCACAGGAGCACCGCCATGTTGATGAAAGACTGGATGACCGCGGCGGCCGGCATGGCGCTGGCGGCGGTGGTCACCTACTACCTCGACCCGCAGAACGGCCGACGGCGTCGTGCGCGGGTTGCCGACCGCATCGACGCGGCGACCCATGGCGCGGCCCGCTTTGCCAGCACCCAGGGCCGGCGTGCCGCCCACCAGGCCCTCGGTCTGGCGGCGACCGCGCGCTCGCGCATCACCGACCGCAGCCAGCCGGTTGACGACAGCCAGCTCGAAGGGCGGGTGCGAGCGCAGCTCGGCCGCACGATCGGCTACCCGAAGGCGATCCACACCGAGGTCGAGCGCGGCTGCGTGCGGCTCGAAGGCCATGTGCTCGAGCGCGACCTGGAGCCGGTGCTGTCGGAGCTGAAAGAGGTGCTCGGCGTGCGGCGCATCTACAACCGGCTGAAGGTGCACGAGACGGCGGAGAACAACCCGGTGCTGCAGGGCGTGCGCGCGGTCGATAGCCACCGCGGCAAGCGGGCCGCGCGCACGCTGGTCTCGGTGCTGGCTATCGCCGCGCCGATCGCTCTCGTCGCGGCACTCGGCGCGCGGCACGTGCGCCACGACGGGCACGTGTCGCTGTCGCCGTAGCGGTCAGAAGGTGATCGTCTGCTCGGGCGAGCAGGCCGTCGTCGAGTCGGCCTCGCAGACCTGGTAGCGCCAGGTGCCGCGGGTGCGCAGCTCGCGGTGCGCACCGTCGTTGGCCGTCACCGCCACACGCGCGCCGTCGCGGTAGATGTCGACGTTGCCGCCGATCGCGCCGCTCCATGTCAGGTCGACGACGTAGCGGTTGCGTGTGCGCTGCGTCGCCGTCAGCGACAGGCTGATCGCCGGCGGCGTGCCGTCGCTCACGCGGAGAAACACCGCCGACACCGGCCCGAACTCGCCCGACGCGTCGCTGCCGCGCACGTAGACGATGTGCTTGCCGACGCCGAGACCGGTGGTGTCGAGCGTGCCGCCGACGTTCTCCGTCTTCGAATTGAACGCGCCGTCGCTGGCGTTCAGCGTGATCGGCGTCGCGCCGTTCGCCCATGGCGGCACGTCCACATGGGCCTCGGCCGAGACGATGTTCTGCGTGGGCTCGATGCCGTTGTTGTTGAAGCGCGTGTCGGTGATCGCGGCCGACAGCGTGACGACCGTGCCGGCCGGAACGCCGGCGCCGCTCGCGTCGCCGCTCAGCGCGAGCGCCGTCACGTCGGGACCGGCCGGCGTGGTGTAGGGCGTGCGCACGACCTTGGCGGCATAGATCAGCGCCGGCAGGTTGTCCGGCTTGATCGTGTTGTTGTAGGCGGTGCAGCTCTGGAAGAAGCTGGTGCCGAGTTCGAAGGTATAGGCGGCCACGCCGAGCTCACCGTAGCTCACGCTGTCGCTGGTGCCGTCGGTCGGGTACAAGCCGATGGACTGCATCGGCTCGTAGTCGTTGAAGTAGGCGAAGCGGCGCCCGAGCGTCTGCAGCGCGGTGCCGTTCGGCGCCGGCGTCGTGCGCACGCCCCACGGCCACAGCACGAGCTGGCTGTAGCTGTGGATGTCGAGGTGGATGCCGCTGGTGTCGGCGGGCGCCGGGTCGTCCAGGCCCGGGCCGCGGCGGTCGGGCCAGAGGCTGCGTGCATAGGCCTCCACCGCCTGCACTTCGGGCTCCGAACCGGCCGACGGGCCGCGGTAGGTCTCACTGCACGGGTTGCCGCTGGAGCCCACGCCGCCGGTGCTGTTCCAGCTGTAGGTGAAGTTGCGGTTCAGGTCGGCGCCGCGGTTGTTGCTGGTGGCGCCGCAGTAGGCGGTGTTGGTGTTCTTGCGCCACGAGGCGCCGGCTTCGGCCTTCTTGCGGCCGTCGGGGTTGGCCTGCAGCATCAGGTGAACCTCGTGGTGGTCCATGAGCCAGGTGGCGTCGGCATTCTGGCCGTGGCCGTTGACCAGCCAGCGCGCAAACTCGAGCACCAGCGGCGCGGTCGTGTACTCGCGTGCATGGATCGCGGCGTTGACGAACAGCTTGGGCTTGGGCCCGGGCACCGCGCTGTTGGTCAGCTTCAGCACATGCATGTCGTAGCCGCCGAGGCCTTGCGACTTCTCCCACGAGTCGCCGACGTCGGACCAGGTGGCGAGCGCGGGAAAGCTGGTGGCGAAGGATTGCGCCGCCGCGAACGTTTCTTCGACCGTCTCGTAGCAGGCATAGCCGGGAATCGACTGGATGCCGGCGTCGGGTGCGCTGGGGTTCAGCCTGCGGCGCGCATCGGTGGCCGCCTGGATCTCGGCCAGGAACGCATCGCGCCGGGCGATGAACTCCGGTGCCGGCTCGATGCGGAACCCAAAGCGCTGCAGGGCTGCGATCTCCGCGCCGTCGAGCTCGAGGATCAGGTAGCCGGTCGCGTACTCGGCTTCCAGCAGGTTGGCATGGAAGCTGATCGCCGCCTTGCGCGCGGTCGCCAGGTCCGGAAAGTGGGCCTTGTAGATGCCGACCCGCTGGCGCTCCTGCTGCCGCAGTGCGCGCGTGCCGTCGTCGGCCGAGCCGGCGAGGGTGGGGGCCGCCGAGAAGGCGAGGCCGAGGGCAGCCAGTCCGGCCGCGAATGTCGATCGGAGATTGGTCATGCTGCTCCCCTGGTTGCAAACCTGGCAGGTGGCTCGTGGCGTTGCCGGCGCCGGGCATTGTGCGCCTGCGCCGGCGGCGCGCCATGAGGGTCCCTACCAGGGGGAGCGCGCGCTTCCTATTGCTTGCTGTCCTGCTGCGCGGTGACGTCCTTCAGCTCTTCCGCCATCTGCAGGTGCTCCTGCAGCTTGGGCAGCGTCTTCGCGGCGAAGTCCTTGATCTCGGGGTCTTGCGCTTCGGCCGCGGCCTTCTCGAACAGTTCCACCGTGTCCTGGTGCGCGTTCACGCCCATCGACTCGGCATAGCGGCGATCGAAGTTCTCACCGTCGGCCGTGGACAACAGCTTCATCTTGGCCTTTTGCATCAGCGACGGCTCCTTCGGCACCTCCACGCCTTTCGAGGCGGCCAGCGCGGCGAGCGCCTCGTTCGCCTTCGTGTGGTCCTCGACCATGTGCTGCGCAAAACTCTTGACCTTCGGATTCACGGCCTTCTCGACCGCGAGCTTGCTGCTTTCGATTCCGGCGTGGCCGTTCTGCGCCGCCTGCTTCAGGAAGGCGGCGTCGGAACGCGCGAGCTGGCCGTCCTTCCGGGTCTCGGCCGGGGTCTGCGGGGCTGCGCCGGGCGCGGCGGAAGGCGCGGTGCCGGTCTGGGCCGACGCGACGCCGACCAGGAATCCGAGCAGCGCGGACAGGGCAAAGTGGGAAGTCACTCGTGTCATGACGGTCTCCTCAGAGCGTCGAGCGGGCGGCCGGGGACCGGCCGCGCACCGCAGGATTGCGCATCACGAGCAAGGGACATTCCCAACGGGCCCTGGCCTTTACCATGCGGGCTCTTTCAACCAATCGCTCAGGTGCCATGACGAACGTGCTGCACCACCCCCGCATCGGCTACCACCTGTTGCGCCTGTCCGTCGCTGCGATGATGCTGTTGCACGGCATCGCGAAGCTGATGAACGGCATCGACGGCATCGAGCGCATGGTGGTCGGCAAGGGCCTTCCGGCTTTCGTGGCCTACGGCGTCTTCATCGGCGAGGTGCTCGCGCCGCTGCTCGTGCTCGCCGGCGTGTGGGTGGGGCCCGCCGCCTTGCTGATGGCCGTCAACATGGTGTTCGCGATCGGACTCGCCCACACCCACGAGGTGCTCACGCTCGGCAAGCAGGGCGGCTGGGCGATCGAGCTGCAAGGGCTGTTTTTCGTCTCCTCGCTGGCCATCGCGCTGATGGCACCGCCGTTCGGCCGGAAGGGCTGAAACGCGCGCTCACGACGAGGGCTTGCCGCCGCGAGCGGAGCAACGCGCGTGCCCGCTGCGGCAGGCGCGCCGGTGGTATCGTGGGTCCACGATGATCGAGCCCCTGCTCCTGACCGCAGCGCGCATCAGCACCTTCGACGGCGGGCGGCCGCTCACGAATGCGAGCGGCTTCTTCTTCGCGCGCGACGAGCGGCTGCACCTGGTGACGAGCCGCCACGTGGTCATCGACGAGCCGAGCGGCCACTTTCCGGACCGCATCGAGATCGAGCTGCACACCGACGCGCGCAACCTCACGCAGTCGACCGGGTTCTCGATGCTGCTGTACCGCGACGGCCGCAGCGTGTGGCGCCAGGGCGTGGACTCGAGCGGCGAGATCGACGTGGCGGTGATCGAGATCGACCGCGCGGTGCTGCCGCAGCCGTGCGTGCTGCATGCCTTCACGCCGGCGCACCTGCAGCAGGCGCTCGACGAGGTCGAGGTCGGCAGCTCGGCGCTGGTTGTCGGTTTTCCGCTCGGCTTTCACGACACGCTGCACCACCTGCCGGTGGTGCGCCAGGCGCTGATCGCCTCGGCGTTCGGCATCCGCTTCCAGGGGCACGGTTATTTTCTGACCGACGCGCGCACGCACCGCGGCACCAGCGGCGCACCGGTGGTGATGCGACGCAAACAGGAGGCGTCCGCGGAAGACCCGCTGCCGTGGAAGCTGCTCGGCGTGCACTCGGCGCGGCTCGACATGGACAACCGCGACCTCTCGCAGGACGAGTCGCTGGGGCTGAACTGCGCCTGGTATGCCGACATCCTGCTGACCTTGACCGAGCCGCAGGCGAGCGATGCGGGAGGCGACGACACGCCGGTCAGAAGTCCGGGTCCAGCGTCCTGATCACGGCCGCGTCGTCGGCGTCACCGAATCCGGCGGCGACGGTGGCGCGAAACACCGCGAGGGCTTGTTCGCCCAGCGGGGTCGCCACGCCGGCATCGGCGGCCATCTGCACCGCCAGGGCTACGTCCTTCGTGAGGATGCCGGCGCGGGCGCGTGGTGCGAAGTCGTGCACCAGCGCACGTGCCATGCGGTCCGAGAAGATCCACGAGGCGCCGCTCGACGCATTGATGACGTCGAACAGCAGCCGCCGGTCGAGCCCCAGCCGCGACCCCAGCGACAACCCTTCGGCACCGGCCACGAGGTTGATGCCGGCCAGCAGGTTGTTGACGAGCTTCACGCGCGCGCCGTCGCCCACGCGTTCGCCGACGGCATAGAGCGCTGAGGCCATCTCGCGCAGCAGCGGTTCGCAGCGCGCAAACGTGGCGGCCTCGGCCGCCACCATCATCGACAGCGTGCCGTTCTCCGCCCGCGCCGGGCCGCCGGAGATCGGCGCATCGACGGTTGCGATGCCATGCCCGGCCAGCCGGTCGCAAAAACGCACGGTGTCGTCCGGCGCGATCGTCGAGCACAGCACCACCGTTTGTTGCGGCGCGCTGGCCGGGCGCTCGGCATGGACCACGCCGCCGCGGCCGAACAGCACGTCATCGACCTGGGCCGCGTCGACGACGACGACGATCACGGTGTCGCAACGCTGCGCGAGCGCCGCGGCCGAGTCGCAGGCGACGAGTCCGCTGTCGGTGGCGGCGGCCACGGCGCGCGGATCGGTGTCGCGCACCCACGGCGCATGGCCGCGGCGTTGCAGGTTCGTTGCCATCGGCAAGCCCATCGCGCCGATGCCGATGAGGCCGATCGATGCATCGGTTGTCATGAGCGACTCCGATGCAGCGGCTCGATGCCGGCTTGCCAATCGAACCGCAGGTCGGCTCGCCACTGCGTGGCGGCGATGAGCCTGGCATTCGGCTCGTCGGTGACTTCCACCCAGTGGTGCGCTTCTCCCGGCGTGCGTCCGAATTCGACGTGGCGTCGGATCAGCCGCTCGTGTCGCTGCGGGTCATCGACGTCGACGTACCAGACCTCGTGCAGGAAAGGCCGAACCGCGGCCCAGGGACCTGAATCGAGCAGCAGGTAGTTGCCCTCGGTGATGACCAGCGGGACCTGCGCTTCGACGGCGATCGCGCCGGCGATCGGCTCTTCGATCTCGCGCCGGAAGGCCGGGGCGTAGATCACCTCGCCGGGGCGGGGATTGGTGAGCCGATGCAGCAAGGCCGCGTAGCCGGCGGCGTCGAAGGTGTCCGGGGAGCCTTTGCGCCCGTCGCGGCCCAAGCGCTTGAGCTCGGCGTTCGCCAGATGAAATCCGTCCATCGGCACCACGACGGTATGGCGCGCAAACGCCTCGTGCAGCACGGCGGCCAGCGTCGACTTGCCGCCGCCGGGCGGGCCGGCAAGGCCGAGGATCGTCCGCGGTCCGCGTGCGATCAGGGCGCGGATCCGGTCGAGGGTCGAAGGAGAAACAGTGGGCTTCATCGCGGGTTCCGTGTTGGAGCCAGCAAGGTATCAGCTTCTCGGTGAAGCAGTTCGGACTCATCATTCCCGTTCGCACGGACCCGTCGACAAGCTCAGGACCAAAGGCAAGTCGAAGTGCCCGCGCAGATCGCCGCGGGCCGGCATTCGTACCGAAAATCGTCGCTTTCGCCGCTCATCGATCTGTCATAGTGGCGCCGCCGCCATCCGGCACCCCTTTTCGCTCCCATGAGAATCATCCTCTTGCCCGAAACCGATATCGACCGCAACGAAGTCAGCGGTCCGCTGGCCGCCGATGATCCGGCGCGACCTGTGGACCGGGTAGCGGGCCCTGCGTACGTGGTCGACCTGAATGTGGACGTGAAGCCCCTGACGTCTGGCGACGAGCTGACCGCCTCGGAGTGGTCGGCGTTTGCCGGGTTGTCCTGAGGCGCAGGCTGCGTGAACCAGGCAATGTCAGGCAATCTGCAGCCGCGCAATCATCTCCGGCACGACGATGGATCCGAGCACCCGAATGAGCTTGGTCTCGCCGGCTAGAAAACGCCGCACGGGCTCCGGACGGTCCGCGTTTTCGGTCTCGATGCTGCGCGCGAGAGCCGCAAGCGCGCCCGGCAATGTCTTCCCGGCCGACCTGACCGCTCTGCGCGACTTGCTCAGCGTTCCAAGGAAAGACCGGCCAGGGCCGCCCGCTGCCGGCCGCGCTGCAGGCCGATCGTCACGCCGAGGCTGGCCAGCATCAGTGCCCACGTGCCGGGTTCCGGGACAGGCGCCGGCGGCACCACGACAGTGCTGCAGCCTGCCACGCAGCCGAACGCATCCACGCTGCCCTGGAGCAGCCCGAGGCCGCTCTCGAAGGTGAACGTGGCCCACTGGAACGCCCCCAGCGTCAGTCCCCCGTCCGGCAGCGGAAGTGCGTCGCTGTCGAACGCCGTTTCGGTGAAGTCGAACAGTGTCAGCCCGAGCGCCTCCGAGGCGTCTGCACGCTGCGCCAGCGCGCCGAACTGGTCGCCCCACAGGTTGTCGGTGACGAGGATGTCGAAGACCTCGCTGATCGCCACGGTGTCGCTGCCGTCGAAGGTCACGCTCATGCCCCAGGGCATGCCGGCGTGTGCGTAGGCCGCGGTGCTCGGGTCCGCGATGCCGTCGACGGCCAGGCTGTCGAACGTGAAGCTGCCGGCGAAGGAGGTCCAGCCGCGATCGGCCTCGTCCCAGTCCACAGTGCCTTCGAAGGCGTACGTGACGGGCACGGCGTGCGCGGCGGGCGTGCTCGCCAGCACGAGGCAGGTGGCCAGCGCGGCGGCAAACCCGCGGGTGTGTCGGCGCAGAAGGTGGGCGATGTTCATGGTGCGAGTTCCTCTGGGGATGATGGGTTCGGCGCGGCGCCTGAGCCGCGGGTTCAGTCCGCCGGAAAGAGGCCGGGCGGATCGGGGTCCAACGGGTCGGCGGCGGCCGCGGGTGCCGGTGTGGGTGCCACAACTGGAACGTGCAGCGGCGCGGAGCGGGCGGCTGCGGGGGCGGTGGATCGATCGGCGTTCGACGCCGGCGTCGCGGCCACCGGCCCGGTGATCCACACGCGGCAGCGGCTCTGGTCGCACTGCAGCGCGTGGCTGGCCTCGTTGCCCAGCACCAGCGCCCAGGCCGCCGCGATGTCCCGCCCGCGCCACTGCGCAGTCAGCGGGCGGGTCGAAGCGAGGGCCTGCGGCTGCTCGAGCAGCGCGCTGCCGGTGAGGGCCGCCAGGCGCTGCGCCGCGTCCAGCCGCGATGCGCCGTGCGCCTGGATCACCAGGTCGCCGTCGAGATGCCCCAGCCGCAGCAGCTCCGCATCGGAGCGCGCCGAACTCGGCGCCACCGCCGACGCGCTGCCGGCTGGCAGTGCCCGCGGTGGATCCGACGACGGCCGTTCTGCCGCCGGCAAGCGATGTGAAGCCGGATCGGCCGGCACGACCGCACCGGTCAACGCGCCGATCGCCAAGGCAGCGCCGGACAGCGCGGCCGCAAGGCCGCGCCGGCGACGGCGGCCCGGCGGCGGGCAGGTGCGGCGAGGCACCGCCGCGCCAAACGGCAGGGACTGCACGGAATGGGAAGCCATGATCGTCGAGTGCCCGTGTGGCGGCGGTCAGTAGGCCGTCGTTCCGGCGATGTTGGTCTTGTTTGACGTTACGCGCGTGGACTGCATGGCACCTTTCACCATTCCGGTCGCGTTGATAGTCACCAGGCTGTCCCGAACGGTGCCAGCCCCGCCATCGCCACGAATACCAATCGTGTTGTGGCTCGCGACCGTGTTGTCGGCGATCGACGCGAGGTTCAGCAAGTCGATGCCGGCTTCGCCGTTGTACTCCGCGAGCACACCGGTCAGGCGCACAGGCCGGGTATTGCGGGCCGTCACACCCACGCGGTTGTAGCGAACGACGAGGTTCTCGACGAGTCCGCCGTCGATGAGCACACCCATGTCGAAGCCGCTCACCATTCCGTTGCGCACCGTGTAGATGTAGTTGGCGGTGGAGCCGCCGTCGATGCCGACCTGCCCACCATTCGCCGAGCAAGTCGTGACGTAGGAGGCGTTGGCGAAAGTGCAGGTGCGCCCGCTGGTGACGGTGAAACCGTTGAGGTCGAGCGTCACGCCGTTCGCCATGATCTGTACGCCGGTCGTGCCGTTGGGCACCATCAGGTTGCTCATCAGCTTGTAGTGCCCCGGCTGGCTCAGCGTGATCGGGTAGCCGGCCGTGTCGCCCGGCGTCACGTTGCCGGCCAGCGCCTTCTTGTGGTCGATGTTGGCTTGCGCCCAGGCGCTGCCCGTCAGTGTCAGCAGGGCGGCGGCGAAGGCGAGGGGGGCGAGTTTGCGGTTCATGGAAATCTCCGTTCAGGTGGGTTGGTGTTGCGAGTTGGGATCAAAGGTCTGCGTCCAGTCCCAGCGCCAGCAGGAGTTCGGCGGCCGACACGAAGGTCTTGCGCCGCCCGCTGAGCACGTGCTCCACCTGGCCGCGGCAGCTGCTGCCCGGCGCATGCACGCCGTCCATGAACTGGACGACGAAGACACGTTCGACGGGAAGCGGCGTCCGCGCCGCCGCACCGTTCGCCGCGGACCCCGAGGGGCCCGAGGCGATCGATTCGGCAGGTGATGCAGTGCGCTGTGACATGGCAGGCAGTCTCGGCGGCGGGGCGATCGAAGTCCTCGGCAAACGGTTAGCAAACGGTTAGGACGCTGCTGCTGGCGCGGCGCCTTCCAAGCCCGAACCCCCCCGATTTGCGGGGGTCGTCCGCTGCAGCCTTGGCTGGGCCGGCCCCCAGAATTCAGCACCCATGTCCTCCCTCCCCGCCCCGCCCACGCCACCCGCCCGCGCGCACTCACCCGATCCCGCGGACACGGCGATGGCGGCGCAGCTGGCCTTCGGCCCCTTCGTTCTCGACGGCCCTGGCGGCCGGCTGCTGCGCGATGGCGTGCCGGTCGAGCTGCCGCCAAAGCCCTTCGCGGTGTTGGCCTGGCTGGCGGCGCGCCCCGGCATGCTCGTCAGCAAGGACGCATTGCTGGATGCCGTGTGGGGGCACCGCTTCGTCAGCGACTCCGTGCTGAAGGTCGCAGTCAACACGCTGCGCGGATCACTCGGTGAAGACGCACGGGCGCCGCGCTGGATCGAGACCGTGTCGCGACGCGGCTATCGCTTTTCGGCCGATGTGCGTGCGCTGGACCCCGACCGCCGTGATGCGCCGCAGGCCAGGCCCCCGCCGCTCGGCAACCTGCCTGCGATGTCGACGGGTCTGGTGGGTCGTGAGGCTGATCTGCAGCGACTGCAGCAAGCGCTGGCCGAGCAACGCCTGGTCACGCTCGCGGGACCGGGCGGCGTGGGCAAGACCCGGCTGGCGCTTGCCGCGATGGGATCGTCGCCGCCACCCGACGGCGTCTGGCTGCTGCGCCTGGACGGCTTGTCCAGCGCCGAGCAGGTGCCGCCGGCCCTGGCCCGCGCGCTCGGCCTTGGGGCCGATGCCGGCCGCAGTGCGCAGACGCTGGCGCGCGCCCTGGCACCCCTGCGGCTGCGCGTGCTGCTGGACAACGCCGAACACCTGGCCGATGCGCTGGCGCCGCTGCTGGCACTGTGGTTGCAGCAGGCGCCGGAGGTCCAGTGGCTGCTGACCAGCCAGCGCACGCTGCGCATTTCGGGCGAACAGGTGCAACCGCTGGCCCCGCTGGCGCTGCCTCGCCCACAAGCATCGCCGCAGGAGGTGGCTGCCAGTCCGGCAGTGGCGTTGTTCCTGCAGCGTGTGCAGGCGGCGCAGCCGGCCTGGCAACCGGACGCTGCAGCGCTTGACGACGCCGGCGCCATCAGCGCCGCGTTGGACGGTCTGCCGCTGGCGCTCGAGTTGGCGGCGGCGCGTGTGCCGCTGCTCGGGACCGCCGGGGTGCGCCAGCGGCTGGGCGAGCGGATGAAGCTGCTGACACGCGGCGCAGCCGATGCGCCCGACCGCCACCGCACGCTGCGGGCCGCATTGAACTGGAGCGTGGGCCTGCTGCCGGAACCGGCGGCCGGTCTGCTGCGGCGCCTGTCGGTCTTCGCCGGCAGTTTTTCGGTGCCGGCGGTTCAGGCCGTGTCGGCGGACGACCCGTACGAGGTGCTCGACGACCTGGAGCTGCTGCGCGAGATGTCGCTGGTGGTGGTCGCCGAGTCCGCCGCCGGCGAGCCGCGGCTGCGCCTTTTCGACAGCGTGCGACATCACGCGGCAGAAGCGCTGGCGGCCAACGGCGACGAGGCCGCTGCGCGGAACGCCCACCTGGCGTGGGTGCTGTCGATCTTCACTGCCGCGGACGAGCGCGTGGTGGGCTGCTCCGAACTCGTCTGGATGGCGCCGCTGGAGCCCGAGGCAGAGAACCTGCTGGCGGCGATGGGCCATGCGTTGGGGCGCGCTGAAAGCGCCACGGCATCCGACGCCGCCGACCTCGCCGCCGCCGTGCAGCTGTTTGCCGCCAGCACGGGGTTCTGCATCCGGGCGGGCCTGAAGCACACGGCCAAAGGCTGGCATACGCGCCTGCAACCGCATCTGCAAACCGATCGAGGCACCAGCCTCCCCGAAGCCGTTCTGGCGCGCTGGCATCTGGCCACCGCCGTGCTCGGATCCCTGGGGCAACAGCTGCCGCCGGCCGAAGCACTCGCCGCCAGCGAGGCTGCCTGGCCGCTGCTGCTGTCCCAAGGCGAGCGACGCCGCGCCCTGTACCTCGGCTTTCATCGTGCGCAACTGCACGTGCGCCTGCGCCAGCCCGCGCTCGCCACGCAAGCCGTCGCGCAGATGCGCGCCCTCGTCGACGAGACGAGCACGCTGTACGAGCGCCGTGTCCTCGATTGGGTCGAGGCCACGCTGGCGCGTGACCGTGGCGACGTTGCCGCCTATGGCACCTTCTGGACCGACATGCTCGCGCAATCGCGGGCGCTGGGTGACGTGGTGGAGGGCTGGCGCGCCGCCTGGGGCCTGTCGCAGACGCTGTACCTGCAAGGCCGGCTCGAAACCGCGATCGAGCTGCTGGACCGGACGGTCGACGAGTTGCGCGCCGCCGGCCGGCTTCGTGCCAACGCACCCATCGCCGGCCAGGCCATGATGCTTCGGCTGGCACGCGACGCGACGCCCGAGACGCTGCGGCGCTTGCGCGAGACCGTGCAGCTGCTGCAAAGCGACGGCATGCTGTGGTGGCTGGCCGACGCGCTTGCCTGGGTGCCGCTGTGGCACGGTCGGCTCGAGGACGCGCAGCGCGTGCAGGCCTGGGCCGACGGCCTGGTGGCGCAGCGCGGCGAGACACGCGGACCGGTGTTCGCCAAGCTGCGGGCGGACTTCGATGCGCAGCTGGCGCGGCAAGTCTCTGCAACCGCCGCCGGTGCCGCGCCCCATCCACCGGCGACCGAGCTCGAGGCCTTGGCGCTCGCGCTGGGCGACGTCGGCATGGCTTGAAGGCGGGAGCCGATGTCTTCGCCCCGCGCCTACTTCACCGACTGGCAGGGGAACTGGAGATGAGCCAACGGCGCAACCCGCGCCTGCTGCTGTCATGCCCTCGGCCGGCGCCGGTACACGTAGATCCTCGTTCGATAGACATCGTCCAGCTGAATCACTTCGTCCGGCGCGAACGATGGCAAGGCGAAGGTGTTGCTGATGACGGTGACCGGGCCGCATCTGTCCCGGGCCAGCTTGCGGGCCAGGTCCTGCATGCCGCGCGGAAATAGGTAGCACAGCAACACGGCCGCATTGGACAGTTCAGCACGCCGAAAATCTTCTCGCCTGAACGAGAGGTTGTGCAGCCGGAGCAGGCGTTGCAGCAACGACGAGACCAGCCACGGAAACCACGACACTTCGTAGCCGATGACTTGGCGGGCGGGATGCTTCCGCGCGAACACGATCGCCAGCGTTCCCCAGCCCGACCCCAGGTCCACGATCGGCCCGTCGGGCGCATCGGCCGAAGCGGCCAGCATGGTCCTGCCGGCTTTGACCGAGCTTGGCATGGGCGAAATGCCGGTCTTGAAGGTGAACCAGACGATCGAACCTGCTGCGAGGACCGAACAGGCAATCAGGGCGACAGCGGCAACGTCGGCAGCAAGCATGGGTGAGGGCGGCTACGGTCCGGCGGCCCGGAAGGCGAGAGTTTGCCAGGTGGCACGGCAACACGGCCGCGGCATGGCCCTGCCGGCCTTGACCGAGCTTGGCATGGGCGACATGCCGGTCTTGGAGGCGACCGAACCTGATGCCGCAACCCATGACGTGATGGTCCGCGGCGTGTCGTCGTTCACGCTCGGCGCGCGCGAAAACCGCGCATCGGCCACTAAGCTAGTCGATGCGTCGTTCCCCTTCGTGGCGTGCGCTTCGTCTATCGTGATCCACCTTCGTGCCTCACCGAGCGCTCTGCGCCGTGTCACCGCTGCGCTGTTTGTCGCGGCGAACGCCGGTGCGCATGCGCAACCGGCCTTCGCCGTGCTACCAGGTGCTCAGGATCTCGCTCCCGTTCCCGAAGCCATCGTCGAACGGCGGGTTGATCCGTGGAGCCGCTGGACCCTGCGGCTCTACGCGGAACCTTCGGCCGGCGGCGATGCCACCCCACGCGCAGGCATGGAGGCGCGCTTCGTGACGCAACGTCTGGACGCGCACCAGCTGCTGGCCGGCGCGGCCCTGGCTTTCTCGCCGTCCGAGCCGGATCCCGTCGAGGCTTGGCAGACCTTCGACGATCACCGGCCCTCCGTGTTCGTGGAGGATCGCTGGCAGTGGTCTTCCGAGTGGTCGATGACCGCGGGCGCCCGGTTGATCCATATGCCGGAGGGCGTCGCGGTCCATGAGCGGCTCGCACTGGCGTGGCAGCCGGCAGGTGCTTGGAAGCTGAGGGTCACGGATGGAACGCTTCGGCTTGCACCGGCACCCAACGAGGTGTCCGTGCAGCGGTACCGCGGCGTCGAGGTTCAGACAGAACATGCCGCAGGCGGCCTGCGCCTGCAGGCGCTCCTCGCATCCCAGCAGGTGAGCGACATCCTGCAGTCGCAGGTGCTGCACGCGGCCGCCGTCACCTTCACCTTCCCCCTCCATGAACGCTGGTCGCTCGGCAGCGAGACGCTGATCGCAAGCCAGGGGCACCTGACGCGGCTCAAGCTGTCCGGCTCATTTGCGCAAGACCAGGCGCGGGTCTCGCTGGTCGTGCCGCACCGGTTCGACGGACGACCCATTGATACGGCCCTGAACGGGAGCCTGGCTTCGATGGAGGATCCGGACGACAGGCTCGGATGGCGCACACAGCTCGAGCTGAAGTTCTGACGCTGACGCCCCTCGGCCCGCGTAGCGAGTAGAGGGGGCATCAGGGTTGACGGCCTCGCCGATGTTTCTATAAACTTAGAAACATGAACGAAAAAGCCGCCGTCGCAGCGCTCGCCGCCTTGGCCCAGGACGCCCGCCTTCGGGTGTTCCGTGCGCTCGTCGGCGCCGCTCCAGAAGGGCTGACACCCGGCGCGCTGTCAGCGATGCTGGACATTCCCGCGTCCACGCTGTCCTTCCACTTGAAGGAGCTCGTGCATGCCGACCTCGTGAGCGTCGAGCGCGAGGGTCGCAACCTTCACTACCGGCCGGAACTGGGCCGAATGGACGCCCTGCTTGCCTACCTGACCGACCACTGCTGCATGGGCAAAGCCTGCTCGCCCGGCGGCTCCAAGCGCCGCACTACCCCCTGCTGATCCGGAGACTCCATGAAGCGATTCCACGTCCATCTGCACGTCGAGGACCTTGCCAAGAGCCCTGGGCGATAAGCCAGCCTGGATCGCATGGCGATCCAAATTGAAATCACGGACATCGGAAGTCGCTGACTCATGACCACACATGTGCTGATCCTGTGCACCCACAACTCCGCGCGCAGCGTGCTGAGCGAGGGGATGCTCAACCACCTGGCCGCGAAGCTCGGAAACGACGTCCAGGCGCACAGCGCCGGCAGCGCCCCGAGCGGTCGCATCAACCCGTTCGCGATCGAGGCGCTCCACAACGCCGGTATCGACACGAGCAGCTACCGCAGCAAGAGCTGGGATGAGTTCAGCCGGGACGGTGCACCGCCCCTGGCCATCGTCATCACCGTCTGCGACAGTGCCGCGGCCGAGCAGTGCCCGGTGTTCTTCGGCTCGAACGCCGATCAGGGCGGCCAGCCGGTCAAGGTGCACTGGGGCTACCCCGATCCGTCCAACGCCGAGGGGGGCGAAGAGGGCAAGCGTCGCGCGTTCGAACTGACCCGGCAGGCCATCGGCTACCGCATGCTGCAATTGCTCGCGCTGCCGCTCGACACCATGGACCGCGCGACGCTGCAGGCCGCGCTGGGCGAGATCGGCAAGAGCTGATCGACGAGAGCGAACCCGACCATGAGCACGACCACTCTTCCAGCGCGCGCCGAGGCCCCGGCGCCGATGAGCGTCTTCGAGCGCTACCTGACCGTCTGGGTCTTTCTCTGCATCGTCGTCGGCATCGGGCTGGGCCAACTGCTGCCCGGCCCGTTCCAGACCATCGGCAAGATGGAAGTCGCCAAGGTCAACCTCCCGGTCGGGCTGCTGATCTGGGTGATGATCATCCCGATGCTGCTGAAGGTCGACTTCGGCGCGCTGCACCAGGTCAAGCAGCACTGGCGCGGCATCGGCGTCACGCTGTTCATCAACTGGGCCGTCAAGCCGTTCACGATGGCGCTGCTGGGCTGGATCTTCATCCGCCAGGTGTTCGCCCCGTACCTGCCGGCCGACCAGCTCGACAGCTACGTCGCCGGCCTGATCCTGCTGGCCGCCGCGCCGTGCACGGCCATGGTCTTCGTGTGGAGCCGCCTGACCAACGGCAACCCGCTTTTCACGCTCAGCCAGGTGGCACTGAACGACACCATCATGGTGTTCGCTTTCGCGCCCATCGTCGCGCTGCTGCTGGGCCTGTCGTCGATCACGGTGCCGTGGGACACGCTGCTGACCTCGGTGGTGCTCTACATCGTCGTCCCTGTGCTGATCGCGCAGGTCTGGCGCCGCGCGCTGCTGGCCAAGGGCCAGGCCGCTTTCGATGCCGCGCTGGCGAAGATTGGCCCCTGGTCGATCACCGCCCTGCTGGCCACGCTGGTGCTGCTGTTCGCCTTCCAGGGCGAAGCGATCCTGAAGCAGCCGCTGGTCATCGCGATGCTGGCAGTGCCGATCCTGATCCAGGTGTTCTTCAATTCGGCGCTCGCCTACTGGCTCAATCGCAAGGTCGGCGAATCGCACAGCGTGGCCTGCCCGTCGGCACTGATCGGCGCCAGCAACTTCTTCGAGTTGGCTGTCGCAGCGGCCATCAGCCTGTTCGGCTTCGAATCGGGCGCGGCTCTGGCGACGGTGGTCGGCGTGCTGATTGAAGTGCCCGTCATGCTTCTGGTGGTTCGCGTCGTCAACCAAAGCAAGGGGTGGTACGAGGCGGGCTCGCGCTGATGATCGCCAGGAATAGAGTCTGTCGGGCTCTCCCCAGGGAGGTTGCCTTTCCGTAATGTCACACGAACCTGTCGGAACTCAGGGTCCTCGGCACAAGGTCGTGTCGTTCAGGAATGAAGTCTGTCGAGCCGGCTAACAGATTACTTCTTGGATTCCAATGCACCTCGCTCGAGACATCGACGAGTTGCTGCCGCATCGTTGGTCACCGGCCACCTGATCACGCGCGAACATCAGCGACCGCGTCAAGCATGTGTTCGCTGGCTGCTTACACACGGGTTGAACGCGAATCTCGTGCACAAGCGGCGCAGGGAGCGAGCACTTGCCGCTCTCGTCGGCTTGCTCTGCTTTCCTCATTTGCTTGGTTGTCCAGAGTTGCTTAAAATCCGTTCATGGGCACCGACCTCAATACCCCTGCTCTGCTGCGCAGGATCGCGCAGCTCGAAGCCACCGTTGGACGCCTCAGCGAAGACCTCGGCAGCTTGCGCTCGGCAGTCGGCAAGCAAGGGCTGCAACTGCCAAGGACGCGAGGTGTTCGAGCGCGAGTAGCGCACGCCAAGTCCTCGGCCACGGACGACCCGCACGGTCGGGCCACTGGCGGCCTGGCCGGTGCCACCGCGCGCGGCGAGGCCGCTCGCGTCCAGTGGGTCAAGGATGGCCTTGTTGTGCCCGGTGAGCAGCTCGCGCAAGCCTGGGGGCTCACGCGCCAAGCCTTGGCACCGGCCGCAGACCGGGGTGAAGTCTTCGCAGTAAAGGTCGGCAACCGGCTGTACTACCCGAAGGCCTTCCTGGGC
This sequence comes from Piscinibacter sp., assembly GCA_035513255.1. Lineage (GTDB taxonomy): Bacteria > Pseudomonadota > Gammaproteobacteria > Burkholderiales > Burkholderiaceae_C > Albitalea. The sequence continues at coordinate 13,569 of DATKCI010000098.1, read as the reverse complement.
ATGGACCGCGAGACCGTGGCAGCTATCTGCCGCGCACTCGGTGACCTCGGCGCCAGCGAAAAGCTGATGTTCTGGCTGCGCGACCACGGTGCGCTGGCTGGCAAGAGCGTCGCCGCAGCATTGGAGGCGGGGGTTGCCGTGGCCAAGGTGGAACGGCTGGCCGCGGCGTGGGCGCGCGAGCGGGGAGCCGCGCGTGTCGCTGCGGCTGCCTGAGCCCGGGTCCTTCGAGGATTTGCTTCGACCGGTCAGGATCGAAGTCGCGTCGCTCGTGCGGCTGAGCCGGCATCCGGCCACCGAGCCCTACTGGTCGGCTGGCGCCTACCGCTTTGATGATCCAGATCCCGGCCGTGCCGGCGCGCTCGGCACCGGCTACACCGCCAGCAACATCGAGGTGGCCTTCGCGGAAAGCGTCATCCATGAGTGCGGGCGGTTCGTGGGCGGCAGCTACGAGATCCCGGCCGCCGAACTGACCGAGCGTTCGGTCGTGCGCGTTACCTGCGAACGCCGCAAGACGCTGGTGCTAGCCGACCTGAGCGGCGCGGCACTCAAGTCTCTGGGTCTGAACAATGACATCAGTGCATCCGCCGACTACACGACGAGCCAGGCCTGGGCTCAGGCAATTCACGGCGCGAGCACGCGCTGGGACGGTATCCGCTACGTGTCTCGGCAGATGAACAAGGGGTTTGCCTGCGCCATCTTCGAGCGCAGCGGGCTTCGCAAGCTGCGAGCGGAGAAGCTCAAGGCGCGGCAGGTGGATGACCTCTGCGATCGATTCAACGTCACTGCGGTATGACGGCACCGCGCGCACGACCTGAAGGTCAGCAACCTGGTGGGGCCGGCCGTTCGTAGTCGAAAACCGGTCGGCTCCACCCGTTTAGGTTTGTTCGACACCTGCCCGGGTGGGACGCCGCTTTGAGCGACAGAGGTTCAAGAGTACAACCAACCACAGTCTCGCCGCATCCCGCGATGTGGAACTTACCCGACGGACTTCATTGGTCCGATCACCTGTAACAGTACGACCTCTGCCCACCAAAGCCCGACAGAGTTTTTTCCAGCCCGACAGACTTTGTTCCCGGCGATCAATGATCGGGAGCGCCGGCATTTGTCACTCCACCGTCACGCTCTTCGCCAAATTCCTCGGCTTGTCCACATCCGTCCCCCTCGCGCAAGCCGTGTGATACGCCAGCAACTGCAGCGGCACCACATGCAGGATCGGTGACAGGCGCCCGTAGTGCTCCGGCATGCGGATCACGTGCAGCCCCTCGCTCGACTCGATCCGCGTGTCTGCATCCGCGAACACGAACAACTCGCCACCCCGCGCGCGCACTTCCTGCAGGTTGCTCTTCAGCTTCTCCAGCAGCGCATCGTTCGGCGCTACGGTCACCACGGGCATCGCCGCGGTCACGAGCGCCAGTGGGCCGTGCTTCAGCTCGCCGGCCGGGTAGGCCTCGGCGTGGATGTAGCTGATCTCCTTCAACTTCAGCGCGCCTTCCAGCGCGATCGGGTAGTGCAGGCCGCGGCCGAGGAAGAGGGCGTTTTCCTTGCGGGCGAACTCTTCGCTCCACGCGATGATCTGCGGCTCGAGCGCGAGCACCGCCTGAACGGCCACCGGCAGGTGGCGCAGCGCCTTCAGGTGCTCGGTTTCCTGTTCGTCGCTCAAGTGGTCGCGCACCTGGGCCAGCGCGAGGGTCAGCAGGAACAGGCCGACCAGCTGCGTCGAGAAAGCCTTGGTCGAAGCCACGCCGATCTCCACGCCGGCGCGGGTGATGTAGGCGAGCTCGCACTCGCGCACCATCGCACTGGTGGCCACGTTGCACACCGTGAGCGTGTGGCGCATGCCGAGCGAGCGTGCATGTTTCAGCGCGGCCAGCGTGTCGGCGGTCTCGCCGCTCTGGCTGATCGTCACGACCAGCGTGCGCGGGTTGGGCACGCTGTCGCGGTAGCGGTACTCGCTCGCGATCTCGACGCTGGTGGGGATCTTCGCGATGCTTTCCAGCCAGTACTTCGCGGTCAGGCCGCTGTAGTAGCTGGTGCCGCAGGCGAGGATCAGCACCGAATCGATGTCCTTGAAGACGCCGTAGGCGCCGTCGCCGAACAGCTCCGGCGAGACGCCGGCCACGGCGTCCAGCGTGTCGGCGATGGCCTTGGGCTGCTCGAAGATCTCTTTCTGCATGTAGTGCCGGTACGGGCCGAGCTCGGCGGCGCCGGAGTGCGCGTGCACCGTGCGCACCACGCGCTGGGCAGGGCGGTAGCGGCCGTCGTCGGCGCTGCGCTCGGTGATCCACACCTTGCCGAGCTGCAGATCGACGACGTCGCCTTCCTCCAGGTAGACGATCTGGTCGGTCACGCCGGCCAGCGCCATCGCGTCCGATGCGATGAAATGGTCGCCGGCGCGCTCGCCGGTGCCGATGCCCAGCACCAGCGGCGAGCCTTCGCGCGCGCCGATCACGCGCTGCGGTTCATCGCGGCAGAACACCGCGATCGCGTAGGCGCCGCGCAGGCGCAGCGTGGCGCGCTGCACGGCGTCGAGCAGATCGCCGTCGTAAAGGTGGTCCACGAGGTGGGCGATGACCTCGGTGTCGGTCTGGCTGTCGAAGCGGTAGCCGCGGGCCTGCAGTTCGGCGCGCAGTTCGTCGTGGTTCTCGATGATGCCGTTGTGGACCAGCGCGATGCGGCCCGCGGTGGCCACGTCGGCGTTCGGGCCGTAAGAGAAGTGCGGGTGGGCGTTGTGCACCGCCGGGGCGCCGTGTGTGGCCCAGCGGGTGTGGGCGATGCCTGTGCCGCCTTGCACGTGGTCGACCGCCACGCTGGCCTCCAGTTCGGCCACGCGTGCGGTGCTGCGTGCGCGCCGCAAGCCGTTGTCCTGGTGGACGGCGACGCCGCAGGAGTCGTAGCCTCGGTACTCGAGCCGCTTCAGGCCTTCGATGAGGAGAGGGACGATGTTTTGCGCGCTGACCGCGCCGACGATGCCGCACATGGAATGGCGCCTGTTTCTGAAATCGGGAAGCGAATCGTAGGCACGCGTGAGTGAAAGGAGTATGCGTGTTGTCTTGAATAATGAATGAATTGGCCGACATCGGCGGACGATGAAATAATCCTTCCTATGAAGCCGATGAATGAAGAAAAGATTTTGATGGATGCCACCGACATCCGCATCCTCGGCCTGCTGCAGCAGGACGCCTCCCTCTCGAACCAGGACTTGGCTGCCGCCGCCCACACCTCCCCGGCGACCTGCCTGCGCCGGGTGAAGCGGCTGGTCGAGGCCGGGGTCATCGAGCGCCGTGTCGCCATCCTGTCGCCGGAGCGGCTCGGCGCCGGCCTCACGGTCATCACCGAGGTCACGCTCGACCGCCAGGGCGCCGAGCACCTTTCGGCGTTCGAGCAGCGCTCGGTGGCGGACTCGGCCGTGCAGCAGTGCCACCGCGTGTCGCCGGGGCCGGACTTCGTGCTGATCCTGCAGGCGGCCGACATGGCCGAGTGGAACGGGGTCGTCGATCGCCTGTTCACGCAAGACGCCAACGTGCGCAACGTCAAGAGCTTCTTCAGCGTGCGCCGCGCCAAATTCACCACCGAAGTGCCGTTGCCGCCGCCGCGCTGACGGCGCGCACCGGCTTGGTTCCGTCCTCGATCCCCCTAGTTCAAGGGGGATGCGGTGACATCACGGGAAGACCCGATGTGTGACGGAATGCACTGCTCACCAGAATGGCCGATCGCGATTCCCGACCCTACGCCGTACCGACGAGCCAAGGTGCCGGCGCTGGGTGTCGCGATCTCGGCTCAGCAACCGGGTGTGCGGCGTCTACAAGACCCGACACGGCCCACAGGAGGCACAGATGAGAAAGACACTTACCGCCGTATCGCTCGGCGTGGTGCTGGCGCTGTCGCTGGGCGGCGCGCAGGCGCAGCAGAGCGTGCCGGCGGGCGCCGCCGAGGGCGGACGCTTGTGGTTCGTCGAACTGTCCGGTGCGCCGGCCGCCGATGGCCGCGCACGCAGTGCGGTGCAGGCCGAGAAGGCGGCGTTCAGGCAGGCTGCCGCGGCGGCGGGCATCCGCTTCACCGAGCGGCGGTCCTTCGACACGCTGTTCAACGGATTCTCCGCCGAGCTGAGTCCCAAGCAGCGCCTGCAGGTGTCGCGCCTGCCCGGCGTGAAGGCCCTGTACCCGGTGGACGTGATCCACGTCTCCCCGACGAAGACGGATGGCGGTTCCGCCGCCGACCTCGCCTCGGCGATCGGCATGACCGGCGCCGACATCGCGCAGAACGAACTCGGTCTGAGCGGCGCGGGCGTGAAGGTCGCGGTGATGGACACCGGCATCGACATTGACCACCCGGACTTCGGCGGCAACGGCAGCAACGGCAGCACGCCGTTCCCGACCGCGCGCATCACCCACGGCTACGACCTCGTCGGCGACGCGTTCAACGCCGACCCCGCGAGCCCCGGCTACAACCCCATCGCCGTGCCCGATCCGGTGCCCGACGACTGCAACGGGCATGGCACGCACGTGGCGGGCATCGTCGGCGCGAGCGGCGCGGTCACGGGCGTGGCGCCCGGCGTGACCTTCGGCGCCTACCGTGTGTTCGGCTGTGCCGGCTCCACCACGGCCGACATCATGGTCGAGGCAATGGAGCGCGCGCTGGCCGACGGCATGCACGTGCTCAACATGAGCATCGGCTCGTCGTTCCAATGGCCGCAGTACCCGACTGCGCAGGCGGCCGACCGCCTCGTGAACAAGGGCATGGTCGTCGTCGCCTCCATCGGCAACAGCGGCACCAGCGGCCTGTACGCCGCCGGCGCGCCCGGCGTCGGCAAGAAGGTGATCGGTGTGGCGTCGTACGACAACACGAACGTCGCGCTGAACACGTTCACGGTGTCGCCCGACGCCACGGCGATCGGCTATGCGCCGGCCACCGGCGCGCCGCTGCCGCCCACCTCGGGCAGCTCGCCGATGTCGCGCACCGGCACCGCGGCCTCGACTGCGGACGCCTGCGATCCGCTTGCGCCCGGATCGCTCACGGGCACGGTCGCGCTGATCCGCCGCGGCAGCTGCTCGTTCTATCAGAAGTCGTTCAATGCGCAGTCCGCCGGCGCGATCGGCGTGGTGCTCTACAACAACGTCGCCGGGCGCCTGAACGCCACGGTGGCCGGCGCTCCGCCGATCACCATCCCGGTGGTCACGATTTCCGACACGGAAGGCGTGCTGATCGACGGACGTCTGGCCGACGGCCCGGTGACGATGACCTGGACCGACCTCCAGGGCACCTTCCCGAACCCGACCGGCGGGCTGATTTCCAGCTTCAGCTCCTACGGGCTGGCGGCCGACCTCACGCTCAAGCCGAACATCGGCGCGCCGGGCGGGTTGATCAACTCGACCTATCCGCTGGAGCAGGGCGGCTACGCCACGATCTCGGGCACCTCGATGGCGTCGCCGCACGTCGCCGGCGGTGTCGCGCTGATGCTCGAGGCCAAGCCGAAGACGCCATCCAACGCGATGCGCAACCGGCTGCAGAACTCGGCCGACCCGAAGAACTGGTGGGGCAACCCGGCCCTGGGCTTCCTCGACAACGTGCACCGGCAGGGCGCGGGCATGCTCGACATCCCGGGCACCGTGCTGGCCACCACGACGGTCGAGCCGGGTGAGCTGGCGCTGGGCGAAAGCGAAGCGGGGCCGGCGACACGCACGCTGAAGATCCGCAACATGAGCTCGTCGTCCGTCACCTACGACCTGAGCCATGTCGAGGCACTGGCGACCGGGCCGAACACCTTCACGCCGGCGTTCTTCGCCGCGCCGGCGGACGTCGTGTTCAGCACGAACAGCCTGGTCGTTCCGGCACGCAGCACCGGCAGCGTGGACGTGACGATCACGGCGCCGGCCGCACTGGCCGACGGCAGTCTGTACGGCGGCTACGTGGTCGCAACGCCGACGGGTGAAGGTGCGGCGGCCTACCGCGTGCCGTTCGCCGGCTACAAGGGCGACTACCAGTCGATCACGGTGCTCACGCCGACGGCGAACGGCTTCCCATGGCTGGCCAAGCTCTCGGGCGACACGTTCACCAACCAGCCCGGCGGCGCGACCTACACGCTGGTCGGCGACGACATCCCGTACTTCCTCGTGCACCTGGACCACCAGTCGCGCGAGCTGAAGCTCGAGGCAGTCTCGGTGACCACCGGCCGGAACTGGAACCTCATCAGCAAGGACGAGTACCTGCCGCGCAACTCGACCGCGACCGGGTTCTTTGAGTTCACGTGGGACGGCACGACATTCCGCGGCCGCAAGACCTTCACGGTGCCCGACGGCCAGTACACGGTGAAGCTGTCGGTGCTGAAGGCACTCGGCGACGCCGACAACCCGGCGCACTGGGAAACCTGGACCTCGCCGGTGGTCACCATCGACCGGCCGTAAGCTTCGCTTGCCTCTCTCCAACCCCGCCACCCGGCGGGTTTTCTTTGAGCCGCTGGCGTCACCCTTGGCGAGGGGCGGCGGAGGTTGGTTACCTGGCCACCGCGCCACCGCCGCCGGGCGTGGCGCGCAGGCGGCACACACCCGCCGAGCAGATGGCGCCCGGGTCCGGGACGATCGAGCAGGTCGAGACGATGCCGCTTCGGGCCATGTCGTCGCGCCGTGTCGACGCCTGCTGCTCCGCTGCGGCGCGCAATGCGCCTTCGTCCGTGCGCGCCGTTGACCACGCGAGGTAGGACTGGGGCCCACCGCAGGCCTTCGCGCCGACGCCGATCGTGCGGCATTGCGCGTCGCTGCTGCAGGCGGCATCGCCGATCAGCGCGCGGATGGGGTCGGTTTCGCCTGTCGGTTTGGCGGCGCCTTCGGTGGCGCATGCGGAGGTCAGCGCCAACGTGGCGGTGATGGCCAGAAGACGTGCCGCGTCGCGGAGATGGGTGTTCATGTGGCCATCCTTGCGCCAGCGATGAACGAATGCAAGCAAGAGGCCATTTGCCGGAAGGGGCAACGGTCTCAGCGCTTGATGATCATCAAGCCCTTCAGGTACTCGCCTTCCGGAAAGGTCACCGTCATCGGATGGTCGGGCGCCGCGCCGACGCGCGCGTAGATCAGGCCATCGGCGCCGGCGTCCAGCCCCGCGCCGGCGACGATCTTGTGGAACAGGTCGGCGCTGATGCCGCCCGAGCAGGAAAAGGTGAACAGCACGCCGCCGGGTGCCAGCAGCTTGAACGCGAGGCGGTTGATGTCCTTGTAGGCCCGCGCCGCACGTTCGGCGTGGGCACCGGTCGGGGCGAACTTCGGCGGATCGAGCACGATGGCGTCGAAGCTCAGGCCCTGCTCGAGGCTCTCGCGCAGCGTCTGGTTCACGTCGGCGTCGAGTGTGCGGTGGCGTGCCGGGTCGAAGCCGTTGAGTTCGACGTGCGCGCTTGCCAGCGCCAGCGCCGGCGCCGACGAATCGACGCTGGTTACCTGCTCGGCGCCGCCGGCCAGCGCCGCCACGCTGAAGCCACCCGTGTAGCAGTAGCAGTTCAGCACGCGCTGCAGCCCGAAATGGCGCACCGTGTCGGCGAACAGCTTGCGGTTGTCGCGCTGGTCCAGGTAGAAGCCGGTCTTGTGGCCTTCGGCGACGTCGAGCGTGAGCCGCCAGTCGTGTTCGCGGATCGTCGTTTGCGTCGCGCCGTCGCCGAGCAGCCAGCCGCTGACCGGCGGGAGTTCCTCGAGCGCACGCACGCCGGCGTCGCTGCGCTCGTAGAGGCGTGTCATGCCGGTGGCCTTCAGCAGCAGGTCGGCGATCTTCGGCTTCCAGCGCTCGGCGCCCGCCGAGAGGAACTGCGCGCACAGCACATCGGCATAGCGGTCGACGATGAGGCCCGGCAGGCCGTCGGCTTCGCCATGGATCAGCCGCAGGCCGTCGCTTGCGATCGGCAGCCGCGCCCGGATCGCGAGCGCCTGCGCGATGCGGCGTTCGAAGAAGGCAGCATCGATGCGCTCGACCTCGTCGAAGCTCCACGCACGCAGGCGGATCATCGAGGCTGGGCTGTACGACGCCCACGCGAGGAACTCGCCGCGGTGCGACTCGACTCGCACGGTCTCGCCGCTGTCGGCGCGGCCGCTGGCCACGCTGCCTTGAAAGACCCAGGGATGGCGGCGCAGCAGCGACCGTTCCTTGCCGTCGCGCAGTTTGATGATCTTCATGGAGAGCGCTTCTTCGCGCGCGGATGGGCCGCGTCGTAGACCTTGGACAGGTGCCCGAAGTCGAGCTGCGTGTAGACCTGCGTCGTCGTGATGTTCGCGTGGCCGAGCAGTTCCTGCACCCCGCGCAGGTCGCCGCTGGACTGCAGCAGGTGCGAGGCGAACGAGTGGCGCAGCATGTGCGGATGCACGTGGGTCGGCAAGCCGGCGATCAATGCGCGGCGCTTCAGCCGCGAGCGCACCTGGCTGGCGGTGATCCGCGTGCCGCGCTGGCTGATGAAGAGCGCTGGTTCGTCGGCCGGCGCCATGGCGTCACGGTGGGTCAACCAGCCGCGCAAGGCCTCGATCGCCGGCCGGCCCACCGGCACGCTGCGGCGCTTGCTGCCCTTGCCGAGCACATGCGCGCTCGCGTCGGGCAAGTCGATCCAGCCTGCGCCCTGCGCGCCGGACCGCACGTCCAGGCCCACCAGTTCCGCCACGCGCAGGCCGCAGCCGTAGAGCAGTTCGACGATGCAGTGGTCGCGTGCCGCGAGCGCCGGCGACGTGGTGTCGTCGTCCAGCGGCTGGGCCAGCGCGACGGCCTGGTCGACCGCCAAGGCTTTCGGCAGCGGCTTCGGCGCTTTGGGCGCGCGCACGCCGTCCACCGGGTTCGCGGCCACGAGGCCGTCGCGGCCCAGCCAGCGGTACAGGCCGCGCCAGGCCGACAGCACGAGCGCGATGCTGCGCGGCGCGAGGCCTTGCCGGTGCATCTGCCCGGCCCAGCGCCGCACGTGGTGCGGCTGGACCGCACGCGGCGCGACGCCGTCGGCGTCGGCGCAGCGCTGCAATCGCTCGAACGCCTCGCCGTAGATCGCGAGCGTGCGCGCGGCCAGGCGCCGCTCGACCTGCAGATGAAGAAGGTGACGGCGAACGTCGTCGTGCAGTTCGACCGGGCCGCCGGCCGCCATCGTCAGCCCGCGGGAGGCAGCAGCCGAGCCAGGCCCGCGCTCGCGATCTCGCCGATGCGGATCAGGAAGTCGGTGCCCATGTCGGCCGAGTAGCGGGTCGGGTCGGGCGAGCCCAGCACGACCATGCCGAAGGCGGAAGCGCTTGCGCCGTGGTGGAGCGGGATCATCGCGATCGACATCACCGAGGCCGGCTCCTCCAGCCACTGCGCCGCTTCGAAGCCCGAGTTGACGCCGCAGTACGGCACGCCGAGGCTGGTCGCGAAGCTCTTCGCATCGTCGGTGACGGGCTTGGCGAACGACAGCGCGGCAAAGGCCGGCGCCGCGCCCCATACGCGGATGCCTGCCTGCGGAATCATGAACTGGTGCATCAGCTCGTTGACCAGCACGTCGGGCAGGTCGGCCGCGTTGCCGGTCAGCATGATCTCGCGCGTGAAGCGGTGCAGGCGGTCAGCGATGGCCACGTTCTCCTGTCCGTGGCGGATCATCTCCATCACCTTGTGCTCCATGCCCTTGAGCTTGTCGCGCAGCATTTCCATCTGCCGCTCCTGCAGCGAGACGGCGCGCTGACCGTGCGGGCTGGTGAGCTGGATCGCGCTGAGCAGCTCGGCGTGGCGCTCGAAGAACCCCGGCGTGTTGGCGAGGTAGTTGGCGATGTCCTGCTCGGTGATGCCCTGGATGCCCGATGCCGTATTCACAGTTCGATTTCTCCTTCAAAGACGGTTTCTGCGGGGCCGGTCATGAACACCGGGCTCGTGCCGCCGGCCCATTCGACCGTGAGGCGCCCGCCGTGCGTGTCGACGTCGACCCGTGCATCGAGCAGGCCGAGCCGGATGCCGGCGACCACCGCCGCGCAGGCGCCGGTGCCGCAGGCCAGCGTTTCGCCGGCGCCGCGCTCGTGCACGCGCAGCCGGATGTGGTCGCGCGCGACGATCTGCATGAAGCCGGCGTTGACGCGGCGCGGAAAGCGCGCGTGGCTTTCGATCATCGGCCCTTCGGAGGCGACCGGTGCGCTGTCGACGTCGGTCACGATCTGCACCGCGTGCGGGTTGCCCATCGACAGCACGGCGACGTTCACGTCGTAGTCGCCGAGCGACAGCGGCCACAGTTCGAAGTCGCCGCTGCCGAGCGCTTGCAGGCCGCCGGAATCGAAGGGGATGCGTTCGTGCTCGAAGACCGGTGCGTTCATGTCGACCGTCACGCGGCCGTCGGGCTGCAGGCGCAGCTCGAGCAGCGTGTTCATCGTCTCGACGCGGATCGTGTCGCGGTCGGTGAGGCCCTTGTCGCGCACGTAGCGCACGAAGCAGCGCGCGCCGTTGCCGCATTGCTCGACCTCGTCGCCGCTGTTGTTGAAGATGCGGTAGCGGAAGTCGACCCCGGGCGTGTCGCTGCGCTCGACGACGAGGACCTGGTCGGCGCCGACGCCGAACCGGCGATCGCCCAGCAGGCGCACCTGCTCCGGCGTCAGCGTGATCGGCGCGCGGGTGGCGTCGAGCACGACGAAGTCGTTGCCGGCCCCTTGCATCTTGGTGAAGCGAAGTTGCATCGCGCGATTATCCGGCCTGGCGCTCGCGCAGCACGTCCTTGAACTGCAGCCAGGCGTAAGTAGCCTGCGCCGCCGCGAGACCGAACGGCCGGAACGTGCGCGGCAGGCCGTAGCGCACGAAGCTCGCGGGCAGCGGTGTGCCTTCGGCGATCGAGCGCGCGAGCAGCTCGCCGGCCGCGGTGGTCGGCGCCACGCCGTGGCCGCCGAAGCCGAGGCCATACCACAGGCCGTTCGGCAGGCGGCCGATCTGCGGCATCTTGTGGCGCGCGTAGCTCATCATGCCGCCCCACGCATGCGCGACCTGCGCGCCGCGCAGGTCGGGGAAGACCTTCACCATGTCGCGCTTGAGGAACTGCGCGATGTCGGCGGGATGGCGGTCGCGCACCGAGATGCGCCCGCCCCACAGCAGCCGCGTGTCGTTCAGCTTGCGGTAGTAGTCGAACGCGAAGCGCGTGTCGTAGATCGCCGCACGCGACGGCAGCAGCCGGTGCAGTGCGTCGCCCAGCGGCTCGGTCGCCATCACGTAGGTGGCGATCGGCAGGATCGCGCGTTCGAGCTGCGGCACGAGCCCGGCCAGGTAGCCGCCGCCGGCGATCACGACGTGGCGGGCCTGCACCGTGCCGGCATCGGTGGCCACGCGCGTGCCGCCGCCGCCGGCGTCGATCGACACGGCCGGCGAGCGCTCGAAGATGCGCCCGCCCAGCGACTCGACGGCCGCGGCCGCGCCGAGCGCGTACTTCAGCGGATGGAAGTGGAACGCGTCGGGTTCGAGCAGCGCGGCGCTGTAGCGGTCGGAGGTCACCCACTGCGCGAGCTCGGACTTCGGGATGAAGCGCCAGTCCACGTCGAAGTGCTCGGCCATCAGCCGCTGCTGCCGGTGCAGCAGGGCGTCGTCGCGGAACCAGTTGACGAGCAGCGCGCCGCCTTCCACTGCGTCGCAGTCGATCGCGTGGTGTTGGATGCGCCGGCGGATCAGGTCGACGGCCTGGCGGGTGAAGGCATAGGTCGTCTTGGCCTGCACCGGCCCGAGCTGAGCCAGCAAGTCGGCGCAGTCGAGGCTGTAGCCGCCGAACACGAACCCGCCGTTGCGGCCCGAGGCGCCGAAGCCGACCTGGTGCGCTTCGAGCAGCACGACATCCTTCACGCCGCGTTCGAGCAGTCCGAGCGCCGTGGCAAGGCCGGCGAAGCCGGCGCCGACGATGCAGACGTCGGCGTCGATCGTGTGCCGCAGGGCCGGACGCGGCGTGCGCTCGCCGACGGTGGCGTCGTAGTAGTTGCCGAGAGCTTGCATGGGCGCTGATCGTCTCACGGCCGCTTGGCGCAGAATCGGGCGCCTTGCCACCTGGAGAACGCCCTTGACCCTCAGACGACTTGCCGGGGCCGCCCTGGCCGTGGTGCTGCTTGCCGCCGCCTTCTACGTGCTCGTGCCGCAGTGGTTCGTCGCGCCGCTGACGGCGCTGAACCGCAGCGTGTCGAACCTGTCGGAACACGTCGTCACCGTCGACGGCCACGAGGTCCACTACCTGGAAGGCGGCAGCGGAGACACCGTGGTGCTTCTGCACGGCATCTTCGCGGAGAAGGACCACTGGGTCGAGTTCGCGCGCACGCTGACGCCACGCTTGCGCGTGATCGCGCCGGACCTGCCGGGATTCGGAGAGAGTTCTCGGCTGGACGCGCACAGCTACCGGTATCCGGAGCAGGTGCGCCGCCTGGACGAGTTCCTGCAGCGTCTGGGTCTGGCCCGCGTGCACCTCGCGGGCAACTCGATGGGCGGCGCGATCGCGGCGCTGTACGCGATCGAGCATCCGAATCGGGTGGCGAGCGTGGCCTTCATCGGCGCGCCGCACGGGATTCGTTCCGACGAACCGAGCGAGATGCAGCGGCGCATCGCCGCCGGCGAGCGTCCGCTGATCGCCCGCACGCCGGAGGAGTTCGAGCGGGTGATGGACATGGTGTTTGCCGAGCGGCCGTTCATGCCGCGCCCGATCCTGCTCGATGCGGCGGACAAGGCCATGCGCCGCGCCGACTCCAACGTGCGCATCTGGGACGCGCAGCTCGCCGACCCGTATCCGCTGCACGACAAGCTGGCGGGAATGAAGGCACCCGCCCTCGCGCTGTGGGGCGAAGAGGAGCAGGTGTTCCACGTGTCGGGAGCCCGTGCGCTGCAGGCGCTGCTGCCGGCAGCCGACGTGCAGGTGATGCCACGCACGGGGCACCTGCCGATGATGGAGCGGCCGGCGGAGACGGCGTCGCGGTATCTGGCGTTTCTCGATCGTGTGAACCCGCGCGCGACCGCCGCGCCGTAGCGTCAGGCCGTCTTCAGCACGACATCGAACACGCCGACCGCCGCTCCCTGCTCGTCCTTGAAGTCGACCCAGCGGCAGGCCTCGGCGCGGCGGTCGGCGCCGTCGCTTCGCTCGCGGGCCGTGCCGCGCTCGTCGAGCCAGTACGACTGCGTGGTCAGCTCGCGATGGCCCGCGGCCGCGACGCGCCAGTGGATGTGGCGGCGGCGATTGCCGTAGTGCCCCGGCACGAGGCTCGTGAATGCGTAGCGGCCGGCGTTGTCGGTGTGCGTGACGCCGCGCAGGTTGATCTCGCCGCGGCGGTACCTGGAGATGTCGCCGCTGCCGTTCGGGTGGTAGGCGCCGTCGGCGTCCGCGTGCCAGATTTCGACCCGCGCGCGAGCGACCGGCGTGACGCCGTCTTCGCCGTAGACCGTCCCGCCGATGCGCATCGGCTTGCCGGGGGCTTTCGCGGCGTTGATGTCGACCCCTTCCGGCGCGTTGCTCACGTAGAACGGCCCCGCCGTCGCGCTGCCGGTGGGCCCGCAGGCCGACGATTGCGACCAGGCCTGCGTGACGGGGGCCAGCACGCTCAGCGTGCCGGCCTGGCGAAGGAGTCGACGGCGTGCACTCTTCATGGCAACCTCTTT
>DATKCI010000097.1:0-13221 GCA_035513255.1 Piscinibacter sp. | reverse complement strand
CCGGCGACAGCGAGAGCTGCTGCGCATCGTCGATGAGCAGCACGTGGTTCTTCTCGTGGTCGTCGGTGTTGTCTATCAGGATGTTGAACACCATGCGCCGGAACAGCTCTTGCATCTGCGCCACATTGGCGCCGCCGGCGGCCACGCCGCGGCGGCGCAGCAGTTGCGCCAGTTCCGGATAGCCGAGGGGCTCGCCGGCGGCCTTCAACGCCACGTTGGCCGTCAACGCATGCAGGCGGCGGCCGGCGGCGCGGTCGAAGCGGCGCACCGCGACGGCGTGACCGTCGTGCAGCGCAATCGCGCGGGTCTCGGCGACCCGAATGCCGGCGCCGGCGGCGAGCGTCATCGCCGCGTGTTCGACGAGTGGCGTGTCCAGCGCGTCGCCATCGGAGAACTTGACCACCCATTGCGCGCCGTCGATCGCGATCAGCGCTTTCGGCCGGGCACCACCCATCGTGACGCCGGGGGCGATGAGCCGCTTCTTCGCTTCGGGAATCGCTTCGTTGTCGAGGATCTTGCGCACCAGGCCCTGGATCTCATCCACGTCCTGCAGCGCCGGCATCGGGCCGAGACGCCGCGCCCGGTACTGCTCGCCGGAGGTCGACACCCCCAGCGCGCCGAAGCGGTCGTCGCCCGCGAAGTAAAGGTATTCGAGCAGCGACAGGCGCGGCGGCTTGTCGACGAAGCGGATCACACGTTCGCCCCAGCGGTCGGGCCGCGCATCGTCGACGGCACCGGGCGCCGTGTCCTTCTCGCGCGGCAGGAACTCCTGATCAATCAGCGGCAGGTCTTCGCTGAGCGCGAAGCCGCGCGCGAGCCAGCCGGCGTCGTAGCGCAAGGAAACACCGCGCAGCGTGCGCACGGTGTTGAGCTGCCCGATGTAGACCGGATCGCCGGGCTGCGCGAGCCACCACAGATGCAACTGGTCGCTGGGCTGGTAGACGGCAGTTGCAGATGCCTTACTCACCGCGCGCCTTCTTTCTCGCCAGCCGCGCCTCGACCGACACGCCGGAGCGGACGGCGCGGCGGCGCAGCGCCTCACGCACATCCATCTCGAGCGCCCCACGGTCCTGATTCGGATCGGCGACGTCCGGCAGCGACTGCACACGGCCGATGAGCCACAACGCGGTCGCGTAGATGCCGGCGCTGACCCCCGCATCGCCCTGCTCCATGCGGATCAGCGTCGGCACGGAAACGCCCAGGCGCTGCGCCCACACCCGCTGCGATTCCTTGCGGCGGATGCGCGCAACCGCGAGGTTCTCGCCCAGCCGCTTCAGCGCCTCCGCGACAGCGGGCGGCAACGCAGCGATCGCTTGTGTGGCCTTCGACATCACATAAAGTTAGTCGAAACGGTCGTTTTGGTCAAGTTTATGTAATTTATCAGAGCGCCCCGCTGGCCTGCTCTCGCGCCGATCCCCGCGAACCTGCGCTCCGAAATGCATTCCACGCCGCCCGCTGAACGTCGTGCGCATCGAGCGCCGTGGCCGGCACCCCGAGCACGCGGGCGGCGTGCAGATGGCGGCGGCACAGCTCGGTCGATCCGATCAGGCATGGCGGCGCCGCGTCGTCAGCCATGCGCCGCCAGGCGTCGTGCCATTCGGCGCCGATCAACAGGCCGCTCAGGTGATCCTGCGCCGACGCCTTAGGGAGATCGCCGGCAACCACCTGCGCTCGGCAGCCGAACAGCGCGCGTGCCAGCGCCGTGCTGCCGCCCTGGACCACACCGCGCTCGAACGCGGAGGCATCGTCCACCGCCTCCTGCATCAGCGGCGCCAGCGTGCCGTGCTCGCGCAGCAGCGCGAACAGCTCGCCGGTCATGTAGGTCGCGAAGCGCTCGATGCGGCCGTCGCGCAGGCGCACCCATTTGCTGTGCGTGCCCGGCAGCACGAACCAGCCGTCGCGCCGCCCCAACGCGACGGCACCGAGCAGCTGCGTTTCTTCGCCGCGCATCACGTCGACGCTGCCGTCGCGGCCGCGCCAGCGGTAGCCCGGGACGATTCGGCAGTCCAGACCCGGCAGCGCGTCCGGCACACGATGGAGATGGTCCGCCAGCCGGTCCAGCGGCACCGCGGTGTCGAGGTAGGGCACTTCATGCCAGCCCTGGGCGCTGCCCACCATGCCGGAGAGCACCACCGATGCCTGGGCCGCGAGCGGCCCGACGCGCTCCAGCGTCCGTTCGAGCACGCGGGCGAAGCGGCCGGATGCGCGCAGCATGCCCTCATCGTCGTCGAACGCGTGCCGCAGCTGCCCATGTGCATCGAGCGCGATCACGCGGCGGTGGGTCGTGCCCCAATCGATGCCGACGAAGGCGGTGCGGGCCGGCGCGTCCGAGACAGGGGGCGGGGCGGGCACAATCATGTGGCTGGGCAGGCGCTCGAATCATCATATGATACGTACAAAGGCCGCGACAGCACGTGGGCTGCCGCTTTTTGCAGTCCATTCCCGTCCGACGTTTCCCGTTTGCCCTTCATGAAACCAGCGCGCGCCATTGCCAGCACCTATTCCGGTCGCAACCTCCACGGCCAGGTGGTGCACGAACTCGGCCGGCGCATCGTCGGCGGCGCCTGCCGGCCGGGCGAGGCGCTGCCGAACGAAGAGGAGCTGTGCCGCGAACTCGGCGTGAGCCGCACTGCGCTGCGCGAGTCCGTGAAGGTGCTGGCCGCCAAGGGGCTCGTCGAATCGCGCCCGCGCATCGGCACCCGCGTGCGCGCCAGCGAGAGCTGGAACCTGCTCGACCCCGACGTGCTCGCGTGGCGCTGCGCGACCTTACCCGACGTCCATTTCGTGCTGCAACTCAACGAAATGCGCGAGATCATCGAGCCCGCGTCGGCGGCGCTGGCCGCGCGCAACCGCACGCAGGCGCAGTTGCGCCACATCGAAGACGCGTTCGCCGCGATGGCGGCCGCCGAAAACATCGACGAGTGGGTCGATGCCGACCTGGACTTCCACACCGCCATCCTCGCCGCGACGAACAACCCGCTGCTGCGGCCGCTGGCCGCGATGATCGCGACCGCGCTCGAATCGCTGCTCGGCCTGTCGGCGCGCAAGGCCGGCAACTTCAAGATCGCGCTGCCCGACCATGGCCACGTGCTCGACGCGATCCGAGCGCAAGACGGCCCCGCGGCACAGCAGCACATGACCAAGCTGCTCGGCGACACCCGCGGGCGCCTGCTCACGCCCACGCCGAAGGCCCGCGCCGGGGCCGGCGCACGCGCAACCGCGTCGCCGATCGCGCGCCGCCGCACCCGTTCCTGATCTCCTCTCGCTTCGTGCGCCGGTTTTTGACGTTTTCGATCATTTGTATGACAATACGATGAACACCGGCAACGGCCGGTAGCGCCTGACGCGGGCCCCACGGCACGCCGCGGCGTGTTGACAGAAGGGGCATCCATGTCGGACGCGAAGGCCAAGCGCCGCTCGCAGCAGTGGTTCGGCGACACCGGCAAAGACGGCTTCATGCACCGAAGCTGGATGAAGAACCAGGGCTTGCCACCCGACAGCTTCGACGGGCGGCCGGTCATCGGCATCTGCAACACCTGGTCCGAGCTAACCCCTTGCAACCACCATTTCCGTGAACTCGCGCAGCGGGTCAAGCACGGCGTGCTGCAGGCCGGCGGCCTGCCGCTCGAGTTTCCGGTGAGTTCGCTCGGCGAGACGTTGATGCGCCCGACCGCCATGCTGTTCCGCAACCTGACGAGCATGGACACCGAGGAAACGATCCGCGCGAATCCGCTCGACGGCGTGGTGCTGTTGGCCGGCTGCGACAAGACGACGCCGGCGACGCTGATGGGCGCGGCGAGCGTGGACCTGCCGGCGCTGGTCGTCTCGGGCGGGCCGATGCTGAACGGCCGCTTCCGCGGCCAGCGCATCGGCTCGGGCACGCACGTGTGGAAGTTCTCCGAGGCGGTGAAAGCCGGCGAGATGACGAACGCGCAGTTCATGCAGGCCGAGAGCTGCATGTCGCGCTCGGCCGGCCACTGCATGTCGATGGGCACCGCCTCGACGATGGCCTGCATGGTCGAGGCGCTGGGCATCGGGCTGCCGGGCAACGCGGCGATTCCGGCGGTCGACTCGCGGCGCTATGAGCTTGCGCAGCGGGCCGGGCGGCAGATCGTCGAGCTCGTGAACCGCGACGTCCGGCCATCGAGCATCCTGACGCGCGAGGCCTTCGAGAATGCGATCCGCGTCTGCGGCGCGATCGGCGGCTCGACCAACGCGGTCGTGCACCTGCTCGCCGTCGCCGGCCGCGTCGGCGTGGAGCTGACGCTCGACGACTGGGACCGCCTCGGCCGCGACGTGCCGACGCTCGTGAACCTGATGCCGTCGGGCGAGTACCTGATGGAGGACTTCTACTACGCCGGCGGCCTGCCGGTTGTGATGCAGCGGCTGCTCGCGGCCGGGCTGCTGCACGGGGACGCGCCGAGCGTCGCCTTGACGCCGCTGCGCGACAACGTCGGCGATGCCGAATGTTTCGACGACGAGGTGATCCGCCCGATCGACCGCCCGCTGGTCGCGCAGGGCGGCCTCGCGGTGCTGCGCGGCAACCTCGCGCCGAACGGCGCGGTGATCAAGCCGTCGGCCGCGAGCCCGCACCTGATGCGCCACACCGGCCGTGCGGTGGTGTTCGAGAGCATCGAGCACTACAAGGAGCGCGTGAACGATCCCGCGCTGGACATCGACGCCGACAGCGTGATGGTGCTGAAGAACTGCGGCCCCAAGGGCTACCCCGGCATGGCCGAGGTCGGCAACATGGGCCTGCCGCCAAAGCTGCTGCAGCAGGGCATCACCGACATCGTGCGCATCTCCGACGCCCGCATGAGCGGCACCGCCTACGGCACCGTCGTGCTGCACGTCGCCCCCGAAGCGGCCATCGGCGGCGTGCTCGGGCTGGTGCGCGACGGCGATTTGATCGAGCTCGACGTGGCCGAACGCAAGCTCGAACTGAAGGTGCCGGAAGAAGAGCTCGAACGCCGCCGCACCGAGTGGCGGGCGCCGGTGATGCCGACATCAGGCTATGCGCGCCTGTACGTCGAGCACGTCCAGCAGGCGGATCAAGGGGCCGACCTCGACTTCCTGCGCGGATGCCGCGGGGATGCGGTGCCGAGGGAGTCGCATTAGTAGCCCGGATGCAATCCGGGAGCGGCGTTGGTTCGCCACCGCACAACCCCGGATTTCATCCGGGCTACAGACCCTGAGTCTTTCCCCACGAAGCGGCCCTTGGAGAGGGTAGGGTGAGGGCGGGGCGGTGGACGGGCAGCCGATGTTCGCCGGCGCCGCGGCCCTCACCCCAGCCCTCTCCCAAAGGGAGAGGGAGCAGACATCCGCCTACGCGGCGAGTGCCTCGGGCGGCTTCTCCCGCTCCAGCTCCCCGCCTAGCGCCTCCACCAACCCGGCGATCAGCGGACCGAGTTCGCCGGTGGCGATCGCCACGTCGGCGTCGAAGCCGTTGTCCTGCTTGCCGGCCGTTCCGGCGCCTTCGAGCACGACGTCGAGCAGCTTGATCTTCTTCAGCGCCATCGCTTCGGTCAGCACGAAAGACACACGGCCGCCGAAGGTCATCGCGACCTGTGTCGGCAGCTTACCCTGGCCGATGTGCTCGGCCACCTCGTCGATCTCCAGCGTGTGGCGGGCGTAGCGCACCGTCGACTTCTCGCTGTCAGGTTGCTTCAGCTCGCATTCGCGGTCGATGCTGAACCCGGGCGGCGCTTCTTTCTGCTTCAGCCACTCGGCCATCGCGGTCGCCGGCGACAGCTCGGTCTGCAGCGGCCGCAGCACGATGCCTCCGCCGAGCAACTCGACGAGCCGCGTGACGATCGCGTCGGCCTTCTTCATGCTTGCGGCGCCGATGATGACGAGCTGCGCACGCAGGTCGATCCAGATCGGCGTCGTCGTGCGCTTCGGGAAGGCGCGTGGCAGCAGCGCATGCACGATGTCTTCCTTGATTTCCTTCGCGTGTTTGCCCTTGGGGCGCCGGCCGGTCTCGGCTTCGGCCTTCGCGAGGCGTTCCTCGAGCTGGTTGCGCACGACGCCGCCGGGCACGGCCTTGGTCTCTGTGCACAGCTTCAGCATCCACTGGCCGCCGACGCTTTCGATCAGCGGTCCGTGTTTTTCGCCGCGCGGTTCGACCCAGCCGGCCGATTCCATCTGCGTGGCGCCGCACTCGGTGAAGCGGGCGGCGGCGAGGCGGTCTTCGAGCGCAGTGAGAGCGGGCGGGTCCCAGGGACCGATGCGGTAGACGAGCGTGTTCTTGAACATCAGAAGAGGAAGCAGCGGGTGGGCCGCGGATTGTAGGGGCCCCTCCCTCGCGCTAGTGCCTACTTCGCGGGCGGCATGCCGGCGAGCTGGCGCGCCTGTGCGATGCTGCCGGCAATCTGCTGCGCATAGGGGCTGCCGGCGGGTTCGATTCGCGCGAGCGCCTCCCAACGCCGGACCGCGGTGGAATAGTCCTTGCGGTCGAACGCGACCATGCCGGCGAAGGCCAGCGCCTTCGTATTCTTCGCGTCGAGCGTCAGCGCCCGCTCGACAAGCGCGGCCGGTTCGCCTTGTGTGTTGCGGCCGTTGACGAGCGTCAGCGCGACGGCCAGATCGGCGAGCACGGTCGCGTTGTCCGGCTGCAGCCGGTTCGCCGCCCGATAAGCCTCCACGGCCTGCGCATGCCGCCCGAGCACCGTGTACGAGCGCGCGAGCATCTGCCAGCCGGCGGGGTCGTCGGGCTGCGTCTTCAGGCGCTCGGCCAGCCGCTCGACCATTGCGGCGATCTGCTCCGTCTGCGCACGGGCCACCGCGTCGCGCGGCGAGGCGGGCGCCGCCGCGCGGGTCGCCGCGGCGTCGGCCGACAGCTGTCCGGGCGAGCCGACCCAGAGGTAGCCACCACCGGCCACGCCGAACATGAAGATCGCGAGCGCAGCGGCCAAGCCAGCCGAGCGGGCGCCCGTCTCAGGTTGCCGCCACCACAGCGGGCGTGTAGCCCAGCCGGCCGCCAGCACGGCCAGGCCCGCGGCCGACAACACGAAGGCGATCATCGTGCACCTCCCTGCTCGGCGGCATCGAGTTCGTCGAGCTCGAAGCGCTCGTCGCCGAGGCGCGCGCGCCGGCGCAGCAGCAGCACCAGCGCGGCCAGCCCGCCAACGAGCAGCAGCGCCGGCCCGAACCACAGCACGAGCGTCGCGCCCTTCACCGGCGGGCGGTACAGCACGAAGTCACCGTAGCGGTCGGTCATGTACTGCAGGATCTGCGTTTCGCTTTGCCCCTCGCGCAGCAGCGTGCGCACCTGCTCGCGCAGGTCGACGGCGAGGCCGGCGTTCGAGTCGGCGATCGTCTGGTTCTGGCAGACGAGGCAGCGCAGCTCCTGCGCAATCTGCAGCATGCGCGCTTCGATTGCCGGGTCGGCGGCAGCGGCAGGCGCGTCCTTCGCCGCCGCGGCCAGCGACAGCAAACCAAGCAGCAGCGCGGCGAGAAACCTAGACATCGAGTTCTTTCAGCAGCGGCCGGATGCGGGTCTCGACCAGCTCCTGCGTCAGCGGCCCGACGTGCTTGAAGCGGATGAGGCCCTGCTTGTCGATGACGAAGGTCTCCGGCACACCATAGACGCCGAAGTCGATGCCGACCTTGCCGTCGCGATCGAACACCGACAGCAGGTACGGGTCGCCGAAGCGGCTCAACCACTGCAGGCCTTCGGGGCGTGTGTCCTTGTAGTTCAGACCGACGAGGGGCACGGCGTCGGTGCGCGCGAACGCGAGCAGCGTCGGGTGTTCGTCGCGGCAGGCAGCGCACCACGAGGCCCAGACGTTGAGCACCCACACGCGGCCGAGCATGTCGTCGCGCCGCACCATGCGGCCCGGATCGTCCAGCCGCGTCAGCGCGAACGCCGGCGCCGGCTTGTCGATCAGCGGCGACGGCACGGCGCGCGGGTCCAGCGCCAGCCCGCGCCACAGAAAGAGGACGAGCACGCCGAACAGACCCAGGGGCACGATGAAGCGCAGGCCTTTCATCCCGTCACCCCCACTGCGGCGCCGGCTTCCTGTTCGCGCTTCACGCGGTAGCGCCGGTCGGCGACGGCCAGCGCGCCGCCCAAGGCCATCAGCACGCAGCCGCCCCAGATCCAGCCAACGAAGGGCTTGTAGTACACGCGCACGATCCACCCGCCGCCGGCCACCGGCTCGCCGAGCGACACGTACAGGTCGCGCGTGAGCCCACGGTCGATCGCGGCCTCGGTCATCGGGTTCTTCTGCACGCGGTACACGCGCTTCTCCGGCCGCAGCAGCACGACCGGGCGCCCGTCGCGGCTCACTTCGATGAGGCCTTGCACGGCGTCGTAGTTGGGCCCGCGCACGTTCTTCAGGCCGCGGAACAGAAACACGTGGCCGGCAACCTCGGTGCTGTCGCCCACTGCCATCTTCACGTCGCGCTCCACCTGGTAGGTGTTGACCATGCTGACGCCGAACGCGAACGCCGCCACGCCGAGGTGCGCCAGCATCATGCCGACCATCGCCCGCGGCAACAGCCGCAGGCGGCCGACGACGTTGCCGCGCACACGCTCCCACAGGTCGGTCGCGATCGACGCGGCAATCCAGTACGCCATCAGGAACCCGAGCGTCGCGCCCGGCGCGATGCGCCCTGCCGCCCATCCGGTGGCGAGCGCCGCGACCACCGCCACGGCGGCGGCCCAGCGCAGGCGCTTCGCGAGCTCGGGCAGCTCGGTGCGTTTCCAGCGTGCGAGCGGGCCGATGCCGAGCAGGAACACCACCGGCACCATCAGCGGCACGAACACCGTGTCGAAGTACGGCGGCCCGACCGAAATCTTGCCCATGCCCAACGCGTCCAGCAGCAGCGGGTACAGCGTGCCCAGCAGCACCGACAACATCGCGACGACGAACATCACGTTGTTGCCGAGCAGCATCGCCTCGCGCGATGCGAGGTCGAAGCGCGCGCCCAGGCCCACCTGCGGCGCGCGCCAGGCATACAGCGCGAGCGAGCCGCCGATCACGACGGCGAGGAACGCGAGGATGAAGAGACCCCGCTCGGGATCGGTCGCGAAGGCGTGCACCGACGACAGCACCCCCGAGCGCACGAGAAAGGTCCCGAGCAGCGACAGCGAAAACGCGACGATCGCGAGCAGCACGGTCCACGACTTGAACGCGCCGCGCTTCTCGGTGACGGCCAGCGAATGGATCAGCGCGGTGCCGGCCAGCCACGGCATGAACGAGGCGTTCTCGACCGGGTCCCAGAACCACCAGCCGCCCCAGCCGAGCACGTAATAGGCCCACACGCTGCCGAGCATGATGCCGATCGTGAGGAAACTCCACGCCGCCGTGGTCCACGGCCGCGTCCAGCGCGCCCAGGTGGCGTTCAGGTCGCCGCCGAGCAGCGCGGCGACCGCGAATGCAAACGCCACCGAGAAGCCGACGTAGCCCATGTACAGCATCGGCGGGTGCAACACCATGCCGGGGTCCTGCAGCAGCGGGTTCAGGTCGCGGCCGTCGGCCGGCACCGGGAACAGGCGCTCGAACGGGTTGGATGTGGCCAGCATGAACAGCAGGAAACCGACGGCGACGAGCCCCATCACCGCGAGGATGCGAGCGATCACCGGCGCCGGCAGGTGGCGGCTGAACGCGGCGACCGCGAGCATCCACAGCGCGAGCATCGCGAGCCACAGCAGCAGCGAGCCTTCGTGTCCGCCCCACACCGCGGCGATGCGATAGGCCAGCGGCAGCGCGCTGTTGGAGTTGGAGGCGACGTAGAGCACGGAGAAGTCGTTGCCGACGAAGCTCATCGTCAGGCACACGAAGGCCACCGCGACGAGCACGAAGTGCGCTTGCGCCGCCGGCCGCGCGAGCGCCATCCAGTCGGCGCGGCCGCGCGCTGCGCCGATCAGCGGCAGCGTGCCGAGGATCAGCGCCACTGCGAGCGCGAGCAGCAGGGCGATCTGGCCGAGCTCGGGGATCATTGCGCCGCCTCCTTCGCGTCGGCCGCGCGCTTCAACGCCTCGGCCGCTTCGGGCGGCATGTAGTTCTCGTCGTGCTTGGCGAGCACCTCGCGTGCGACGAACACGCCGTCGGCGCCGATCTGCCCCTGCGCGACCACGCCTTTGCCCTCCTTGAAGAGGTCCGGAAGAATGCCCTGGTACTGCACCGGGATCGTCACCGCGGTGTCGGTCACGACGAAGCGCACCGCCACGCCGTCGCGCCGCACGCTGCCTTCTTCCACGAGGCCGCCGAGGCGGAACGTGCGGCCGACCGGCGCCTCCTTCGCGGCCACCTGCGTCGGTGAATAGAAGAACACGAGGTTGCTCTGGAACGCGTTGAGCACCAGCGCGGTCGCCGCGCCGACGGCGCAGACGATGCCGGCGACGATCGCGATGCGTTTGCGGCGCGGCGTCATGGCGCGGACCCCTCGACCGTCGCCTCGGCGGCCGCACGGCGGCGCCGGCGCACGGCGAGCCACGGCTCGATCGCCATGGCGGCCGCGGTGACCGCGTAGGACCCCCACACGTAGAGGCCGTAGCCGCCCATCTCGAAGAACGCCGACGCGCTGCCCCAGTTCAAGGTGAAGGTCTCCTCGTAGCCCGGATGAAATCCGGGAGCAGCGGTCCGCGATGCGCCGGACCCCGGATTTGGCGAAACCCCGACCATCGCTTCGCGATGCCGCAGCACTTGCTGCGGCGACTTCGTCGGTCGTGCTTTTCATCCGGGCTACGGTTCATGCCGCCTCCTGCATGGCTGCGCGCACCCAGTCCGCGTCGCGTTCGCGCTCCAGCACCACCGCGCGTGTTCGCATGAACACCACCGCGAACGTGTAGGCCCAGAACGCAAACGTCATCAGCAGCATCGCGGTCAGCATCGTGCTGGCCATCTTCGGCGCGGCCGTCAGGCTGACCGACGCGCCCTGGTGCAGCGTGTTCCACCAGCGCACCGAGAAATAGATCACCGGCACGTTGACCGCGCCGACGATCGCCAGCAATGCGCCGGCCTTGTCGGCACGCCGCACATCGTCGATCGCTTCGGTCAGCGCGATGAATCCCAGGTAGAGGAACAGCAGGATCAGCTCGGAGGTCAACCGCGCGTCCCACACCCACCAGGTGCCCCAGGTCGGCTTGCCCCACAAGGCGCCGGTCCACAGCGCGACGAACGTGAACATCGCGCCGGTGGGCGCGAGCGCGCGCGCCAGCATGAAGGCCATGCGCGCGTTGAACATCCAGCCCACCGCCGCCCAGCCGGCCATCACGAGGTAGATCAACATCGACATCCACGCGGCCGGCACGTGGATGAAGATGATGCGGTAGGCCTCGCCCTGCTGCGCGTCGGTCGGCGCGACGAAGAAGCCGATCCACAGCCCGGCGGCCGCCAGCGCCCCGGCCGCCGCCCATAGCCACGGCAGCAGCGTGCCGGCCAGCGCATAAAAGCGCGACGGTGCGGCGAAGGTGGTCCAGGCGATGCGGGCCATCGGCTACTCCACCGACAGGCGCAACGCCGCCGCGGCGGCCGGCGGCGCGGTCAGCGCCGTGAAGATCAGCAGCGCGCCGAGGATCGAATAGTGCGCGTTCGGGCGCTGGCCGCCTTCGACCGCCGCCACCGCGGCGGCGCCGAAGACCAGCACCGGCACCGCCAGCGGCAGCACCAGCAGCACGATCAGCATCCCGGCGCTGCGCAGACCGAGCGTGAGCGCCGCGCCCACCGAGCCGAGCAGGCTCAACACCGGCGTGCCCAGCAGCAGCGTGAAGGCCAGCACCCCGACCGATTCGGCCGGCATGCCGAACAGCAGGCCGAACAGCGGCGCGGCAGCCACCAGCGGCAAGCCGGTGACCAGCCAATGCGCGGCCGCCTTCGCGGCAGCGATCACGACGGCGCTTTGGCCCGACAGCAGCATCTGTTCAAGCGAGCCGTCGGCGAAATCGCCGGCATGCAGGTTGGTCACCGACAGCATCGCGGCCAGCAGCGCGCACACCCAGACGACGCCAGGCGCAATCTCGCGCAGCGTCTGCGGCTCCGGCCCGACGCCCAGCGGAATCAGGCTCGCGGCGACGACGAAGAACACGATCGGCAGCCCGGCTTCGATGCGGCGGCGCATCGCAAGGCGCAGGTCGCGCATCAGCACGGCGAAGAAGAGGTCACGCATCGGGGCGGCCCTCAGCTGTAGCGATCGAGGTCGATCTCGATCGGCTGCAGCAGCGCGGCGTTCAGAGGCACGTGGCTGCTCAGCAGCACGCCGCCGCCGCGCCGCAGGTGCGCGTGAAGCAGGCCGCTCAGGCGCTCGGCGCCGTCGGCATCGAGCGCGTCGAAGGGTTCGTCGAGGATCCACGGCAGCGTGCCGTCCTCGACGGCGAGCCGCGCGAGCGCCACGCGCCGGCGCTGGCCCTGGGACAAGGTGCGCACTGGCGCGGTGCGCCGGCTCAGCATGCCCCACGGTTCCAGCGCCGCCTGAACGGTGGCGGCGTCCGACGGGCGGCCGTGAATGCGCAGCAGGAAGGCGAGGGCTTCGTCGACGCGCAGGTCGTCCTTCAGCGCGTTCGTGTGGCCGATGAACACGCACCGCGGTCCTTCGACTGCCGTCCCGTGGCCGCCAATCTCCCCCTGCTCGGGCGACGACAGGCCGGCGGCCAGCCGCAGCAGGCTGGTCTTGCCGCTGCCGTTGCGCCCGCGAACCCAGACGACCTGGCCGGCGCCGACGTCGAAGGCGAGCCCGTGGAACAGCAGCCGGCTTCCTCGACGGCACGCCAAGCCGCGGGCCGTCAGGTGCGGCGGGGCGGAGGGCGAAACGGGGTGAAGCGACGAAGCGAGATGGGGCACGTGGCAAGCGGAAGGGAAAGCGGGTCGCATGCTCGCTGCCGGCTCACGGCACGGCGACCACTGCGGCGCCGGATCAAGCAAGAGGCGGGCCGCACACCTCTTTCATTCCCTCTCCCTCTGGGAGAGGGTCAGGGTGAGGGCCGCACCGGAGGCTGCTAAACTACCGGCAGGTACGTATGACTATCGCTTTTCGCCATCTGGTTAAGAAGCCGAATGGTGACACAGAAATCGGGCAGACAGGCATCCGGGTCTACACGATTCTCGATTGTCATCGTTCCGGGGAGGCGCCCGAGGAGATCGCGGGGGCCTATGACATCCCGCTGGCCGCGGTTTACGAAGCGCTCGCCTACGCGGAAGAGAATCCGGACGAGATGGAAGCCATCGAACGCGCCGATGACGCGGCCACTCGGAAACTCCATGCCCGCCTGCCCGAACA
>DATKCI010000096.1:0-10065 GCA_035513255.1 Piscinibacter sp. | reverse complement strand
CGGTGAGCGAGCACCATCACCACCTCTTTCGGCAGATGTGACTGGAGGACGTCCCATGAAGAAGTCGATGCGATGCGATTGCGGCGTGGCGCAGGGCAGCCGCCGCGAGGCCTTGATGTGGCTGGCCGCGCTGGGAGTCGGCACCGAGCCGGCTCGCGCATGGTGCTCATCGAGTTCAAGGACAAGGACTGGAAGCCGGCCACCGGTTGACATGACTTGGGTACAGGCCGTCGGCCGCAGCGGTTTCGGTCGACCCAACGATGGCCATCAAGAGCATGAAAACGAACGCCGCAAGCTGTGAGGTTGGCGGCGTTCGCCATTTGAGATGACGTGAAGTTCACGTTGCCAGCAGCGGCTTCGACGCGTACTTCTTCAGGCGCCACTGCCCGTCCTGCTGGGTCCAGCGGTCCTGGTTGTGCTCGGCCGACGGCGTCAAGGTCATCTTCAGCCCGCCCTCCTCGACAAAGCCAAGTGCCAGGTACGCAGCCTTGCCGCTGGTGCTCACCTGAGACAGCTGAACCCGGCCTTCGAGGCCGGACTCGTTCGAGGTGTTTACGATCTGCTCGATCAGCGCGCCCCCGACGCCCGTGGTTCCGGGATGGGTGACGAGGTAGTCGACAACCACGCCCTTGCTGTGATCGAGATCTTCGTGGGCCTCGAGTTCTCCCGACACGCTGATCAAAGCCAGGCCGACAGGCTGGCCTTCGAATTGGCAAGCAACGGCCGAGTCGGAGCTATGGGCGTGCTTCTTGATGGAGCTCAGCATCATTCGCGTGTCGAGCAGCCTCGCGTTCCACTCCTGTTCTTCAGCGGTATTGGTGACCATCTTTACCGGCCACTCCTTGAGGCTCGCGAGCATCTCTGTCGCAGCGACTTGTGCTTCACCAGGTTGCACGTTCCGAATCGAGGGCAGGGCCGTGGCAGGTGTTGCCAACTGACTTGCGGCAGGTGTTGCGCTGCTCGACGCTCGCGAGGGGTCCGCGGGAGGCGGGCGCCGCCCCGCAACGTCGTCAGACGACGATCGGCGCCGCTTCAAAGGGTTTCCAGCCGATAGCTGCACCTCTTGCGGGCTGTCTGATTGCAACGCGGCAGGCTCGTCCACTACCATGAGTTCAGGAGTCGGGGAGCGGTTAATTCGGCCCATGCAGCACCTTCAACAATCGATTGGTGAACGCGATTCTTGTCAATGGGCGACAGCGGGTGCTCGTGGACAGCGAAGCGATTGTTCTGCAGCCGAAGAAGACTGACTGCCCCGTAAACTTTCAATGCGCGGGGACGTGCGCCCGTCGATCGTGCGCAGCAAAGGCTAGGTTCCCTCTGTCGCGCACCTCAACATGTACTCCTCGAGATGCTCCACGAACCGCTCGTGCACGTTGAGCAATGACGTTCCAGTCGGCAGGTTCACCGGCAGCGCAGGGCAGTCGAGCGGGCAGCGCGATGTCTCATCAATCGTCAGCATTTCGCGATGGCGCTCAGGCGTTCGCTTTGCTGCACGCGATCGATGCGCCGCCTGCTTCAATCGACTTTTTCTGGACAGCTGACTTCCATGAAGATTCCCGGAACTTCTTATCACGTGTACTTCAAGAACGACGCCAACAACCCGTCGTCGAACACGGTCGCCGACCGGCCGTTGAGAACCGAGCCACCGCTGCCAGGTGCGCCCAAGCCGCCGAAGACGGTCGACGACTTCAGGAGCCGGCGGACGATCCTGGGCGTGACGATCGCACGCACCCATTCGAATTGGGAGAGCCGCGTGGCGCCTGCCACGACTGCTCCCACAGGTGGCGCACTCGCGGACGTCTCACCGACCCATGCCGAGGTGACGCTGGCGAGCCCCGCAGCGGCGAACGCCCTCTCCGCCAAGCAGTTGCTGAAGGCGAAGGCCGCAGACGGCGGCAAGCAGATCGATGCGTCGATCGCGTCGATGGACGCGCCGGTGCGCGAGATTCCGCAAGAGCAGTTCGCCGCCCTGATCAAGCAGCTTCGCCGCGACATACAAGCGTGGGAGAAGCCCACGGCCAACTTCGATGGCATGCCTTCCGATGCTCGCAATCGCATCTCGGATGCCTTGAAAATTCTCGCCCTGGCCTCGGAACCCGACGAGCACAACCTGGGTTACTTCGTCGGTGGACGACTGGACGGCGTGATCACTCTCAGCCAGGTGGGTGAGCACTTCGAGGTGAGCACGATCGCGACCCACCCAGGGTCGACCGGCGCCGGCGGCGCGCTGATGGAGCAGGCGGCGACGCTGGCGGAGCAGTCCGGCCACCAAGGCAGGCTGAAGCTCGTGCCGCTCCAAGGTTCCATCAAGGCCTATGAGGCGCTGGGCTTCAAGCCCACCGGCGTCGAAGACTACATGCAGCTCGATCCCCGGACCTCGCCGGACGTTTGGGCGCTGCAGGACGGCAAGTGGCGGCTGCGCAAGCATCAGACGGAGACTTACCTGACGGCGCTGCGGCAGTCGGCCCCCTTGGAGAACCCGCCGGGTCGAGACTAGCGCTCGTTCGGCAATGACTGCGCGGCCCTGATGCGTCTTTGCGGGGGGACCCCGCCTCGTCATTCCGTCCCGCACGCGAGCGAGGAGGTCAAGTCTTGCCTTTTTGCCCTGCAGTCAAGGCCGCGCCCGGCAGCGCGGCGCGTACGGACGGCCGCTGCCGAGAAAGCGCGTCCACTCGGCGTGGGTGAGCGCGCGGCCCGACAGCGTGCAGGCCCAGTCGGCCAGCGTGTCGGCTTGCAGGTCGAGCGTCAGCAGCCGGTCGGCCGCGGTGTCCACCAGCCACAAGGGCCAGCGCCCGTTCAGGAAGCCAAGCACCTTGACGCCGTCGCCGATGGGCGCGGCTGCCTCCACACGGCGCATCGACCCCAGGTCCCACAGGTTGAGGCGCGACTGGCCGACGAGCACGAGCGCGCGTCCGTCCGGGCCGAAGATCGCCTCAGGGCCGGCGAAGTCGTTTTCGTCGGTGTCCAGTTCGGCCTGCTGCACCCGCAGCTGCAGGTCCGGCAGCGCAAGGATCGACAAGGACGCGCGGCGCACGCCGCGCGCCAGCTTTTCGATCTGCAGGGGCTTCGCGTGCACGACGGCCAGCCAGCGGCCGTCCGGGCTGGCCACCAGCCGGCCTGCCTGCTCGCCGACGGTCGCTTCGGCGCCAACCGGCTCGGCCGAGTCGGCATGCCACGCGCGGACCTTCTGCAGGGCCAACGTGTAGACGAGCCGCCCGTCGGCCGAGAACGCAGCCGCCGCCACGGGAGCCCCGACCGCCAGCGGCCGCGTGCCGCCGGGCCCCTCCAGCACCGCCCCTTGCACCTGCCGGCGCACGGCCCTCTCGCCGTGCCGCGCCAGCACGTCGAACAGCGGTCCCACGGGTGCCGGCGGTGCGCTCCCGGTCGCGGCAGTTTGCACGCCGCGCGAGCCCGGGGCTATCCACTGCGGCCCCTGTGGCGTGCCAAGGCCGATGCGGCCCTGAGCGTCGGCTAGCCACGCCTGCTGCACGTCCACCTTGGACTGCCACTGCAGCCGCAGCGGCGCCGCCAGGTGCAGGTCCCGCGCCACCGCCAGCCGGCCATCGCTGTCGACCGAGGCGACGCGGCTGCCCTCATCGAGCAAGGCCACGCCGCGTGGCGCGCTCGGATGGCGATACAGCTCGCGCGATTCCCAGTGACCGCCGATCGGGCTGCGCGACCAGCGCCTGACGCTGCCGTCGCCGTGGCTCGTGACGACGATGCGGCCGTCGGCCGCCACGGCCATGCCCTCGATGACGCCGTTGTCGATGGACAGCAGCGTATCGGTGCGCTGGCCAGTCGCGGTGTCGAGGATGTCGATGTGGCCGAAGGACCACGCGACGAACAGCCGGCGCCCCCCGTCGGCAAACGCGATGTCGGCCACTGTGCCCGCTCGGCTGGCCTGAAGTACGGGTGGCTTGTCACCGGGCCGCAGGGCTTGCAGGGCAAGTTCGCCGCGGTCGCCGCCGATGGCCAGCCAGCGGCCGTCGGGCGAGAACCGCACGCGCGAGGCCCCGCTGCTTCCCGGCACGAAACGCTGGGCGCCGGTCGTCAGGTCGTGTAGCAGCGCGAAGCCATTGTCGGACGGCCGGTCCAGCACCTGCCCGGCGATGGCGAGCAGGCGCTGGTCGGGGCTGAAGTCGAGGCCGAGGATGATCTGTTCCTTCTCGAGCGGCGACGACACCGACCGCGTGGCGACGCCATCGGCCAGCAGCCGCACGCTGCCGCCATAGCCGCCGAGAGCAACCGTTCGCCCGTCCGGCGACACCGCCATCGCGGACGGGCCGGCGAGCAGCCCACCGCGGCCTTCGGCGATGCGGGTCCACGCGCCGGCGGGCAACTGCAGCCGCCAGACCTGGCCGCCGGCATCACCCGCCCAGATCATTCCACCCTTGTTGAGCGTGCCTTCGCCCACGTTTTCGGACCGCGCGATGAGCGACGACAGCGCGAGCTCGTGCTCGAGCAGACGCTCGAAGGGCAACGACCGTGCGAGCTCGATCAGCGCCGACTGCGCCTCGGCCGTCGGGGCGATGGCGTGCGACTGCGCCGCCAGCAGCAAGGCCAGCACCGGCTCGCGCACACGCAGCGCGCTCGCCTGCGCAGCCAACTGGCGCGACACGGCCAGCTCCCGCTCGGCTTCGGCCTGGCGCCGCTGCCGCGTGGCCTCCACCGCCTGCCAGGCGGCCAAGGCGGCGGCCATGGCAATCAGCGCCACGCCCGTGCGGGCCAGCCAGCGCGTGCGTCGCAGCTGGCGCACGTCGTCGCCGTCGAGCTGGTCCTTCGGCACGCCGCGCACCGGTGCCGCCAAGTCCAGCCAGGCTGCGCGCAGCCGCGGGTCGCGCGCGTCGGGCGCGCCAGCCTCGCGGACCCAGCGCAGGTCGACATAGAGCGGCACCTCCGCAAAGCGTCCGGCCACCAACTCGCGCGGCAGCGCGGTGGTGAGGGCCCAGTCGAAGTCGTCCGCGTCGTCGTCCCACTCGACGGCGCCTTCGGTCAGCACAAGCAGCAGGCGCTCGGTACCGTGGGTGTCGAGCCACCACCGGATCTCTTTCTGGCACCAGGTCGACGCCGCCGAACGCGGAGAGGCGAGCAGGATGAACCAGCGCGAGCCCGCCAGGTGGTCGACGATGCCGCTCCAGACACCGGGGCTGGCCGACAGGCTGGTCTGGTCGCGGAAGACATCGATCGCGCGCAGCTTGAAGGTCGGCCGCGCCAGCCGCTCGAGCCCGCGCTCCAGCACCGGCCCCAATGCGCCGTCGGCCGCGTGGCTGTAGCTGATGAAGGCATCGTGCGTGAAGGTCATCGGGGCACGGGCGGCGGGAGGAAAGCGGCCGATGGTCGGTGGCGCAGCTCGAAGCATGCGCCCTCTGCGGCCGCGATGATGTCGAACTAACCCTGAAGCTGCCTGAAGTCGACGCCGGCCTCCTGGCGGTGTCCCGACCTTGCAAATCGCCATCGAGCTGTGTCCGCGAGCCCGGGCAACGTAGCGGGCAGCGGTGTGCGACTTTGGCGCGAGCGAGGGGGTCATGCGCGAGCGAAGTGCGTGCGCGGAGGGGTCAAGTCTTAGACCTGCCCCCGACTTCTGCCCCCGACTTCTCTGCGGACGACAGGAATGCAGCGTGTCCGGTCGCTCGCCGGTGGACGCCCAGCTCACGGTCTCGGCACCATTGCGATCATTGAGCCACCCAGCCTGCAGCGGCGCCAACGACCGGTATCCAAGGTACTGCTGACATAGCCAGCGTCGGCGCGGGGCCAGCACCGTCCAGGGCCCGGCCAATGACTGCTCTCACGGCGCCGAACTCACGCATCCGACCCGTTGCGGCCGAAGCCGCGGCCAAATGCGGCGCCCCCAAGCAGACGCTCAACGTTTGAGCCGAGTGGCCGCCGCCGGCGTGGCCCGGCGGAGCGGAACGTGCTTCTAAGAGCTTCGACGGGCCATGCCAGTGGAGGTCCGCTCGAGGGTTAGGCCACGCGCTCAAGCGCTGCGACCGGGTAAATCTGCACCGAGCCTGGATGTGCTTCGGACTCGACGGCGTAGCCCTCTGGTGTCAGTTTCGTGCTGTACCAGCCGACGATATGGCCTTGCCACGCGGCGCCCGACTTTTTGCGAACGCGTTCTCCCAACCCAAACGTTGCTCGCAATGGCTGTTGAATCTGATGATCGTGTGAAGCTCCGACGGCAACGCTACTCTGTTCCATACTCAACCCATTTGTGAAAGCCGCTCGCCTTGTAGCTGCCAGTACCGATTCGTTCAGGGTCGAGCAGTTTAGCGTTTGGGATGCGATGGACCGAAGTTATCGCCAGCGGGAGCTGCAAGTCCCTCGCCAGATTCGCAGCCGATGATCATTTCGCTGTGGCTGTTCAACCCACGCCGAAAGGCGCGGACTTCGAGCGACCGCCTCTGGCCGGCACCGTGATGCTGAGGTCGATGCCGGAAGCGGAACTTAACTGATAGCCCTCTTGATCCCTCGCGAGGGCCGCCTCTGGAGATGTGGCTGCCCGTGGGTGGATGCGCCTGCGGCACATCACCAATCGAACTTTCAGTACTGGAGCCGGAACGCGAGTGCCGGCGCGGCCGGCCCGAGCGGATCGCTGAGGTTGCGTGCCAGCACGACCACCTGCCGGTGACCGGAGCCCAGAACGTCGCCGAGCGGGTCCGAAGGCGCCAACGCTCCGGCGCCGATGCGCAAATCGCGCTGCAACGACACGTTGCGATTCTCTGCAAGGTCGGCCGCGTCGCGCACATGCACCGCCATCGAATCGACGCAGACCACATCGCCTGCGGCCCACCCGCATGTCATCCAGATGATGTCGGGCCCGCCGACCGCGTGGTCGTCGAGCGTCCGGATGACGGCCCCGGTACGCGTATCGACGACGGTCTGGAAGCCCGACACATAGGCGCGGTCGATGCCGATGCGGTCGAAGTGCGTGCGCGACGGATCCAGATCCACCATGCGTGTAGGCGATGTCCGGATGCCGGCGACGTCGAAGCTGCCCGAGCGAACCGCGACGACGCTGGTTTCCGGAGTGAAATTGCGAAACTCGAAGTAGATCTCGTCGCGTTCGCCGTCCCACCCCCGCAGGGTGATCTGTTCATCCTGCATGACGGCGAAGTTAGGACTGCTCTGGTGTTCGGCGCTCGCCAGCTGAAGCGCCAACGGCTCGATGCGTGTGCCGTGCACGAGCAGGGCGTCCACGCCCGTCACCACGAACGTCGTGGGATCGTTCGGTGACACGAGGATGTCATCGACGCGGTAACGAGCGAACGCCTTGCCGGGGATTAGCGTCGACATGATGGGCGGAAGAGTCAGGCGCGCTTCCTCCTGCAGTGTGCGGGCGTCGTAGCGCACGATCAGCGCACCCCCCGCGGTCGCGACCGCCGGATCCTGGGTCCACCCATATGAGCTCGTGGGCAGATCGTTGCGCCTCCAGGCGACATACACTTTGCTGCCGTCCGGCGACACGAAGGCCTGCCGGTTGGCGTGCTCGGCGGTGAGCCCGTGCACCGCGTCGACCGGCGTGCCGCCGAGGAAGTCGCGCGCCGACAGGACCAAGTCCTGCGCGCTGCCGTGAAGTGCCTGCGCCAGCACGTGATCATCGTTGCTGACGCCGAGTAGCGATGACGAATACGTAGGGTCCTCGCCGATGTCGACCGCGGACACTCGCACGGGGCCGGGCCATGAGACGTCGTTCAGCACGGCGCGCTGCACCGTGGACTGGCGCACGACGCTGCTCGTGACGCCGAGGAGATCGGTCGCCGTGACGGTCGAATCGATGCGCACCTGCCCCGCGAAAGGCATGCTCCACTCGCTACGCTGCTCGACGGCCGTCATCGCACCGCCGCTCGAGCCGCGGATTGTCAGCTCAGTGCGGAAGTCGCTGCGCAGTGCGGTGACGGTGGTACCGAAGGCGGCGATCGTCTCGACGCTGCGCACTGTCTGGTCGACCGTGTAGAGGAGCTCGTCGACGATGTTGTCGCCGTCGAAATCGTAGCCCGTGGTCGGACGCTCCAGCGACGTGAGACGCCGCGTGCCGTTTGGCTCGAGCGCCGCACTCGCGACGGTATGACTGCCCACCAAGTCCAGCAGCACTTGTGCGTTCGGATCTTGAGTGGTCTGGCTAACGAGGACCAGCCCGTCGGCATCGAGCCTCAGCACGGCCTCGTCCCCTGCCGAGTCGGTCGCCATCCACTGCCCCGCCGCCGCGGGCCGTGTCACACGGATGGTGCGGCCGTAGAGCGTGTCGTCAATCTCCTGCGCGCCGCGTGCGGCGCCCAGCAGCCCCCCGATGTCACCCAGCGTCGCGGGCAACCGCCCGGTGGCGCCCAGCGCCGACAGCGCCTCGGCGGCAGCCGCGTCGGCCCACAGCCATGTACGCAAGCTGGCCACGGCGCCAGCAGCATCCGCTGTCTCGGGAGCGAGCAGCCGCAGCATCAGCGAGGCGTTGTACTGGAAGCGCGCGAGGCGCGCGGCGGTGTCGTCGAGCGCAACCCCACGCCTCGTACGCGCGGCGAGCATCTCCTGCACGACCGCTTCAGAAGCGGGACCCACGATGACGTCCGATTGCAGCGCATACGCGCGCCACTGACCACCGGAACCGTCGGGCGCAACGAGAGCCAGCATCATGCCGAAGCTCCGATTCGCGGGCAGGTCGAGGTGGAACGAACCATCGACAGCTGTCGTCGTGGTGGCGAGGGCGCTGCCCGCAATCCCTGCGTCATCGATGGTCACGAGACTCACCACCACGCCGCCGTCTGGCACCTGCGTGCTGCCATCGCTCGAGGGCACCACGAGCTGTCCTTGCACGGCGGGCGGCGGTGTGCTTCCGTCCTCGGTGGCACCTCCTCCGCCGCCACCGCATCCCGCGAGCACGATGAGAACCATGCCGGCTATCGCCGGCAGCCCGAACAAACGCAACATCCCCTTCTCCCTCGTCTTGCCGGAGATTCTAGCCAGGCGCGTGCACGGCATAGCTGGAACAATAGTCTTGCGGTATGAGAGCGGAGGCGCCTGCGGTCTGACTGCAAAGCCGGGCGCTGGCGAAGGTCCGCATGTGAAGGGTGGGCCAACTCGGCCACGCTGATCTGGCAGCGCAGACAGCGCGGCCGGTGACGAGCGGCTGCTTACTGGCGCCGGCGTCGACTCACGCTACCGGCCATCAGCTGACATTGGCGACAGGCAGGTTCCTGGCATCCCGTCTCATCGATGTCGCGGCGGAAGCAATCGGTCGCCGGAAGGTGGCCCCACGGAGGCAAGCAACCACAGGTAGGCAGCCCACAGAGCGCCTGATGTCAGACGTGCTGCTGGCCGTCACAGCCTCGGGAGCATCGCGTGCATGCCATCGGCCGGCACCCCCCCGCGAGCGTCGGATGGCGCTCCGGTTCACTACGAGCGCCACCAGCGCCAGCGGCCCTGCGGGCGGGGCTCTGGGAGCGCGCCGACTCAGCGCCCGTCCGCCTCGTCCAGCGCCTTCAGCGTCTGCGTGTCTAGTTGCCCCGAGGGCGGCAGGCCGCGCCTCTGCTGGAATCCGAGCAGGGCCTTCTGGGTGCGCGAGCCGAGAATCCCGTCGATCGGTCCCACGTCGAAACCGCCGCGCGCCAGCGCCTGCTGCGCACGGCGTACAGCGACATCGGCAGAGCATTGACGGTATTCGGGTAAGGCCTTCAGCCATACCTCGGTTTCGGCCGGGCCGGCATCCGCGGCCGGCTTCGGTTGCACATCGCGCGCCTTCAGTGCCGGCAGCAGCGCCGGCAAGGTGTCGCGCATGGGGCGCGGCATGTCCGCGACGAAGGCCGGATCGGGGCTGCCCCCGATGCTGCCCTGACCCTGATCCGCGCTGCGTGTGTACATGCGGCCGGGACCGACGCTCGCCCGATCCGCCGCTGATCCCGAGGCGGCCAGCACGACTGCTTTGCCCTGTTCGACGAAGAACTGCCCTCGGTCGGCGGCGATGCGCAGCGCCGTCACACCGGCCTCGATCAGCAGATCGAAGTGCGGCGTGTTGATGCGGTAGGGTGTCGCCGACTCCCGCTTCGGCAGCGAGACCTTCGCCCAGCCCGAAAGCAG
>DATKCI010000095.1:0-16963 GCA_035513255.1 Piscinibacter sp. | reverse complement strand
CGACAACTTCTTCGCGACGCTGAACTCCGCGGTCTTCACCGACGGCTCGTTCTGCTACATCCCACCCGGCGTGCGCTGCCCGATGGAGTTGTCGACCTACTTTCGGATCAACGCCGGCAACACGGGCCAGTTCGAGCGGACCCTGATCATCGCCGACAAGGGCGCGTATGTGAGCTATCTCGAAGGCTGCACCGCGCCCATGCGCGACGAGAACCAGTTGCATGCCGCCGTCGTCGAATTGATCGCGCTCGAAGGCGCGCAGATCAAGTACGCAACGGTGCAGAACTGGTACCCGGGCGACAAGAACGGCAAGGGCGGCATCTACAACTTCGTGACCAAGCGCGGCGACTGCCGCGGCGCGAACTCGAAGATCTCCTGGACCCAGGTGGAAACCGGCTCGGCGATCACCTGGAAGTATCCGAGCGTCATCCTGCAGGGCGACAACGCGGTGGGCGAGTTCCATTCGGTGGCGCTGACCAACCATTGGCAGCAGGCGGATACCGGCACCAAGATGATCCACCTCGGGAAGAACACGAGGAGCACGATTCTCTCCAAGGGCATCTCGGCCGGCCACGGGCGCAATGCCTACCGCGGGCTCGTCAAGGTGGCGCGTAGCGCCATCGGCGCGCGCAACTATTCGCAGTGCGATTCCTTGCTGCTGGGCGACCGATGCGCCGCCCACACCTTCCCCTACATCGAAGTGAAGAACGCCACCGCGCGCGTCGAGCACGAGGCCTCCACCTCGCGCATCGGCGAAGACCGGATCTACTACTGCCGCAGCCGCGGCCTCTCGGCGGAGGATGCGGTATCGATGATCGTCAACGGCTTCTGCAAGGAGGTGTTCAAGGAACTGCCGATGGAATTCGCAGCGGAAGCGCAGAAGCTGCTGGGGGTGAGCCTCGAAGGGGCGATCGGCTGAAAGGGACGCTGCGATGCTGACGATCAGGAACCTGCACGCGACGGTCGACGGCAAACCCATCCTGCGCGGCATCGACCTCGCGGTTCTCGCCGGCGAGGTGCACGCCATCATGGGCCCCAACGGTTCGGGCAAGAGCACGCTGGCCCATGTCCTGGCCGGGCGAGAAACCCATGTCGTCACGGCCGGCGAGGTGCTCTACGCCGGCCGGGACCTGCTCGCCATGCCGCCCGAGGAGCGTGCGCGGGAAGGCGTGTTCCTCGCCTTCCAGTACCCGGTGGAGATCCCCGGCGTGGCGAACATCTATTTGCTCAAGGCGGCGCTCAATGCCATCCGCAGGCATCGCGGCGAGCCCGAACTGGACGCGATGGACTTCCTCGCGCTGGTGAAGGCCAAGCTGAAGCTGATGGAGATGGACACCGGCCTGCTCTACCGCTCGGTCAACGAGGGCTTCTCCGGCGGCGAGAAGAAGCGCAACGAGATCCTGCAGATGGCCGTGCTGGAGCCGAGACTCGCGATCCTCGACGAGACCGATTCGGGCCTGGACATCGATGCGCTGAAGGTGGTCGCCAACGGTATCGAAACCATGCGCAGCCCGCAGCGCGCCATCATCCTGGTGACGCACTACCAGCGCCTGCTCGACTGCATCGTGCCGGATCAGGTGCACGTGCTGGCCGAGGGGCGCATCGTCAAGTCCGGCGGCCCGGAGCTGGCCTTGGAACTGGAGAGCCGCGGCTATGGCTGGGCCGACACCGAGGCCCGGGCGTCGAGAGGTCCCGGATGAACAAAGACCTCTACCGCGAGCAGTTCGCGCAGCTCGAGTCGGGTCGCGCGGGTGCGCGGCTGCCGTGGCTGCAGCGCACGCGTTCGGCCGCGTTCGAGCGCTTCGCGGACCTGGGCTTCCCGACCCTTCGCGACGAAGACTGGAAGTACACCAGCGTGGCGAGCATCGACAAGCGCAGCTTCAAGCTCGTGCCCGCATCGCTCAACGGTGTGGGCGCAGATCAGGTGGCTGCGCTCGCCCTGGATGGCAGCCGCTTGCTGGTGTTCGTCAACGGTCGTCACGCGCCGGCGCTGTCGCGCTTGGGGCCCGTGGGCGGCGGCGTCGAGATCGGCAGCCTGGCGGCGGCGATCGTGCGACACCCGGAGCGCTTCGAAGAGATGCTGACCCGCGATGCCGAGGCGCCGGTCAACGGCTTCACGGCGCTCAACGCCGCGTGCTGGGCCGACGGGGCGCTCGTCGACCTCGCCGCAGGGTGCGCCGTGGACGAGCCCATCCATCTGCTCTTCATCACGACCGACGGGGACCTGGCCATCCAGCCGCGCAACATCGTCCGCGTGGGCGCCGGGTCACGCGCCGAGGTCATCGAGCACTACGTCGGCCCCAACGATGCGGCCTACCTCACCAACGCAGTCACGCAGATCGAGGCCGCTGCGGGCGCCACGGTCACCCACACCACGCTGCAGCAGGAAGGTCCCCGCGGCAGCCACATCGCCGACATTCGCGCCGAGCAGCGGCAGGGCAGCCGCTTCACGTCGCAGTCCTTCGCGCTGGGCGGCCTGCTGTCACGGAACGGCATCGTTGCCCGACTGGCCGCGCCCGGTTGCGAAGCCACGCTGCTCGGCCTGTACATGGCCGGCGGCAGGCAGCACATGGACCACCACACGCTCATCGACCACCTGCAGCCGAACGGCACCAGCCGCGAGTTCTACAAGGGCGTGCTGGACGGCGCTGCGCGCGCGGTGTTCAACGGCCGGGTGATCGTGCATGCCGATGCGCAGAAGACCGACGCGCAGCAGTCCAACCGCAACCTGCTGCTGTCGGACGACGCCGAGGTCGATACCAAGCCGCAACTGGAGATCTACGCCGACGACGTCCGCTGCAACCATGGCGCCACCGTCGGCCAGCTCGACGCCGAGCAGATCTACTACCTGCGTTCGCGCGGGGTCGGCGACGCATCGGCGCGCGCGCTGCTGACCTTCGCCTTTGCCGCGGAGCTTGCCTCACGGGTGAGCTGCGCGCCGTTGCGCTCGCGTGTGGAGCAACTGCTGCGGGGTCGCCTGCCGGAGCAGGTGAAGGAGCTGCCATGAAGAGTGCAGCGGGCGAACTGAATGCCCTGCGCGGGGTGGCGCCGATCTCCGCGTTGGACGTGGCGCGGCTGCGCGAGGACTTTCCGATCCTTCGACGCCGGGTGCACGGCCATCCGCTCGTCTACCTCGACAACGCCGCCACCAGCCAGAAGCCGCAATGCGTGATCGATGCCGAGGTGCGCTACTACGCCGAGCTCAATGCCAACATCCATCGCGGTGTGCATACCTTGAGCCGACAGGCGACCGACGCCTACGAGGCCGCGCGCGATACGGCCAGGCGCTTCATCAACGCGGCGCGGCGCGAGGAAATCGTGTTCGTGCGCGGGGCCACCGAGGCCATCAACCTCGTGGCCGCGAGCTATGGGCAGCGCTTGCAGCCGGGCGACGAGATTCTCATCACCGAGATGGAGCACCACTCGAACATCGTGCCGTGGCAGTTGCTGTGCGAGCGCAGCCGGGCAGTGCTGCGAGTCGCGCCGATCGACGACGACGGCGAGCTGGTGCCGGAGGAGTTCGAGCGCCTGCTCGGAGCGCGCACCCGGCTCGTGGCGGTGACGCATTTGTCGAACGCGCTCGGGACCATCAACGCGGTCAAGCGAATCGTCGATCTGGCCCACGCCAAGGGCAGTGCGGTGCTGATCGACGGTGCCCAGGCGGCGCCCCACCTCGAGATCGACGTGCGCTCGCTCGGCTGCGATTTCTACGCCTTCTCCGGCCACAAGCTGTACGGCCCGACCGGCATCGGCGTGCTCTACGGCAAGGCTGCGCTGCTGGAGGCGATGCCGCCGTACCAAGGCGGCGGCGACATGATTCGCGAGGTGACCTTCGCCAAGACCACCTTCAACGATCTGCCCTACAAGTTCGAGGCGGGCACGCCGAACATCGCCGGGGCGATCGGCCTGGGTGCGGCGATCGACTACCTGGGCGCTGTCGGACTCGACGCCATCGCCGCACACGAGCGTGAATTGCTCGCCCATGCCACGGCGCAGGCGCGCACCGTGCCGGGTCTGCGCCTCATCGGCACCGCGAAGGACAAGGCGAGCATCCTGTCGTTCGTGCTCGACGGTGTGCATCCGCACGATGCCGGCACGATCCTCGACGCCGAGGGCGTGGCCGTGCGCACGGGGCACCATTGCGCCATGCCGGTGATGGCGCATTTCCGCGTGCCGGCCACGGTGCGCGCCTCGTTCGCGCTCTACAACACCCGCTCGGAGGTGGATGCGCTGTTCCGTGC
The DNA here is from genome assembly GCA_035513255.1 of Piscinibacter sp. Lineage (GTDB taxonomy): Bacteria > Pseudomonadota > Gammaproteobacteria > Burkholderiales > Burkholderiaceae_C > Albitalea. Next base: position 12,722 of record DATKCI010000095.1, on the reverse strand, counting down.
CGTTCACAAGGCGCAGGAGGTGTTCGGCCATGTCCGATCTGCGTGACCTCTACCAGGAAGTCATCCTCGACCACAACCGCAGGCCGCGCAATTTCGGGCGGCTGGCGGGTGCGAACCGCAGCGCCGAGGGCTTCAATCCCCTGTGCGGCGACAGGCTGACGCTGTACCTGAAGCTGGTCGACGGGGTGATCGAGGCCGTGAGTTTCGAGGGCGCGGGCTGCGCCATCTCCACTGCTTCGGCGTCGCTGATGACGGAGGCGCTCGAGGGCAAGACAGAGCACGAGGCGCAGGCACTGTTCGAGGGATTCCATGCGCTGGTGACCGCAGACCCCGGTGCAGCCGCCACCGTGCCGCTTGGCAAGCTGGAGGTGCTGTCCGGCGTGCGCGAATTCCCGGTGCGGGTGAAATGTGCCACGCTGGCCTGGCACACCCTGCAGGCGGCGCTGCATGACGAAACCAGGCCGGTGTCCACGGAGTGAAGCCATGAGCCTTGTCGAATGGTTGCAACAGGCAGAGCAGCAAGGGCTCGCGCCCGAGGCCGAACCGCAAGGGCTGACTCGCCGCGTGATCGACGCATTGCGCACGGTGTACGACCCGGAGATTCCGGTCAACATCTACGACCTCGGCCTGGTCTATGGGCTGGCCGTCGATGAGGCCGCGGGCAAGGTGCAGATCCGCATGACCTTGACCGCCCCCGGCTGCCCGGTGGCGCAGACCTTCCCCGCGACCGTGGAAGGGGTTGTGGAAGCGGTGGAGGGCGTCAACGACGCGCGGGTGGAACTGGTCTGGGAACCGCCCTGGTCGCGTGACCGCATGAGCGAGTCGGCTCGCCTGGACCTGGGGATGATCTGACATGGCCGAATGGGTCGCCGTCGCCCGGGTGGAGGACTTTCCGCCCGGCACCGTGCGCACGCTGGAGATTGAAGGCACGCCGATCGCGGTGTTCAACGTGGACGGCCGCTACCACGCGATCGAGGACCTGTGCAGCCACGAGGCCGAGACGCTCTCCGACGGGGAGCTGGCGGGTGACGAGATCATCTGCCCACGCCACGGCGCGCGTTTCTCGATCCTCAGCGGCCAGGCACTCTCGCCGCCGGCCTACGAACCGGTGGCGACCTTTCCGGTGCAAGTAGAGCGCGGCATGGTCCTGGTCAAGGACGACCGCTGGAATTGAAATGAACCACCCCCTACGGCCTTCGGCCGCCCCCTCAAAGGGCGCGCCACTGGCGGACCGGCGGAGCCGGATCCGCGGTGGCCGCTTGGCAGGTCCGGTTCATGCGTTGCGAGCGGCCCGGCGCCGGCTGAAGCCGTGGGCAAGGATAGTCGTCGATGGTCGGAACCACAAGAAGAACCCGGGCAAGGTGAGCCTGGCCTTGATTCCGAACTGGACCTTCGATCCGAAGCGGCCTTGCATGGTGCGCTCGTCTGCCGGCGCCACGTGAATGGGCGTTTCCCGGTTGGGCGCTCATTGGCAGAGAATGCGTGCGATGGCGCGACGCGCCGTCGGGTGACATGTCGGAGGTGATCATGGACGAAGAGACCTTCAATCTCAGCATTCGCAAGTTCCTGAAGACTGTTGGAGTCGGTTCGCAGCGCGAGATCGAACAGGCAGCGGCAAAGGCCATTGCAGCGGGAACAATCACCGGCGTCGAGTCGCTCGCCGCGACGATGACGTTGCAGATCCCCGCGCTGCAGCTCAACGTGGCGTTCGACGGCGAGGTCAGACTGCAGTAGCAGCGCCGCGCCGCGCTTGACGGTGTCGGAGCGCGCGGGGGATTCATCTCTCGCGGTTCGGCCTCGGCCGACCCCGGTCAGTGAGTCGAAGTACCGATCGCTTGCATCAGTGTTGGATGAGCGTGCGCGTCGACATTGGGCGGCGACCGAAGCGCGCGCCTACGGTGGGGTGGCGTGAGTGCGGTGAGCGGCGCCACGGGGATGTCGCCGAACGATCCGCAAGGGGCTTGCCGAGTTGGAGGCCCGAGACGAAGCGCCCGACTCTGAGGTGAGTTCGCGATTGCGCAAGCCCGGCGGTGGCCGCAAGCGTCTGACCGAGACCGACCCGCAGTTGAGCGTCGAATTGGATCGCCTGGTGGCCCCGTTGACGCGGGGCGAACCGGAATCGCCCTTGCGCTGGATCTTCACGCGGCCGCCGCGCGGAGCAAACTCGCTGTCCGGCGGAACTTTCCAGGGCATCGGAGATGGGCAATCCAGACCAATTTGCAGGCGGCGGTCGGTGCCGCCTTCTACTTCACGGTGCCATGACCCGTGTCCCCGAGGGGGAGCCGAGCGCTTTCGGAGCGGCCGGGCAGCGCTCACAGCGGAATCTGCGTCGTCGACAACACCTGCTTGAGCACCACGAACGAGCGAATCTGCCGCACGCCGGGCAGGTAGAGCAGCTGCTCGGCGTGCAGCCGGTTGAAACTCTCGCCGTCGCGGGTGCGCACGAGCATGAAGTAGTCGAACTCGCCCGTCACGACATGGCACTCCATGCAGCCGGAGACCTTTGCCGCGGCTTTCTCGAAGTCGGCGAAGGACTCGGGCGTGGAGCGGTCGAGCACCACCCCGATCATCACCAGCATCCCGGCGCCGAGTGCTTGCGCGTTGAGCAGCGCCACCGTGGCGTTGATCAAGCCGGCGCGCTTCAGCCGCTCGACGCGGCGCAGACACGCCGGCGGACTCAGATGCACCTTGGCCGCCAAGGCCACGTTCGAGACGGAGGCATCGCGCTGCAGCGCGCGCAGGATCGCCTTGTCGGTGCGATCGAGCTCGATCGGCGCTGCCTCATTCGACTTGGCGCGAACTTTTGTTGTTTGCTTTTGCATGATGGAGAAATCCTGAAGTGCTCTCAGGCGACAAAGACCACCGGATGGTGCGTGATGAGCGCCTCATTTGCAATCCAATGAAGCACGAGCTTTCCTACCATTGTGTTGTCCCCACACCGACGAGGCTCCCATGAACCTGAAGCGCTTTCCCCGCCACTCCCTGACCTTCGGCCCCACGCCCATCCACCCCCTGAAACGACTGAGCGAGCACCTCGGCGGCCAGGTCGAGTTGTTCGCCAAGCGCGAGGACTGCAACAGCGGCCTGGCTTTCGGCGGCAACAAGACACGCAAGCTCGAGTACCTCATTCCCGAGGCACTGGCGCAGGGCTGCGACACGCTGGTCTCCATCGGAGGCATCCAGTCGAACCAGACGCGGCAGGTCGCCGCCGTCGCGGCGCACCTGGGGCTCAAGTGCGTGCTGGTGCAGGAGAACTGGGTGAACTACTCCGACGCCGTCTACGACCGCGTCGGCAACATCGAGATGTCGCGCATCCTCGGTGCCGACGTGCGCCTGGACGCGGCCGGCTTCGACATCGGCATCCGCCCCAGCTGGCAACAGGCGATGGACGACGTGCGCCAGGCCGGCGGCAAGCCGTTCGCGATTCCCGCGGGCTGCTCGGAGCATCCGCTGGGCGGCCTGGGCTTCGTCGGCTTCGCTGAGGAGGTGCGCCAGCAGGAAGCGCAGCTGGGCTTCAAGTTCGACTACATCGTGGTCTGCTCGGTCACCGGCAGCACGCAGGCCGGCATGGTCGTCGGCTTCGCGGCGGACGGTCGCGCCAACCGGGTCATCGGCATCGACGCCTCGGCCAAGCCCGCGCAGACGAAGGCGCAGATTTTGCGCATCGCGCAGTCGACGGCCCTGCTGGTCGACCTGAACCGCGAGATCACCGAGGGCGACGTGGTGCTCGACACCCGCTATGGCGGGCCCGAGTACGGCCTTCCGAACGAGGGCACGCTGGAGGCCATTCGCCTGTGCGCTCGGCAGGAGGGCATGCTGACCGACCCGGTCTACGAGGGCAAGTCCATGCACGGCATGATCGACATGGTTCGCCGCGGCGAGTTTCCGAAAGGCTCGCGCGTGCTGTACGCGCATCTGGGCGGCGTTCCTGCGCTCAATGCCTACAGCTTTTTGTTTCGCAACGGCTGAGCGCTGACGGTCGCAGCGGGAGCGCACCGTCGTCACGCTTGTTGCAGCCTGTGTGACCCAGCAGACAGACGCTGACAGAAGTCGGCGATAGGCTGAGAGGGTGTGAACGAATCCGACATGCCCGCTCATCCCGCCCAAACACGCCCACTCTGCGTTGCAAATGCTCGCCGTAGCCCGAGCTACGGCTGTGCTTTGCGCCTTGATTGGGCGTGTTTGGACGGTCTGCTCGGGCACGCCGGATTCATTCACACCCTCTGAGTCATCGGAGGCAACAATCGAAGGAGTCATGCATGAACAACCACTGCATTCAATCGTGGCGCGCGGCCGGATCCCTGTTCGTCGTGCTGGGTGTTGCGCTGGGTTCCACGTCTGCGTTGGCCGCCGACAAGACCGCCACTGCCAACGCGCAGGCGCGCTACCAGCAGGAGCGAGCGGCCTGCCTGAGCGGGCAGTCGAACCAGGATCGCGCCACCTGCCTGCAGGAAGCAGGCGCCGCATTCGCCCAGGCCAAGCGCGAAGGTTTGAACGACGGCCCTGCGGCGCAGTACCAGAACAATGCGCTCCAGCGCTGCGAGGCGCTGCCAGGCGATGATCGCCAGGCCTGCGTGGCGCGGATGCAGGGGCAGGGGACCACCACCGGCAGCGTCGCAACCGGGGGCATCTACCGGGAACTCGTGACGCGCGAGATCGTTTCGCCGAGCACTGCTGCATCAGGAAGCTCGGGACTGGATTGACATGATCAGGCTGCGGCTCACGCTCGCGCTCGACTACGACATCGCCGAGCCCGGCTGCGACTTCATCTTCAACATCCATGCGGCGCACACCGAGCGCCAGCGGGTGGTGCAGGAGCGGCTGACGCTCAGCCAGGATGTGCAGCCGCTGGTGGAGACCGATCCTGCGACGCGCAACCGCTACCTGCGCGTGAAGGCTTTGCCGGGCCCGCTGAAACTTTCGTACGACGCCACCGTCGATCTCTCGCACCACATGGCCGATCCAGGCGGGATCGGCGAGGTGCCGGTGGCGCGCCTGCCGCCCCAGGTGCTGAGCTACCTCTACCCGAGCCGTTACTGTCAGTCGGATCGGCTGCACAAGTTCGCGATGCGCGAATTCGGCCAGCAGTGGCAGGGGTACAGCCGCGTGCAGGCCATTCGCGACTGGGTGCTGGAGCGCACGACCTTTTCGTCGAACACGTCGAACTCCAACACCTCGGCCATCGACACGATGCTGGAAACGCAGGGCGTGTGCCGCGACTTCGCGCACCTGATGATCGCGCTGTGCCGCGCCATCAACATTCCGGCGCGTTTCACGACGGGCATCGACTACGGCGCCGACCCGGCCCTCGGACCGACCGACTTCCATGCCTACGTCGAAGCCTATGTCGGTGACCGCTGGTACCTGTTCGACCCGTCAGGCACCGCGATCCCGATGGGCTTCGTGCGATTCGGCACCGGCCGCGACGCGGCGGACGTCGCGTTCGCGACGATCTTCGGCACGGTCGTGTCATCCGCCCCGCGCATCGCCATCGAGGCCATTGCCGGCGCCGACGGGCGCCTCGTCACGCCGCACCATTGCACGCAGGCGCTGTCGACCGACGACGACGTCGATGGTTGGGATGCGCAGGCCGGCACGCCGGTGCCGTTCAGCCTTTCCCCAGCGCAGGACGGCCGAACAAGCTAGACGCATTGCTGATCGGCCCAAGCTCGGCGGCCGCGGCGAGCAGCGCAGGCGCCAGTTCGTGCGCGCGCTCCGCGCTCAGTCGCGCGCGGGGGCCGGCGATGCTGATGACCCCGATGACCTCCTTGCGGCGAAACACCGGCGCGGCCATGGCAGCCATGCCGGGCGCGAAGACCTCGTCGATCACCGCGTAGCCGCGCACGCGCGCCGCGTGCAGAAAGCCCAGCAGCGCCTTGATCGTGGTCGGCGCCTTCGGCCCGTATTCGGCCGGCTTGCCGAAGCCCTGCCGCGAGACGAGTTCCAGCGCGCGTTCGTCGCTCAAGGTCATCAGCCAGGCGTGGCCGGACGCCGTGCACGACAGCCGTGCGTCCATGCCCATGTCCGGGTCGTAGCGCATGCCGGTCTGCCGCGTGCCTTGCGCCTTCGCGACCCACGTGAGGCGATCCTCGTCGACGATGGACAGGCGCACCAGCTCGCCCGAGGTCTGGGCCAGCCGCTCCAGCAGCGGCTCGGCGACGTCCACGATGCCCGCACTGCTGAGGAAGCCCAGCCCCAGTGACACCACCTTCATCGTCAGCACGTAGTCGCCTTGCTTGCGCGCCTGGCGAACGTAGCCGCGCCGCTGCAGCTCCCCCAGCAAGCGATGGCAGGCGCTGAGCGGGATGTCCAGCTCCGCGGCGATCAATGTGAGGGGCAGGCCCTGCGGATGCTGGATGAGGTGTTCCAGCACCGAGAGTCCGCGATCGAGTGCGACGCTCATATCCTGTATTGTGAAACAGGTTTCCAGAACAGAAAGTCTTTCTTGGTGCCGCCGAAGAATCGGCCGCATGAGCACGCCGGGCCGCCCCAAGGGCGAACACCGCAGTGCGAAGCACGAAGGTAGCCCAATGAGCTCCACCGTTTACGTTCTCAACGGTCCGAACCTGAATCTGCTGGGTGTGCGCGAGCCGCAGCTTTACGGCAGCACGACGCTCGCGCAGGTGGAGCAACTGTGCCGCCGCGTGGCCGGTGAACTGGGGCTGGGATGCGAGTTTCGCCAGACCAACCACGAGGGCGTGATGGTCGACTGGGTGCAGGAAGCCCGCGAGCGGGCGGCGGCGATCGCCATCAACCCGGCGGGGCTCTCGTTCCGCTCCATCCCGCTGCTGGACGCGCTCAAGACCTTCGAGCAGCCCATTGCCGAGGTCCACATCACCAACATCCATCGGCGCGACCCGATCTACCAGCACTCGCTGGTGTCGCTCGCCGCCACCGGCGTCATCTGCGGCTTCGGCGCCTTCGGCTACGAGCTGGCGATCCGGGCGCTGGCGCAGCGCCTGGCCCTGCCGGCGACGGCCGGTTGATTCCGTCCGCGTCCCTTTTCACGACCCAAGGAGACACCATGAACCGTTCCATCGATCGCCGCACGCTGCTGAGCGCAGGGGCCACGCTGGCCGCCGGCGCCATCCTGCCGGCCTGGGCCCAGACGCCGCCCACGCTGCGTTTCGCCGCCGTGTTCTCGGACAAGGACATCCGCGCCGACATGATGAAGATGTTCGCGCAGGACATCGAGCGCGACTTCAAGGTCGAGATGCACCTGAATTCGACGCTGTTCCGCCAGGGCACCGAACTGGTCGCCCTGCAGCGCGACAACCTGGAGATGGGCAACATCGCGCCGCAGGACATCTCCAAGCAGGTGCCCGCCTGGTCGCTGCTCACCTCGGCCTACCTGTTCCGCGACGCTAACCACCTCAACACCTTCTTCGCCAGCGATGCGGGCGCGCAGATGAAGAAGATGGTGGAGGACCAGGTCAAGGTGAAGATCCTCGGGCCCACCTTCTTCGGCACGCGCCACGTGGGCCTGAAACCGAAGAAGCGGGTCAACGCGCCTGCCGACCTCGCCGGCGTGAAGCTGCGCATGCCGCCCGGCGAGACCTGGCAGATGCTGGGCCGCTCGCTCGGCGCCAATCCCACGCCGATGGCGTACGCCGAGACCTACACCGGGCTGCAGACCGGTGCGATCGACGGCCAGGACAATCCGCTGCCCAACGTGCAGAACATGAAGTTCTACGAGGTGATGTCGCAGATCGTGCTGACCTCGCACCTCGTGGCCTTCGACCTGCTCACCGTGAACATGAAGACCTGGCAGGGCATGGCGCCGGACAAGCAGCGCAGCTTCCAGGCCGCGGCCGACAAGGCCATCGCCTGGAGTGCGGCCGAGCACGGCAAGCGCGAGGCCGAGCTGGCCGAGACCTTCCGCAAGCAGGGGCTGGAGGTCTACGTCCCCGACATCGCCGCCTTCCGCGAGCACGCCCAGAAGATGTACCTGTCCTCCGACGAAGCCAAGACCTGGCCGCCCGGCATGCTCGACAAGATCAACGCGATGAAGTGACGGCGGGATGCTGCGCCGCTTGCTGACGCCGCTGCACCGCTTCGCCGAAGCGGTCGCGGCGGCCTTGCTGGCGGTGATCTTCGTTGCGTTCATCGTGCAGATCACCTTGCGCTACCTGTTCAACTGGCCGGTGGGCTGGACCTCCGAGGTGTCGCTGGCGGCGTGGCTGTGGCTGGTACTCTGGGGCGCGGCATTCGTGCTGAAGGATGAAGAAGAGATCCGCATCGACATCGTCGCCGCGCACGCCGGCCCCCGCACGCGCCGGGTGATGGGCGCCATCGGTGCACTGAGCGTGATCGTGCTGTTCGGCATGTCGCTGCCCGCGGCCTACGCCTACGTGAGCTTCATGAAGGTCGAGAAGAGCTCCTACATGGGCATACGCATGGACGTGCTGTACGCGATCTACCTCGTGTTCACCGTGGCCGTCATCGCGCGCAGCCTGCGCCAACTGGCGCAGCTGTTGCGCCGCCCCGGCGCGGAGGACGGCCGCTCGCCCGCTTCGCCGTCCGTCCCGTGAACTTCACCAGCCCGTTTTCGCTGGCGCTCTACGCCATTCTGGCGCTCAGCCTGCTTGGCGTGCCCATCGGCCACGCGATGATCGGCGGCTCCGTGCTGTACCTGTACCTCAAGGGCATGGACATGGGCACGGCGGCCGAGCAGCTCTTGAACGGCACCTACTCCAGCTTCCTGCTGCTGGCGATTCCGCTGTTCATCCTGGCGGCCACGATCATGAGCTCGGGCAGCATCCTGGACCGGCTGCTGCGCTTTTGCAATGCCATCGTCGGCCGCTTCCCGGGGGGCCTGGCGCAGGTCAACGTGCTGCAAAGCATCGTGTTCGCCAGCATGTCGGGCTCCGCGCTGGCGGACGCCGCCGGCTCCGGGCGGCTGATGCAGGCGATGATGACCAAGGACGGCAGGTACACGCCGAGCTTCGCTGCTGCGCTCAGCGCCGTATCCGCCGTGATCGGGCCGATCCTGCCGCCTTCGATCCCGCTGGTGCTGTATGCGCTGGTGTCTGGGACGTCGATCGGCTACCTCTTCATCGGCGGCGTGCTGCCGGGCTTGCTGCTGGGTGCCGTGCAGATGGCGATGATCTACCTGCTGGCCAAGCGGCGCGGCTTCCCGGTGGAGCTTCCAGTGCCGCTGCGCGAGATGCCGCGGATCACCCGCGAGGCCTTTCCCGCGCTGATGCTGCCGGTCATCTTGCTCGGCTGCCTGTACAGCGGCGTGACCACGCCCACCGAGGCCGCCGGCATCGCTGCCGCCTACGCCCTGCTGATTTCGACCGCCCTGTACCGCAGCATGCGCTGGGGCGATCTGTACCACGCGCTGCTGTCGAGCGCACGCATGAGCATCTCCATCGGGATGCTGATCGCCGGGGCCATGGTGTTCAACTACGTGATCACCTCCGAGAACATCCCCGCCGCCCTCAGCGCCTCGCTCGGGGGACTGGAGCTGTCGGCCATGGGCTTCCTGCTGCTGGTCAACCTCGTGCTGCTGGTGCTGGGCGCGTTCCTGGAGGGCTCGACCATCATCCTCATCATCCTGCCGGTGCTGCTGCCGACCGCGACGGCGCTGGGCATCGATCCCGTGCATTTCGGCGTGATGGCCGTGCTGAACATCATGATCGGCCTGGTGACGCCGCCTTACGGCCTGCTGCTGTTCATGATGACCAAGGTGGCGAACGTGCCGCTGAGCGCGCTGTTGCGCGAGGTGTTTCCGTTCCTGCTGGTGATGTTCGGCGCGCTCGCGCTGGTCACCGCGTGGCCCGGCATCGTGCTGCTGCTGCCGCGACTGGCGGGGTACACGGGGTGAACATGGCGACCCACCGGCTCCTCGCCGGCCTGATCGGCGCGGGCATCCAGCGCTCGCTCACCCCGGCGATGCAGGAAGAGGAGGCGCGCCACCACGGCCTGCGCCTGCACTACCAGCTGATCGACCTGGAGCGCACAGGGGAATCGCCGGCGCAGTTGCCCGCCTTGCTCACGGCGGCGCGCATCATGGGCTTTGCCGGCCTGAACATCACCTACCCCTGCAAGCAGGCAGTGGTGCCCCTGCTGGACGAGCTCTCGCCCGAGGCGCAGGCCATGGGCGCCGTCAACACGGTGGTCGTGCGCGACGGACGGCTGGTCGGCCACAACACCGATGGTTCAGGATGGGCCTGGGGCTTTCGCCGCGCACTGCCTGAAGCCGACTTGGGCTGCGTGGTGCTGCTCGGCGCCGGCGGCGCCGGCTCGGCCATCGCGGATGCGGTGCTGGGCCTGGGCGCCGCGCAACTGCGCCTGGTGGACGCCGACCCCCCGCGTGCACAGGCGTTGGAGCAAGCGCTCAACGCGCGCCACGGCGCCCGCGTGGTCTCGCACAGCGATGCGGCGCAGGCGCTGGCTGGAGCCACCGGCCTGATCCACGCCACGCCCACCGGCATGGCCAAGTTCCCCGGCATGGCGGTCGCTGCCGCGCTGCTGCGGCCGTCGATGTGGGTGTCGGAGGTCGTCTACTCTCCAATCGACACCGAGCTGTTGAAGGCGGCGCGCGCGCTCGGCTGCCCCACGGTGGACGGCGGCACGATGGCGGTCGGCCAGGCCGTCGGCGCGTTCGAGCTGTTCACCGGCCTGAACGCCGATGCGGCGCGCATGGAACAACACTTCCGCCGGCTGCTCGCCGCGCGGTGAGTTGAAGGAGAACCGCATGAGCATCGATCGCGAAGCGCTGCCCGAGCAGCCCAACCCGCTCGGACTCGACGGCATCGAGTTCGTCGAGTACGCCACCTTGCGACCGCAGGCGCTCGGGCAGGTGCTGGAGGCGATGGGCTTCCGTCCCGTTGCACGCCACCGTTCGCGCGAGGTCATGCTGTACCGCCAGGGCGGCATGAACCTGGTGGTCAACGCGCACCCGGACGATGCCCGTGCCAGCGCCACCGAAGGCGGCCACCCGGTGATTTCGGCCGTGGCCTTTCGTGTGCGGGACGCGCGCCTGGCGCATGCGCGCTGCATCGAGCTGGGCGCGTGGGAGGCGCCTAGCCATGCTCAAGCCATGGAGCTGAACATCCCCGGCATCCATGGGCCGGGCGGTTCGCACTTCTTCTTCGTGGACCGTACCGGCGACTTCTCGGTCTACGACATCGACTTCGTGCCCATCCCCACGGTGGACCCGAGGCCACCCGCGGTCGCCGGCACCGGCTTTTTCGGCGTGGTGCAATACATCGGGCTCTCGCGCAGCGTCGAGTGGATGGCGTTCTACGAGCGCATGTTCGGCTTCAGCGAGATTCCCGACGACCAGCGCTTCGGCGTGATGCCGGCCGGCAAGCTGATGCAAAGCCCCTGCGGCGGCTTCATGTGGCAGCTGATCGAACCGGCCGGATTGGACGACGACGATGGTCGCGAAACGCTGCAGCGCGTGGGCATCGCCGCGCCCGACGTGTCGGCCGCGGTCACGGCGCTGCGCACGCGGGGCGTGCAGTTCGTCGACTCGGCCCACCTGCACCCCGACGATCGCGGCGCGCTCACGCTCACGCAGCTGGGTTCGGTGGCGTTCGAGCTCGTGCACACGGACCGATAACGGAGACGACGATGGAACGGCGCATCGCAGGCTTCGGCATGGACACGATCACGCTGGCCGGCCCGCTGGAGGCCAAGCTCGAAGCCATGCGCGCGGGCGGCTTCACGCAAGTGATGCTCGGAGCCCGCGACGTGGTCGGCCATCCGGGCGGCGTGCAGGCCGCGGTGGCGGCCGTGCGCGCCAGCGGACTGCGGGCCACGGGTTTTCAGGTGCTGCGCGATTTCGAGGGCCTGTCGGGGCACCTGCACGGCTACAAGGTCGACATCGCCAAGAGCATGCTGCAAATGTGCGAAGCCTTGGGCTCGCGTGTGCTGCTGGCCTGCTCGTCGACGTCGCGCCATGCCTCGCAGGACCTCGACCACATCGCGCGCGATCTTCACAAGCTCGCCATGCTGGCCGTGCCGCTGGGCATCCGCGTGGCCTACGAAGGGCTTTCCTGGGGCCGCACCGTCAACGAGTTCACCACCGCGTGGGACGTGGTCGCGCGGGCCGACTGCCCCAACCTCGGCATCGGCCTGGACTCGTTCCACATCTTCGCCGCCAAGACCTCGCTGGACGCCGTCGACGAACTCGACCCCGAGCGCATCTTCCTCGTGCAGCTGTCGGACTTCATGTGGAACGAAACGCCGACCTTCGAGGAGCGCATGACGGCGGCGCGCACCTTCCGCGTGTTCCCCGGCGAGGGCGTGCACAGCGACGCGCTGGCCGACCTCGTGCTGCGGCTGCAGGCCGTGGGCTACGAGGGCGACTACAGCTTCGAGGTGTTCAACGACGACTACCAGCAGCTGCCGCTGGAAGTCGTGGTGGAGCGCGCCCGCCGCAGCGCCCTCTGGCTGGCCGAGGACGTGCTGCACGTGCCCCGGCCGTTGCCCGCCTGGACCGCTGAAGAGGCCGCCACCCACCGGCCGCAGCGCAGGACATGATGCGGGGACAGGCCGCACTCGCGATGTGGTGGGACATGGCGCCCGGCGTGTGCGACGAGTTCGAGCACTGGCACTCGCACGAGCACTTTCCGGAGCGGCTGGCGTTGCCGGGCTTTCAGCGCGCCTCGCGCTGGGCAGAGGCCGATGGCGGGGAGGGCTTCTTCGTGCTGTACGAACTCGCGACCTACGAAGCGCTCGTCTCCGCGGAATATCTCGCGAGCCTGAAT
>DATKCI010000094.1:0-43335 GCA_035513255.1 Piscinibacter sp. | reverse complement strand
CGTCGTAGAACGCCTCCGCCACCACGATGCAGCCCAGCGAGACCCGGTTGTCCTTCGGCGTGGCCGACGCGAGGCGCTGCGGGCGGCGCTGGCGCGCCGGGCTCGGCCGCAAGCGGTGGATCGCGACGCCGGCGTTGTAGTCGACCCAGACGACGTGCTCGCCGCTCAGGTTGATGCCCGGCTCCGAACGGAAGCGCCCGGCCGGCGTCGTGCGGTCGGCGACCGGAATGCGCGACGGTTCGAGCTGGCCGACCCCCGGCGCCGAGTGGTCGGCGCGGGCCTGGCCGAGCAGGGCCGGCGCGGCGCCGGCGATGCGCCCGCGCGCATCGAAGACGAACATGTGGGCACGGGTCTTGTCGACGACGGCAAAGGGCCGGCCGCGGTTGTCATGCCGGTCGACGACCCACTGCGCGACGTAGCGCGCGTCGTCCGACGGTCGGGCAGCGGCGAAGTCGACCGGCCGGGCGCTTTGCGCAGCCAGCGCCGCTGCGCCGATTCCCAGCCATCCGATCACCGCCATGGCGCCTTGCAGCACCTTCCCGAGTCGAAACATCGATACCCTCGCCGACCGCGTTGTTCACATCGAAAAGCCGGGCATGGAGGCCCGGCTTCATTGGGTGAAATGCTATTCGGGAGTGGCGGTTGACGGGCATTCGAGTTCGCGCAATACGCACGCAATCGCGCGTGGTCACAACTCGGGGAAAGGCAGTGGAATTTAGGCGATCGCCCGAACGTATTCCTCCGTGTTGAACAGGAGGCTCGAGCCATGAAGCGCAGCGTGGGACGACTTGTGAGGGCGGCTCTGTTGTGTGCCGGTGGCGCGGCGGTGGCCGCCGGGGGCGGCGGCGAGGGCGCCGGCAGCTCGGCGCCGGCCGATCCGGCGATCACCCAGGCGCAAGAGGCGATCGCAAAGCAGGACTGGTCCGCCGCGCAAGGGGTGATGAAGCAGGCCCTGGTCGCCAATCCGAAAAACGCCGAGTACCACAACCTGTACGCGTATTCGACGCGCAAGGGGGCCAGCCCGGACATGAACCTCGTCTTCAGGCACTACAACGAAGCGCTGCGGCTGAATCCGAAGCACCTCGGGGCCCACGAGTACATCGGCGAAGCCTATCTCGCGGTCGACGACCTGCCGAAAGCGAAAGAGCACCTCGCGGCGCTCGATCGGCTGTGTTTCTTCGGTTGCGAGGAGTACACCGACCTGAAGAAGGCCGTGGCGGCCTATGAGGCCAGCGGGAAACGTTGACGCAGGACCGGCGCCAACGCCCCGGGCGGCAGCGCCGATCGGCGCGCCGCCCGCGAAGCGAATCAGCGCGTGTTGCGCGCGACGCTCGTCTCGATCGCCCGCAGGCCGGCCGAGCGGATGGCTTCCTGTTCGGCGGGCGTCGCGATGCGGACGCCGGCTTCGTTGGATTCGCCGAGCAAGCCCAGGCGCTGCGCTTCCCGCGTTTCGGCCAGCACCTGGGTGCGGGTGATCGTCGACGCGGCGAGCGGCTCGGGCGACGCTTCGGCGTAGGCGAACGTGCCGGTCCGCTGCGCCGCGGCGAGTTCGCTCTTCACGTCGGCACGGCTCTTCGACGACAGCACCTGGTCGGCGGGGAAGCCCTGCGTGGCTTCCTGCGCGAAGGCGCTGCCGGCGCCGACCAGCGCGACGAGGGTGGTGACGGTGGCGATCAGGGTCTTGCGGTTCATCAGAGGCTCCTTGAGGGGTGGGGTGAGGTGTGTGTTCGACACGGAAGCAACTTTAGGAAGCCGGTCCGTCGGCTTGCGCACAGCCGGATTACGAATTCGTAATCCACCCCGGTTGCAGAAAGTGAGAACATCCGCGGCGTCACACCCCCTTTCCTTCCCATTTCCTTCCGTCATGCGCCTGCTGGTCATCGAAGACGAACTCAAGCTCGCCGACTACCTGCACAAGGGCTTGTCGGAGAACGGCTACGTGGTGGACCTGGCGCGCGACGGCATCGAAGGCCGGCATCTCGCGACCGAAGGCGAGTACGACCTGCTGCTGCTAGACCTGATGCTGCCCGGCATCGATGGTTTCGGCGTGCTGAAGGCCGTGCGCGCACGCGGCAACACGCCGGTATTGATGTTGACTGCGCGTGACAAGGTCGAAGACCGCGTGCGCGGCTTGCAGGAAGGTGCCGACGACTACCTCGTGAAACCCTTCGCCTTCTCGGAGCTGCTCGCACGCGTGGCCGCGCTGCTGCGCCGGGGCGGCAACGGCGCGGCGCACAACAGCACGCAGCTGCGCCTGGCCGATCTGGAGATCGATCTCGTCAGCCGCAAGGTCCACCGCGCCGACAAGCGGCTGGACCTGACGGCCAAGGAGTTCAGCCTGTTGTCGCTGCTGCTGCGCCGGCGCGGCCAGATTCTGTCGCGCACCACGCTCGCCGAGCAGGTCTGGGACATGAACTTCGATTCCGACACCAACGTCGTCGAAGTCGCCGTGCGGCGGCTGCGCGCCAAGCTCGACGACCCGTTCACGCCGAAGCTGCTGCACACCGTGCGCGGCATGGGGTACGTGCTCGAGGAACGCCCATGACGGCACCCGTCTATTCGATCGTCGGGCGCGTGTGCCGGCAGCTGCTGTGGCAGACGCTGCTCGGCATGGGCGTGCTGTGCGCCGGCATCTATGCGGCCACCTCGATGCTGCTGGAGAACGAACAGCAGGAGCAACTGGCGACCAAGGTCGGCTTCATCCAGGAAATCATGCGTGCCGGCGCCTACAAGGGCGGCGAATCCGAGCTGATCCACAAGCTCGCCTACTACGCGCCGCGGCGGCCGTCGACCTTCCTCGAGGTCTGGCGCGGCGACGGGTCCGTGCTCTACCGCGACGGGCCCGAGAACGGGAGCCCCGACAAGTACTGGCGCACCATGGACTTCGAGGTCACGCTGCCGCAGGGGGTCGCCCGGGGCCACTTCGCCGAAGATTGCAGCCAGGACGCTCGCATGCTGGCCGGCCTCGCGCTCACGCTGGTGATCGCCACGCTGGCCGGCGCGGGTTTCGTCGGCTACGGCACGACTTGGCGCGTGCGGCGCGGCCTGCAGCCGCTACAGGCGCTGGCGCGGCAGACGCAGGCGATTGCGCCCGATCGCCTCGGCGACCGGCTGCACCTGAGCGAGCCGGTGGAAGAGCTGCAGCCGTGGATCGACCAGTTCAACGGCCTGATGGACCGCCTGCAGCGCGCCTACGTGCAGCTCGAGGGCTTCAATGCCGACGTCGCGCACGAGCTGCGCACGCCGCTGGCCAACGTGATCGGCCACACCGAGGTCGCGCTGTCGCGCGAGCGAGCGCCCGAGGCGCTGCGCGAAACGCTGATCTCCAACCTCGAGGAGATGCAGCGCCTGTCGGCGCTCGTCAACGACATGCTGTTCCTGTCGCAATCCGATCGCGGCGCGGTGGCGAGGCGCGGTCAGGCGGTCAACCTCGCGGCGCTGGCCGAACAGGTCGTCGAGTTCCACGAGGCGCCGCTCGAGGAGGCCGGCCTCACGGTGCAGGTGGAAGGCGCCGTGTCGGCCGCCGTGGACGAGCCGCTGTTCAAGCGCGCCGTGTCGAACCTGCTGGGCAACGCGATCCGCTACGCCGAGCCCGGCTCGCGCATCGTGATCCGCATCGCGGCCGATGCCGCCGAACAAGTGCGCGTGGAAGTCCAGAACGCCGGCCCGGCGATCGCGCCGCAGCACCTCGCGCGGCTGTTCGACCGCTTCTTCCGCGTCGACTCCGCGCGTCCGGACAGCCAATCGCACCACGGCCTTGGCCTCGCGATCGTTGCGGCCATCGCGCGCATGCACGCGGGGCGGCCGGTGGCCGAGTCCGACGGCGGCAGCACGCGCGTCGGATTCACGCTGGCGGCGCAGTAGCGCTGCGTCAAGACGCCTTCGGCGGCGCCTCCGGCTCGCGCTGCGCGCTCGGTTGCGCCGCCTCGGCCTGCGTGGCCGCCGCCACCGCCGCAGCCGCGCTCGCGCCGTCGCGGCGGGCGCGCGGCAGCATCTCGCCCAGCCACTGCGTCAGCAGCGCCGTGTAGGCGAGCTGGCTCGCGGGGTCCGTGAGGCCGTGGTCCGCGTCGTCCATGCAGCGGTAGGTCAGCGAGCGCGAATTCACGCAGGCCTCGCGATAGCTCGTGATGACGGCGTGCGGAATGATGTCGTCGTGCTCCGATTCGACGAGCAGCACGTCGCCCTCGAATTCCGCACAGGCACGCAGCGCGCGGTTGCTCGCGGCCGGCACGACGCTGCGGCGATAGCTGTGCAGGTCGAAGTCGCTGTGCAGCTGCAGCTTCGGCAGCTCCCAGCCCGCATCGATGTAGAGCGCGGGCACGCGCAGCGCGAGCCACTTGACGCGCCGCAGGCTCGTCAGGATCGCCGCCAGATAGCCGCCGTAGCTGCTGCCCACGACGGCAATCGCGCCGGGGTCGACGTGCGGATGCCGCGTCAGCGTGTCGTAGGCGGCCAGCACATCGCGCAGGTTGCTCTCCCGCGACACCGTTTCCCGTCGTGGCTGCGTGCCGGCATGCCCACCGAGGTCGAAGGTCAGGCACACGCACCCGTGCGCGGCGATCTCGCGCGCTCGGGCGAGGTATTGCTGCTGGCTGCCTCCCCATCCGTGCACGAACAGCACCCCGGGGATCAGCGATCCCGGCGTGACCAGCGTGCCTTCGATCGGGCCCGAATCGACGGGGATGTCAATCTTCTGCTCGCGTGTCGGCATGGCGGTGGACCTGCGCGTACTTGGTGATCGGGCCGACGTGCTCGTCGACACCGGAGAAGTACAGTGTCGCGCCGTCGGGAACGGCGACGTTCGGCGCATGGACTTCAACGGTGCAAGCACGTACCACGTCGAGCGACGGATCGTCGCGCAGCGCCTGCAGCGCGGCCACTTCGGCCCCGCTCGCGCCGCCGATGCGCCAGGACTGCTCCAGCACGCCGGCAACCACCCGGCCCGCCGCGTCGCGGCCCTGGGCGATGTCGTAATTGGCGCGCGACGCGAACATGCCGGTGAAGCAGGCGAGCGCCGCCGAGTGGTAGGTGCGCGCCAGTGCGACCGCGTGCGACATGTCGGCGTCGGCACCGGCCAAGCGCTCCAGCGCGTCGAAGCCGCCGCGCGCCACCGTGAGCGACGATCCGCCGTAGACCGGCTGACCGTGCCGGTTCGGTGTGGTCCGCTGCGTGCCGAAGTAACTTGCGACGAGCGCGCCGACACGCACGAGCCCGACGCTGTAGGTGCGCACGTCGGCGAGGTTGCGCTCGACGACGAGGCCGTTGCTCGCGATTTCGGATTCTGCGGGCGCCGCGAGCTGCGCGTCGAGTTGCTCGACGTCACGCGCCACCGACTGCCCCGAGCCGCCCACGCCGCTGGCGAGCTTGATGCGCACCGGCCCGTCTTGCAGAAGGCGGCGCCCGGCAGCGCGCGCATCGTGCAACGAAAACGCGGAGTGGCCGGGCAGCACGACCTCGCGCACTCGCTCCGAGAATTCGGCGCACCATCCGGCCGGCGCGGCCGCGGCGTGGCCCACGAGCGGGTGGGTGATCGTCTTCGTGGCGACGAACGGGAAGGGCACCACACCGCCGAAGAGGTCGTCTTCACCTCGGATGCCGAAGCGCCGCGCGCACGCGAGCGAGGTGAGGGTGTCGTTCGGCACGGCGTACCCGACGGCGGTCGCGGGCGCCGAGGCGTCGAGCTGTCCGGCGAAGTGGCAACCCATCAATGCGGCGAGGCGCTCGGCGATCGCGCGCTGCGTGGCGAGCTCGTGTTCGCGCGCACCGGCGCGCCAGGCGAGGAACGACACCCAGCGCGGGTCGCGCGGCGAGCATTCAGCGTGCATTCGCTTGTGCCCGGGCGTCACGAAGGGCCTTCGTCATGACCGACTCCTTCCGGTCTTCGCCGAGTGTCATCGTGAACTTCCGAGCAATGGGCGTGCCTGCGGGCGAAGGGGCCGGGATGCTAAAATCGATGGTCCCGCTTGCGATGGAATCGCCGCCGGGCTCGACACACGTCGGGCCGGCATGGTTTTCGGTTCGCCAGCCCGACGATGCGGCCTGTGGTGGCCGCGCCTGTCGGACGCAAGCGCCCTCAACGCCATCGCGGATGTCACGCACGCTCGTCGGCGTGCACGGCGCCGTCGAAGATGCCCGGCAACCGAACCGCGTCGATGCGTCGACGCGCGCTGCCGTGGCCGCCGCCTCTGTTTCAACTCTCACAAGGAATCCGGCCATGGCCAAGGAAGAACTGATCGAAATGCAAGGCATCGTGAACGAGGTGCTGCCGGACTCCCGCTTTCGCGTGACGCTGGACAACGGCCACCAGCTCGTGGCCTACACCTCGGGCAAGATGCGCAAGCACCACATTCGCATCCTCGCCGGCGACAACGTGTCGTTGGAACTCTCGCCGTACGACCTCAGCAAGGGCCGTATCACGTTCCGTCATCTCGGACCGCGCCGCGCCCACTGAGTTCGTAGCCCGGATGAAATCCGGGGTTGTGCGCTACGAGGTTCGTTGCTCCCGGATTTGCATCCGGGCAACGAGCGGCAGAATCACCTCAGGAACCAGGCGCAGTTCGCGAAGCCGGGTCGCCGGGATGGGTCCAGTCCCTGTCGATCGCGCGCCCGTGCGGCGCCGGCCGCGAACGCAGCACAATGCGGGGCATGAACGACGCCTCCCGCTTCTTCAACCTCTACACCCACGGCTTCGCGCGCGTGGCGGTTGCGGTGCCCGCCAACCGCATCGCCGATCCGGCCTTCAATGCCGAGCAGACGGTGAAGTTGATGACCGACGCGGCCAATGCCGGCGCTGCGCTGGTGATCTTTCCCGAACTGGGCCTGTCGGCGTACACCTGCGACGATCTCTTCCATCAGCAGGCCCTGCTCGACGGCTGCGAAGCCGCGCTGGCGCGAATCGTCGAGGCCTCGGTGGACCTGCCACTGGCGGCTGTCGTCGGCCTGCCGCTGCGGGTGGAGCAGCGGCTGTTCAACTGCGCCGCCGTCGTGCAGCGCGGCCGGCTGCTCGGCATCGTGCCCAAGACCTATCTGCCGAACTACGCCGAGTTCTACGAGGCGCGCCAGTTCAATGCGGCGCCCACGGCGACCGCCACCGAGGTCGAACTGCTGGGTCTGCGCGTGCCGTTCGGCAGCGAGCTGATCTTCGAGGCGCAGGACTTGCCGCTGTTGAAGTTCCACGTCGAGATCTGCGAGGACGTCTGGGTGCCGATCCCGCCGTCCTCGTATGCCGCGTTGGCCGGTGCGACGGTGCTCGTGAACCTGTCGGCATCGAACGTCACGATCGGCAAGGCCGACTACCGGCACCGGCTGGTCAGCCTGCAGTCGGCCCGCTGCCTGGCGGCGTACCTGTACTCGTCCGCCGGCATCGGCGAGTCGACCACCGACCTCGCCTGGGACGGCCAGGCCATCGTCTACGAAAACGGCGACCTGGTTGCCGAGTCGGCGCGCTTTGGCAACGACTCGCACATGATCACCGCCGACGTCGACCTCGAGCGACTCGCGCACGAGCGCATGCGGCAGAACAGCTTCGGCCAGTCAGTGATGCTGCACCGCGAGCGGCTCGCGGCGTTTCGCCGCGTGCGGTTCGCGCTGGAACTGCCGGCGCAACCGAGGCTGCCTTTGGAGCGCGAGGTCGACCGATTCCCGTACGTGCCGTCGGATCCGGTGCGCAAAGACGAGCGCTGCCACGAGGTCTACAGCATCCAGGTGCAGGCGTTGGTGCAGCGGCTGTCGGCCACCGGCATTCGCAAGCTCCTGATCGGCATCTCGGGCGGACTCGATTCGACGCAGGCGCTCCTGGTCTGCGCGAAGGCGATGGACCTGCTCGGCCTCCCGCGCACGAACATCCTCGGCATCACGATGCCCGGCTACGCCACCAGTTCACGCACGCTGGACCAGGCACTGCGGCTGATGCAGGCGGTGGGCTGCAGCGTGCAGAAAATCGACATCAGGCCGAGCTGCGAGCAGATGCTGAAGGACATCGGCCACCCGTTCGCCGAGGGCAAGCCGGTGCACGACGTGACTTTCGAGAACGTGCAGGCCGGCGAACGCACCAGCCACCTGTTCCGCCTTGCGAACCTGCACGACGGCATCGTCGTCGGCACCGGCGACCTGAGCGAGCTGGCGCTCGGCTGGTGCACCTACGGCGTCGGCGACCACATGTCGCACTACAACGTGAACGCAAGCGTGCCCAAGACGCTGATCAAGCACCTGGTGCGCTGGGTCGCCGAAAGAGGGGAGGTCGGCGAGTCCGGCAGCCGTGCACTGCTCGACATCCTGGCCACCGAGATCAGCCCGGAGCTGGTGCCGGGCAAGACGGAGGACGAGCCGGGGCAGAGCACCGAGAGCGTGATCGGCCCCTACGAGCTGCAGGACTTCAACCTGTACCACGTCCTGCGCTACGGCTTCTCGCCGTCGAAGGTGGCTTTTCTCGCGTACAGCGCGTGGCACGACCGCGAACGCGGCTCGTGGCCGGAAGGCCCGGACGTCGTGCGCAACGCCTACGGGCTGGCCGACATCAAGAAGAACCTGCGCATCTTCCTGCACCGCTTCTTCACGACCAGCCAGTTCAAGCGTTCATGCGTGCCGAACTCGCCGAAGGTCGGCTCGGGCGGCTCGCTGTCGCCGCGCGGCGATTGGCGAGCGCCGAGCGATTCGAAGGCGACGGTGTGGTTGGCCGAATTGGACCGTGTGCCGGACGGCGAGCCGCCGGCGTGACGTTCAGCGGTTGGTTTCCTGGTACCAGTAGATGCGCGAGCGCGGCTTGCTGACGTTGGGTCGCGGGCGGTTCGGGTCGAGGAAGGAGCAGTCGGTGGTGCAGTCGTCTCCGGGCGCTCCGATCACGAACGGCACCTGCCGCGAGTTGTCCCCGTCCGTGATGGTGACGGTCCCCGCCACCGAGCTGGGCGGAAGGCCGCCGCTGACATAGGTGGCGCTGTCGGGCTCTTGGCAGAACAAGGGCATCGCATAGCCTTTGGCGTCGCCCAGGCTCGCGGCGCAGCCGTTGGGCGCGGGCGGCACTGGCCGGTTGGTGCCGAAATAGGTCCGTCCGGCGATCGAAGTCGGCGCGTTGACAACCTTTTCGCCTTGGGCGAGCGTGATGTAGCAGCCGGCACCGGTGGTCGTCGACGTTTCGGTGACCTCGTCGAGGTCGCTGAATGTGGTGACCGTGACCGCTTCGGCGGGCTGTCCCTTCGCGGTGCGGCGATCGAAGACCGAGAAGAAGTGATCCTGCGTCGTCTCCAGCAGCGGCTTCTCCCGGTCTCCGGAGCCGATCATCAGCGCCGTGAACGACTTGGTGGCCACCGCGTCGGGTGCGAACATGAACTTGCGGCCGGTGGTCGTGCCGCCCGACAAGTCCGCGACTTGGTAGATCGACCAGTCGTCCTGGGCCATGCTGCCGTCGGCCTGTTCGAAGTCCATGCGCCACACCTTGCCGCCGAGGTCGACCGCATAGGCACGGTCGACCTTGCCGTCGAAGTCGCTGTCGAGCAGCGTGATGTCGGCCGTGATGCTGTGCGACAACCCGTTGTCGTCGTCAAACTTGCGCAGCAGGGTACCGTCGAAGGCGTCGAGCACGAAGATGGCGTTGCCCATCGTCGTGGTGCCGGGCGTCGCCTCGTCTTCGGTCGGGTCGTAGCCGCCGCCGAAGATCACGACCGGATTGGCGTGGCCCTTGATCCGTGTGACCCGGGGCTCGGACCAGGTCTGCCCGAGCGACTCGAAGTCCGCGTCGGTATAGGCCTTGCGCCAGAGAACCTTGGGAGCGGTGGGTTCGACGCCGGTTGTCGAGTTCTTCACTTCCAAGGCGTACAAGAAGCGGCCGCCGCGCCGCATGCCGACGTAGATGACCGCCCGGTCGGTGCCGCCGCTGGAGTTGAGCTTCTGGTACAAGCCGATCGGGCCGTCCACGAAATAGTCCCGCTTGGTCGCCGTGGGGCTCGTCGAACCGGGCATCAGCACTTCCGGTGAGTTGGAGCGCAGCCGGTTGAGCTTGCCGTACAACTCCTCGGGGAGGAAGCTCCACAGTTCCTGGCCGGCGCCGGTGCCGGTCTGATTGCCGTCGACCGCGTGCAGCATGCCGTCGTTCGCGCCGTAGAAGACCACGATGCCGGTACTGCCGCCGAAATTGACAACGGCCGGACGGGAATGCAGCACGTCGCCATGCACCGAAGGGCGCACCGTGGTCGTGCCGCCGGGTCCCGCTTCGTCGCCGGTCACGTTGTCGGTTCCGCGGATCCAGTTGATCAGGCTGGTTCGGCTCGCCTCAGCCGAGGTCCCGGAGTAGCCGAGTGCGGTTGCCGTGATGCCGGTATTGGCGTCCACGAACTTCGTCGCATCGCTGGTCCCGAGCTGGGTGCCGCCCGTGCAGCCGACACAGGTGAAGATGTTCCGGGTGCCTTGCGCCGTGGCGTAGGTTTCTCTCAGGCGTTGCGCAGCGCCGCCTTTCTCGACGACCTCGCCGTCGGGCGAGTCGGAGGCGGATGCCGGCGTGCCCATCGGCTGGTTGATCCAGTAGGTGCTGGGGGTGGTCCAGTACGACTTCGCACTCGGCGCGATGAAGCCGGTGGCCGAGTTCAGCGCGTTGGAGCCCGTGGCATCGACGAGACTGAGGTTGCCGAGCGAGTCGAGCGCGAACCGGTACTGCTTCAGGTTGCCGCGCCAACGCGGCTTCGCGTCGCCGTCAGGCCTGAACATGCCGAGGTAGACCTGGTTCAGGTAGGTGCCCTGCGCGTTCACGGCCACAGGCAGGCTCGCCGAGGCGAACACGCTGTTGACCGCGGCGATGCTGTTGAAGATGCTCAGGAGCTTTTCCACCAGCACGTCGGCGTTGCTCGCTTCGGCGTAGGTGCCCTTGCCGCCGTAGGTCGCCATGCTCTTCATGAAGTTCGGAAAGGTCCCGTCGCTGGACGATCCGGTCACGGCCACCGTGTGCGTCGTGATGGACTGCGTGCCTTCCATGCTGCTGAAGTCGTAGGCGTGCAGGTTGCGCGCGAACTCGTCGGCCCAGTTCGCCTGCGTCGAATTGCTGATCACGGTGTTGGGCACCGTCGCCACCGGCGCCGTGCTGCCGGTGTTGGCAAGCAGCGCGTACGCATCGTTGTTTTCGGCGCCTTGCGGGTCGCCGTTGCCGATGAAGATGATGTGGTTGCGCGCGCACGAGGCCGCCGTCGGGCTCACGTAGTTGCTGCCCGAGACGGCGAGCGCATCCCACTTGCTGCCGGCGGTGCCCTTGTAGGGCACGTCGCCCTTGAAGTAGAGGAACATCTCGTACATCGCCTTCGCGAAGGCGGCATTGTTCCCCTTGTCGTCGCCGATCGAGAGTTCCTTGATCTTCTCCTTGAAAATCGCCTTGTTGTTGGTCGTCATCGCCAGGAAGCGCACCCGCGGATAGGCGCCGTTGTTCGACGACGGTGATTCGTTGAGCAGCATCAGGCCCACGTTGAACAAGGCGTCGTCGTCCGGGCCGGCATCTTCCTTCGTGGGCAGGGCGTGCACGAGGTTGTAGAGGGCGCACTTCTCGATCGCCATCTTCGTGCCCTGTTCCATGCCCGGGTTCGTCGCCTTCGGACCCTCGACGCTCGGGTTGCCGTCCGCGTCCACGGTGCCGTTGTAGTGGCAATCGTCCACCGACAGGCTCGCGGACCAGTTGGCCGAGTTGTCGAGCATCAGCAGCACATTCGGCAGGTCGCCGTTGACCTCGCTGACGGTGTAGATGTCGATGTCCTCGGACGACGCCGGCAGCGCGAGGGCGGCCACGCCCATCGCGAGCAGCACGGTGCGAAACACGGCCATGGGTTTGCTCATATGCGACTCTCGTCGGTTGAATTCAGGGGCAGGCATTCGCTGCCTCGGCGGTCATGACCCGTGTGGCGACGCCCTGGTTGACGGCCACGCTGGCGCCGCTGCGGGGATCGGTGACCTCCACGCGGATGTTCCATTCGGTGTCGGAACAGATGGACTCGCCGGTGCTGCCTCCGCCGGAGGGGCCTTCGATGCCTGGGGTGCGCAGCGCGCTCGTGTCGAGGCAGTTGCGATCGACCTCGACGTCGGTGTCCAGCTCGTTCTGCATCACCGCCTTGACGCGGTAGCAGGCCGGCGCCGGCGTGAGTTCGGCCTGGTAGTCGGCGACGGTGTCACCGTCGACATCCACGTCGATCAGGCTCGCGGCCACGCCGGCCGGATCCTGGATGAACAGCGTGGAGCTGATGACCTGCTCGACGGCGGTCTGCGCCGCGGTGAGCGACTCCTGCCGGGCCTGCATGTTGCCGACGACGCGCATGTTGGTGGTGCTCGTGTTGAACGACCACACCGCCAACATCGACAGGGCGAGCAGCATGACGAGTGCGACGATCAAGGTCGCGCCCTGCTGCTGCCGGGGGCCGGTGAAGGGCTTCATTGCGCCTCCCTGACGCTGCTCGGGTTGATCAGCCGCACGACATTGCTGTAGGCGCGGCGCGTGTAGCCGTCGGCGGCGACGTTCAGCGTTTCCGTCTGGCCGAGCTGGAACTCCTGCGCCGTTGCGAGACCGCTGCCGACTGCCTTGTCCAGAGAGCGGGTGATGAAGTGCACCTTGATCGCCATGACGTTCTCCCACAGCGAGGTCGGGCCCACCACCGCCTCTGTCGTGGTCAGGTAGACGTCGGCGCTGCCGTCCGCGTCGGTATCGAAGCCGTACTCGAAGCGCAGTTCCTCGATGCCGTCGGCCAGCGCGCGCACGACGATCTGGTCGCCTTCGAGATCCACGCGCTTGAGCGTCGGGACGCCGTCGCCGTCGCCGCTGCAGTCGTTGCAGCTCGCCACGTAGTAGATGCGCGACATGTAGGCACGAACAGTGTTGGCGTCGGCGCAGTTGCGGCTCTTCAGCGTGAAGAGTGTCTTGTCGGTGCCGAAGATCAGCTTCGTCGTGCTGGGGTCCGAGGTGCAGAACGAATACTGCACGTAGTTCTGCGTGTTGACGGTCGGAATGGTCGTCACGTCCGTCGTCGACACTGCGACGCGGCGCACCGCCAGTGCGTAGGTGCCTGCCTTGCGGTTGAGCAGGCAGCCCAGGGCGTCGTCCGGCGCGTAGCCCTGGACCGGCGTCGGCACGGTGTAGGGACTGGACGACCAGCTCGCCACCGCCGTGCTGCACGGATCCGGGCTCGCATAGCCGACACCGGTGAGGTTGGCCTCGCCGTAGAAGCCCGCGAGGCGCAGGTCTTCGGCGAGCAGCTCCGAGACGTAGCGGCCGTTCTCGATCTGCACGCTCGCGCGGTTCAGGTTCTGGCCGCTGATCGAGGCGTTCGCGAACAGCATCAGCAGCGCGGTCGCGATGATCAGGCCGAGCGTCAGGCCGACCATCAGCTCGATCAGCGTCACGCCGCGCTGTGCGGACGGGCGGCTGCAGTGGGTGGGGTGTTTCACGGCCACTTTCTCAACACCGCGGAACGGCAGGCGCCACGACCGGATCGCGAAGACGCGCAATGCACACGGTGGAGGAGACCACGCGGCGCAGGGTTTCGTCGGAGAAGGTCGCGTCGCCCTGGCCGCAGTCGCTGGCCGGCGCGCCGCTCGGCAGCGTGCCCTGCCAGACGATGCACACGATGTAGCGGTCGGTCGTGTTCGCGGCGAGCGTGATGCGCCCGCGCGCGGACATCATCGCGCCGACCTTGTTGCCTCCGCGCGTTTCGGCGCTGCCGCGGATCAGGTTGGCCCATTCGCAGAGGTCGAGATCGGCGCCGATGCCGTCGCAGACAACGATCTCGCCGTCGCCGATCAAGTCGTCGCCGTGATAGTCCGCCGCGTTGGCCCGGTTCGCATTGATCCGATTGACCATGTCCTCGATCAGCACCAACGCCTGGCTGCGCTGGTACGACTCGAACTCCGAGGCGGTCGCGCGTGCCTGCATGCCGGCGAAGCCGAGCAGCCCGAACGCGCAGATGAGGATGGCGACGAGCACCTCGATGAGCAGGGCGCCGCGCTGGGCCTGGCGGAGGCCGGGAATGCGATGCGGCTTCATGGACAGGCTCCCACCACCGAGCGGGCGCGACCGGACAAGTCAAGCTGGATGCAGCGGTGATTGGTGCCGGCGGCGCTCAGCGTCATGCGCACCTGCGCCGCCGGAGCAAAGACGCGGCCGTTGGCGTCGAAGGTAATCCCCGCAGGTCCGTCGTCCACGGTCACCGACGCGTCGGCGGCGTTGCGCTGTCCGACTTGCGTATCGTTCACCAGTTCGGTGATCGTCCAGCCGTCCGCCCACGAGTCGCCGCTGGGCTCGATGGACACATTGCCGTTGCGTTTGAGCGCTTCGTTGCGCGCGAGCAGCAGGTCGGCTGTCAGGTCGTACGCGACACTTTTGACGTATTGCGACTGGAGGAATTCCCGGAAGGAAGGTGCGACGACGGCCATCAGGATGGCCAGCAGCGCCATGACGGTCAGCAGTTCGATCAACGTGAAACCGCGCGCCCGGTCGGTCCGGTGGCGCCGGCCGGAGGAGAGTAGACGCAGCATGCCGTGCATGGAAATCACCAGCAGCCGGCGACCGCGGCCGTTTTCGCGCCGGTCTGGTCGATCCGCAAGGTGCCGCACTTCTCGCTCGCTTGATCGCTCGTCGGGACCAGTTCGAGATAGAACGCGGCCGGCGACGTGGTCATGTGCAGCGTGTTGTCGGTCACCGTGTAGGCGGCCGCCACATTACTCGGCATCGGAACGCCGACCTCGGCGATCGTGTCCACGTAGCTGCGCGTGTCCACCAGAAACTGCTGCTGGCGCGACGCCACGGCGAGCATGAAGGCCTGCGCCTCCGAGCGGTGGGTCGTTCGCACGTACGAGCGATAACTCGGCAGCGCCACGGCCACCAGGATGGCGACGATGGCGACCGTGATCATCAGTTCGATCAGCGTGAATCCGCGGTGCGGGTTCTTCATGAGTTGAGAATCTTTGAAATTGATACACGGAGTGTTCACGAGACATCGGCGGACCACGGTCGCAGTTGATCGTTTTTCACTGCCGTTGATCGGACCAGGGCGACCGTTCGTCGGCGACTAGCGGCGTTTGTGCCGAACACCACGGTGCAGGCCGCCCCCGTTCGAGGGGGTCCGCCCCCCACCGGACAGGAAACGGCCGAATATGAATCGGCGGGCCGAGCGCCTGGGGGCGGACGAGTCAGCGTGCCTTGCCGATCCGCGACGCGGCCGGCAACGAAAAAAGGCCCGCCGAAGCGGGCCTTTGTCGTCGCGGCTCGGGAGAGCGCTATCTCGCCGGGCTGGCCGGTGCTTCCACCGCGGCAGGCGCCACGACGGCGGCCGGCGCCGCGTGGCTCGCGGTGCTGCTCGTTGCCGTGGTCATCGGCAGCAGCGGCACGATCAGCAGCGCGACGATGTTGATGATCTTGATCAGCGGGTTCACCGCCGGGCCGGCCGTGTCCTTGTACGGGTCGCCCACCGTGTCGCCGGTCACCGCGGCCTTGTGGGCTTCGGAGCCCTTGCCGCCGTGGTGGCCGTCTTCGATGTACTTCTTGGCGTTGTCCCAGGCGCCGCCGCCGGTGCACATCGAGATTGCGACGAACAGGCCGGTCACGATTGTGCCCATCAGCAGGCCGCCCAGCGCCGCCGGACCGAGGATCAGGCCGACGAGGATAGGCACCACCACCGGCAGCAGGCTCGGGATGATCATCTCCTTGATCGCCGCCGAGGTCAGCATGTCCACCGCGCGGCCGTATTCGGGCTTGCCGGTGCCGTCCATGATGCCCTTGATGTCGCGGAACTGGCGCCGCACTTCCTCGACGACGCTGCCCGCCGCGCGGCCCACGGCCTCCATCGCCATCGCGCCGAACAGGTAGGGGATCAGGCCGCCGATGAACAGGCCGATGATCACCATGTGGTTGCTGAGATCGAAGGTGACCATCATGCCGCGCGCTTCGAGCCCGTGCGTGTAGTCGGCGAACAGCACCAGCGCGGCGAGGCCCGCCGAGCCGATCGCATAACCCTTGGTCACCGCCTTCGTCGTGTTGCCCACGGCGTCCAGCGGATCGGTGACGGCGCGCACGCTTTCCGGCATGTCGGCCATCTCGGCGATGCCGCCGGCGTTGTCGGTGATTGGACCATAGGCGTCGAGCGCGACGATGATGCCGGCCATGCTCAGCATCGAAGTCGCCGCGATCGCAATGCCGTACAGGCCGCCGAGCGCAAACGACACCCAGATCGCGATGCAGACGAACAGCACCGGCCACGCAGTGGAGCGCATCGAGACGCCCAGGCCCGCGATGATGTTGGTACCGTGGCCGGTGGTCGACGCCTGCGCCACGTGCTGCACCGGCTTGAAGTTGGTGCCGGTGTAGTACTCGGTGACCCAGACCAGGCCGGCGGTCAGCACCAGGCCGACCGCGCAAGCGCCGAACAGGCGCAGCTGCGTGCCGCTCGCGTGGATCGCGTCGTCAGGGATCAGCGCCTGAGTGATGAAGAAGAAGCCGACCAGCGAGATGGCGCCGGCGACGATCAGGCCTTTGTAAAGGGCGGGCATCACGTTCTTCATGCCGGGCGAGGCCTTCACGGCGCCGCAGCCGATGATGGAAGCGATGATCGAGAAGCCGCCGAGCGCCAGCGGATACACGACCGCCGACATCGGTGCAGCAAGCACGGTCAGCGCGCCGAGCGCCATCGTCGCGATCAGCGTCACGGCGTAGGTCTCGAACAGGTCGGCTGCCATGCCGGCGCAGTCGCCGACGTTGTCGCCGACGTTGTCCGCGATCACCGCCGGGTTGCGCGGGTCGTCTTCAGGGATGCCGGCTTCGACCTTGCCGACGAGGTCGGCGCCCACGTCGGCGCCCTTCGTGAAGATGCCACCGCCCAGCCGCGCGAAGATGGAGATCAGCGACGAGCCGAAGGCCAGGCCCAGCAGCGGCCTCAGCAGCTCGGACAGGTTCTGGTCAGGCGTGAGCTGACCGTTGGCGGTGAGGAACAGAAAGAAGATCGTCACGCCCAACAGGCCCAGGCCCACCACGAGCATGCCGGTGATCGCACCGCCCTTGAATGCAACGGCCAACGCCGGCGCGATGCCCTGCGTGGCCGCCTGCGCGGTGCGCACGTTGGCGCGAACCGACACGTTCATGCCGATGAAGCCGCAAGCGCCGGAGAGCACGGCGCCGATCACGAAGCCGACCGCGGTGATGCCGTCGAGAAACACACCGATCAAAATGGCGAGCACGACGCCGACGATGGCGATCGTACGGTACTGCCGGGCCAGATAGGCCGCCGCACCTTGCTGGATCGCGCTGGCGATCTCCTGCATTCGCGCGTTGCCGGCACTTTGGCCCAGGATCCAGCTTCGCTGCACGAAGCCATAGACGACGGCGGCAACGCCGCAGGCGAGCGCAAAGTACAGCGCCACGGAAGTTGATATCAAAGGAATCTCCTTCTTCTGCCGAGGATCGGGGTGGAGGTGCTGGGCCCACAGCAAGATCGAGGCCGGGGGCGCGGATCAGCGAGGGGCATGCTACGGGAAGCCTTGTGACAAGGCAACGAGCGCCCGCATGGTGTTTTCCAGCGGAGACAGTCGCCGAAAAGACAGTCAGGGCCTTGCAAGTCCGACCGGTAAAATTCGGGTTTTCCCGACACCCTCCAGAGAGCCCCATGAGTCTGCACAACGTGACCCCCGGCGCGAAGGCGCCCGAGCAGTTCAACGTGATCATCGAGATTCCGATGAACGCCGATCCGATCAAGTACGAGGTGGACAAGGAAACCGGTGCGATGTTCGTCGACCGGTTCATGACGACCGCGATGCACTACCCGTGCAACTACGGCTACGTGCCGCAGACGCTGTCCGACGACGGCGACCCGGTCGACGTGCTGGTGATCACGCCGTTCCCGCTGACGCCCAGCGTGGTCGTCACCTGCCGGCCGATCGGCGTGCTGCAGATGGAGGACGAGGCAGGCGGGGACGCCAAGCTGCTCGCGGTGCCGATCGACAAGGTCCTCGGCATCTACACGCATTGGCAGAAGCCCGAAGACATCAACCAGATGCGCCTGAAGGCGATCCAGCATTTCTTCGAGCACTACAAGGACCTCGAGGCAGGCAAGTGGGTGAAGGTCAAGGGCTGGGAAGGCCCCCAGGCGGCGAAGGACGAGATCGTCTCCGGCATCGCGAACTACGCGAAGTCGAAGGCGGCGTAGTTCGACCACGGAAGGTGAAGCGGACAGGGGAGCTTCGGGCTCCCCTTCTTCATGGGTGAACGAATCGGCGCAAGCGGGCTCTACACTGGCCCGCTTCCCCGTCATCCCGTCCAGCCATGATTCATCGCCTCGTCTGCTTCGCGTTGTTCGTGTGGGTTGCCGTCGTGCCGGTCTCGGCCCAGCCCTTACCGCCCGGGGTCGCGAAGGTCACGTCGGTCGAAGGCATCGACGAGTACCGTCTGCCGAACGGCCTTCGGGTGCTGCTCGTGCCCGACGCGTCCAAGCCGACGACCACGGTCAACCTCACGCTGCGTGTCGGCTCGCGCCACGAGGGCTATGGCGAAACGGGCATGGCCCACCTGCTCGAGCACATGATCTTCAAGGGCACGCCGAAGCACCCCAAGGTCTGGGCGGAGTTCCAGAAGCGGGGGCTGAGGGCCAACGGCTCGACCGGCTTCGACCGCACGAATTACACCGCGAGTTTCTCGGCCAACGAGGACAACCTGAACTGGTACGTGGGCTGGCTGGCCGACGCGATGGTCAACAGCTTCATCGCCCGCAAGGATCTCGACACCGAGATGACGGTGGTCCGCAACGAGATGGAGATGGGCGAGAACAACCCCCAGCGCGTGCTGTACCAGAAGACGCTGGCGATGATGTTCGACTGGCACAACTACGGCAACGCGATCATCGGGGCGCGTACCGACGTCGAGAACGTCGACATCCCGAATCTGCAGGCCTTCTATCGCCTGTACTACCAGCCCGACAACGCGGTGCTCGTCGTGGCCGGGGCCTTCGACACCGCCAAGCTGCTCTCGACCGTGGCCAAGACCTTCGGCAGGATCAAGAAACCCACTCGCAAGCTGCCGATCCTCTACACGCTCGACCCGGCGCAGGACGGCGAACGCAGCCTCACGCTGCGGCGTGTGGGCGGGGCCCCGTTCGTCTATGCCGGCTACCACATCCCGGGGGCGGCCGCCCCGGACTTCGCCGCCACCGAAGTGCTGGCGCTCGTGATGGGCGACACGCCCTCGGGCCGCCTGCACAAGCGGCTCACCGAGAAGCAACTCGCGGCCGGCACGTTCGCGTTCTCGCAAGGGCTCGCCGATCCGGGTCTCGCGATCTTCGGCGCCCAGCTGTCGCCGGGGCAGGCCATCGACCGCTCGCGCGACGAACTGGTGGCGACGCTCGAATCCACGCTGCAGGAGCCGGTGACCGACGAGGAAGTGAAGCGGGCGCAGGCGAAATGGCTGAACGGCTGGGAGCAGTCCTTCACCAACCCGGAGGCGGTCGGCCTTGCGCTCAGCGAATCGGTGGCGCAGGGCGACTGGCGGCTGTTCTTCCTGCTGCGCGACCGCGTGCGCGACGTGAAAACGGCGGAAGTGCAGCGTGTCGCGTCGCTCTACCTGCTGCCGTCGAACCGCACGCTCGCCACGTACCAGCCGACCGAGAAGCCGCAGCGCCCGCCGGCGCCGCTGCGGGTCGACGTGGCCGAGCAGATGAAGACGTTCAAGCCGCAGGCTGCGGCCGCGTCCGTCGAGGCCTTCGTCGCGACCCCGGAGAACATCGATCGGCGCACGCAGCGCGTCACGATCGGCGGGGTGAAGGCCGCGCTGCTGCCCAAGGGCACGCGCGGCGACGCGGTGCAGGCGGTGCTGACCTTACACTACGGCGACGAGAAGAGCCTGTTCGGCAGCGGCGAAGTACCGAACCTCGTGGCGGCGATGCTCGACAAGGGCACCCAGACGATGACGCGCGAGCAGGTGCAGGACCGGCTGGACGAACTGAAGACGCAGCTCTACGTCGACACCGGCCTCGGCGAAGTGAGCTTCAGCCTGGTCTCGCGGCGCGAACATTTGCCGGCCGCGATCGAACTGATCGGCGAGATGCTGCGCAAGCCGGCTATGCCGCCGGACGCGCTGGATGAAGTGAAACGCCAGGCGCTGACCGGCATCGAACAGCAGCGCAAGGAGCCGCGGGCGGTGGCGGCGAATGCCGTGGCGCGCACCGGAAACCCCTATCCGCGCGGCGACGTGCGCTACGCGCGCACCTTCGACGAGATGGCCGCCGACGTGAGCGCGGTGACGATGGAGCAGGTGCGCGACTTCCATTCGCGCTTCTACGGCGCACGGCGAGGCGAGTTCGCCGCCGTCGGCGCGATGGATGCAGACGCCGTTCAGCGGGCGCTGCAGAAGGCGCTCGGCGACTGGGACAGCGGCCTGCCCTACACCCGGGTGCCGCAGCCGATCGTTCCCGTCCCGCCCCAGCGCATGGTGCTGCAAGTGCCGGACAAGCAGAACGCGACGATGCTCGTGAAGCTGGACATTCCGCTGTCCGACAACGACGCGGACTATCCGGCCCTGATGCTGGCCAACCACCTGCTCGGCAGCGGTGGCAGCTCGCGCCTGTGGAAGCGCATCCGCGAAGGGGAGGGACTGTCCTACGACGTGCGCAGCGTCATCCACTGGAGCAGCGTCGAGCCTCATTCGAGCTGGCTGTCCAGCGCGATCTTCGCGCCGGAGAACCAGCCCAAGGTCGAGGCGGCGCTGAAGGACGAGCTCGCGCGCGTGCTGAAGGACGGGTTCACCGCGCAGGAGTTGGCCGAAGGCCGCGCGGGCCTCTTGAACTTCCGCCGGCTGTCGCGCGCGCAGGACGGCAGCGTTGCCGGGCTGTGGGCACGGCACCTGTACGTCGGCCGCACGTTCGCGAAGACGGCCGAGATCGATGCGGCGCTCGAGAAGCTGAGCTTGGCCGAGGTCAATGCGGCGCTGCGGAAATACATCCTGCCCGAGCAGGCAGTGTCGGCGTACGCCGGCGACTTCAAGCCTTGAACGGCCGGCGCTCGTTGAGCTCGTCGAGGTAGTTCGCGACGCCGGCCCCTTCGCGTTCGAGGAAGTCGGCCACCGCGGCGGCGAACTGCGGGTGGGCGAGCCAATGCGCCGACCAGGTCTGCACCGGCATCAGCCCGCGCGCCATCTTGTGCTCGCCCTGGGCGCCGCCTTCGAAGCGGCGCATGCGGTGGGCGATGCACCACGCGAGCGGCTGGTAATAGCAGGCCTCGAAGTGCAGGAACGGAATCGGCTCGACGGCGCCCCAGTATCGGCCGAAGGCGGCGCCCTGTTCCATGTCGACCGCCAGCAGCGACGCAGCGACGCGCCGGCCGTCCTTCCAGGCGACGAAGAGCAGCCAGTGGTTCGCCATCGTTGCCGCCATGCGCGCGAAGAAGTCGCGCGTCAGATAGGGCGTCGAGTGGTGCGCGCGGTAGGTGAGGGTGTAGCAGCGGTAGAAGAAGTCCCAGTCGCGCTCGCTGATCTCGCGCCCGAGATGGCTCGTGAAACTGATGCCGGCATCTGCCACGCGCCGCCGCTCCTGCTGGATCTTCTTGCGCTTCTCGCGCTGCAGCGTGGCGAGGAAGTCGCCGAAGTCCGCATACGGCTCGCCGTCGCGCTGCGTCCAGTGGAACTGCACGGTGCTGCGCAGCATCCAGCCGACCTTGGCCGCGGCTGCGCGGTCGGCGTCGTCGAGGAAAAGCACGTGCGCCGACGACAGCTTCGCGTCGTGCGCAATCTGCGCCATCGCATGCAGCAGCAGTTCGCGCGCGGCCGCGTCGCGCGCCAGCAGGCGTGGCCCGGGCACCGGCGTGAACGGCACCGCGCACAGCAGCTTCGGGTAGTAGCGCAGGCCGTGGCGCTGGTAGGCGTCGGCCCAGGCCCAGTCGAACACGTATTCGCCGTAGGAGTGGTCCTTCAGGTAGAGCGGGCAGGCGGCGACGAGCCGCCCGACGCGCTCGACGACGAGAAACTGCGGCATCCAGCCGGTTTCGGCGACGGCGCTGGCGGACTCGTGCAGTGCCACCAGGTACGCATGCCGCATGAACGGGGTGCCGTCCGGTTGGTCGGCGAGCAAGGCGTTCCACTGCGCTGCGTCGACGGCGGCCGGGTTGTCCAGCACCCGAATGACATAATCGTTCGAGCTCGTTTCCTCGCTCATCTGCTGTCCCATCTCTCGGAGCCGCCAATGAAACAAATCACCGCCATTGTCAAACCGTTCAAGCTCGAAGAGGTTCGTGAAGCGCTGGCCGAGGTCGGCGTGACGGGGCTGACCGTCACCGAAGTGAAGGGTTTCGGCCGGCAGAAGGGCCACACCGAGCTGTACCGCGGCGCCGAGTACGTCGTCGACTTCCTGCCGAAGGTGAAGGTCGAGGTCGTCGTCAAGGATGCCGACCTCGATCGCTGTATCGAGGCCATCGTCAAGGCCGCCAAGACCGGCAAGATCGGCGACGGCAAGATCTTCGTGACCGCGGTCGACCAGGTGGTTCGCATTCGGACAGGTGAGACGGACGAAGACGCCGTCTAGATCAAGCGATAGTCGTCGGGCGCCGTCGCGAGCCGGGCGAGGCCGCCGAGCCGGTCCATCAAGGCCTCGGCGCTGCTGTCCACCTGCAGCAGCTCGCGCTGTGCCGGCGCGACGAAGCCGTGCCGCTCAGTCTGCTCCATGAAGGCGACCAACCCGTCGTAGTAGCCCGCCACATTCAGCAGTCCGAGCGGCTTGTCGTGGTAGCCGAGCTGGCGCCAGGTCCACACCTCGAACAGCTCTTCGAAAGTGCCGATGCCGCCGGGCAGCGCGAGAAAGGCGTCCGCGCGCTCGGCCATCATCTGCTTGCGCTGGTGCATCGTTTCGACGACATGCAGCTCGCTCAGTCCTGGATGGCCGAGTTCGCGCGCCATCAGCGTTGCCGGGATCACGCCGACCACGCCGGCGCCGGCCGCGAGCGCGGCCTCGGCCAACACGCCCATCAGCCCGGCGCGTCCGCCGCCGTAGACGAGTTGCCAGCCGAAGCGGCCGATCAGCGTGCCGACTTCATGCGCGGCCTGCGTGTAGGCGGGCTCCGTTCCGGTGCGCGAGCCGCAATAGACACAAAGAGACAGCTTGTTCGTCATGCGAGAAAGCGGCTCCACACCGCGGCGGTCCAGATGCCGCCGCACAGTACCAGCGACAGGAAGACCGCGGCGCTGGCCAGGTCCTTGGCTCGCTTGGACAGGTCGTGCAGCTCGAACGACACGCGGTCGATCGCCGCTTCGATGCCGGAGTTGAGCAGCTCGACGATCAGCACAAGGATCACCGAACCGGCCAGCAGCGCGACTTCGACCCAGCTGCGTCCGATCCAGAACGCTGCCGGCAACAGAAGCGCCGCCAGCCACGCCTCCTGCCGGAACGCGTTTTCTCCACGGTAGGCGGTTTTCAGTCCGGCGAGCGAGTAGCCGGTGGCACGCAGCACGCGATCCAAGCCGGTGCGGCCCTTGAACGAGTTCGTCATCGGCCCCGATTGTGCCGCCGGGTGATGACGCTTCGGTTCAAGCAAGTCTCAATCTGCTCGCGCGTCGATCAACCGGGTGCCACACAGCGTATCGTGCAGGAACTGGCGCGACGGATGCAGCCGCGACGCGAGTGCATACGCCAGCACGCCGACGAGAAGCACGCCGAAGATCGTCCCGACGCTGCGCAGGCCCGAGGCGTAGACGAGTGCAAGCGCCGGCAGAAACCACAACCAGCTGAGCAGGTAGCGAACCAGTGCCCGCCGCTGCGACACGGCAAGCCCCTCGGCGTCGACCAGCCGCAAATGCCAGGCCTTCATCGCCACCGTCTGGCCGCCGTGCGTCCAGAACCAGACGAAATAGACGCCGAGCACGACGAACAGGAACGCTTGCAGGCCGTGCCGTCCGATCAGCGCATGGCGCTGCTGCGTGAGGCTGGAGAACAAGTAACCCGAGATCATCAGCACGCCGAACAGCAGCACGCCTTCGTAGACGAAGGCGGCAAGGCGCCGGCGGAGGCCCGGTGCGCGAAGTTCGCCGGTCGGTGCCGCCGCGCCGCTCATCGGCGCTTGGTGGGCGCCGAAGCCGCCGAGCGCGCGCCGGCGCCCTGCGGACCGCGCTGCGGCAGCAGCGTGCGCTTGTCGACGAAGCCGGGGTTTGCGGCGATCTTCGGCAGGCCGGTCTGCTGGTGGGCCGGCGGCGAGGGGCGCCTGGACATCAGTGTCGTGCTGACGCCGGGACCGGATTCGACCACGGTGGGCGCCACCGGCCGCGGCGGCACGGCGTGGGCCGGGTTCGGCACGATGTTGGACTTGGTCTGCGGCTCGTCCGGCCGCTCCCCGCGCTGGGTGCCCTGGGCTTTTCGCTCACGCGGCGACGGCACGCCCCGACTTTGCAGCTGGCGCCGTTGTTCGGGCGTGAGCGCCTGGTAGGCCTCCCACTGCTCGCGTCGGTCCTGGCGCGGCACCTCCTTGGCTTCCTGGAAAGCCATCCGTGCCTGGCCGCGCTGCTGCGGAGACAGGCGCGCCCAGTCGGTCATGCGGGCCTGCACACGATCCCGCTCCGCCGCGGGCATGCGCGGCATGCGACCGGCGATGTCGAGCCACTCTTCCTTGGCGTCGGCGTCTATCGTCGACCATTGGCGCTCCAGCGGCTTCAGCGACGACCGCTGGGCCCCTGTCAACTCGGACCAGCGCGGTCCGCCTTCGGCGCCGTTCGCCGCCGGCGGGACCGGTCGGCCGGCCGGCTGCGACCAGGCCGGCGACGACAGAGCGGCCATGAATACGAGGAACGAGCCGGCAACCAGCCGATTGAGGCAGCGGGTCGGACGCAGTCCGTGCAGAGCCGCTTTCATCGATCGCGCGGCGCCTTGAGGAACTCCACGAAGCCCGGGTCGCTGTAGGCGGCCAGGGGCAGGTCGTCGGCGAGCAGCGCGGTATCGATGTCTGCGGCCGCCCGGATCTGCGACTTCACGCGCAGGTGGTCGATCAGCAGGAAACCGGCGACCAATGCGACCAGCGGCACGAGCGACGCGAGCTTGAGCCACCGCTCGGAGCGCGGGCCGCCGCCCAGCGCGAGGCTGGCCGACGACCCGTTGCCGGTGACTTGCGCGCCGGCGGACGCCTCGGCGCGCCGTGCCAGCCGCGAGCGCTCCAGCGCCTGCTCCCGGGCGGCCTTCAGGCGTTCGGTGATGTCGTGCGGCAATTCGTCGGCGCTTTGGCTCAGCCGCCCCGCCACACGCACGGCAAAGCGGGACTGGAGCGTTTCCAGCCCGCCGGAGGACAGGGTCATGTGTGGATTGTTCATGGCTCGATTCCCTTTGCCTTGAGGGCTTTCGCCAAGGCGTGCACCGCGCGCGAGCAGTGCGTCTTGACGCTTCCCTCCGAACAGCCCATCGCGGCGGCCGTTTCGGCAACGTCGAATTCCTCCCAGTAACGTAACAGGAACGCCTCGCGTTGACGGGCGGGAAGCTGTTCGACCTGCGACTCGATGATCTCCAGGATTTGCCCTCGCGACACGGAGTCGGCGGCGCTTTCGAATGCCGGCGACCCGTTCAGCGCTTCCAGAGTTTCAAGGATGTCGAAGCTGCCGTCGTCGCCCGGCGCCTCGAAGTCCGAGAAGTTTCGCACGACACCGCTGCGCACCTTCCTGCGCCGGAACCAGTCCATTGTCGCGTTCGACAGGATGCGCTGGAATACCAGCGGCAGCTCCGCTGGCGGGCGGTCGCCATACTTCTCCGCGAGGCGGATCATCGCGTCCTGCACGATGTCCAAAGCGGCCTCGTCATCGCGCACGGCATACAGCGCACGCTTGAAAGCCCGCTTTTCGACGCTCTTGAGAAAGTCGGAGAGTTCTTTTTCGGATGCCAAGGGTCAGGCGCTTCAGGCCGTCGGCCCGGAAAGACGGGCGGGATTATCTCATCGCACTGCGGGGCGGCTTCGTTTCGCAAGCTTCGGCTCAAAGCGGTGCCATAATGCTGCTTCGCACAAAAGCAGTTGGTCACAGGCTGGCCGTCCGACCCGGGCGCCCAATTTTTGACCGCGCAGGTACCACACCCGCTTCACAAGAGCGCGGAAAGGTGCACCGATGGTTTTTCGTCAGAGAAAATCGCAAAGGTTCAACATGGACATGTCTGCCGCGGAAGTCAAGCGTGCCGCTTCGGCACAACCGCACCCATCCCAATCTCCCGAGCCCAACGGCTCCGAAATCCTCGTCCGCTGTCTTCAGGCCGAAGGCGTGAAGTACCTCTGGGGCTACCCCGGCGGCGCGGTGCTCTACATCTACGACGCCCTGTACAAGCAGGACAGCATCCAACATGTGCTGGTGCGCCATGAACAGGCCGCCGTGCACGCGGCCGACGGCTATGCGCGTGCCACCGGCAACGTCGGCGTGGCGCTTGTCACGTCGGGCCCCGGCGTTACCAATGCGGTCACCGGCATCGCGACGGCGTACATGGACTCGATCCCGATGGTGATCATCACCGGGCAGGTCCCCACGCCGGCGATCGGTCTCGACGCATTCCAGGAGTGCGACACGGTCGGCATCACGCGCCCGATCGTCAAGCACAACTTCCTTGTGAAAGACGTGCGCGATCTCGCGACCACGTTAAAGAAGGCGTTCCATATCGCCCGCACGGGTCGCCCCGGGCCGGTCGTCGTCGACATCCCGAAGGACGTCTCGCAGAAGACGGCGCCGTTCCACTACCCCCAGTCGGTGGAAATGCGCTCGTACAACCCGGTGCGAAAGGGCCACGGCGGGCAGATCCGCAAGGCCGTGCAGTTGCTGCTCGCGGCAAAGCGCCCGTACATCTACACCGGCGGCGGCGTGATCCTCGGCAACGCATCGGCCGAGTTGCGCGAGCTCGTCAATTTGCTCGGCTTTCCCTGCACGAACACGCTGATGGGCCTGGGCGCCTTTCCCGGCAGCGACCCGAAGTTCCTCGGCATGCTGGGCATGCATGGCACCTACGAGGCGAACATGACGATGCAGCACTGCGACGTGCTGCTCGCAGTCGGAGCGCGCTTCGACGACCGCGTGATCGGCAACCCTAATCATTTCGCGAGCGTCGAGCGCAAGATCGTCCACATCGACATCGACCCGTCGTCGATCTCCAAGCGCGTGAAGGTCGACATCCCCATCGTCGGCGACGTGCGCGACGTGCTGCAGGAACTGATCGCGCAAGTCAAGGAAGCGCAGGCCAAGCCTGACGTGCAGGTGCTGTCGCAGTGGTGGGGCCAGATCAACGAGTGGCGAAAGCGCGAGTGCCTGAAGTACAAAAACAGCACCGAGGTCATCAAGCCGCAGTACGTCGTCGAAAAGCTCTGGGAGCTGACCAAGGACCGCGACGCCTACATTACCTCCGACGTCGGCCAGCACCAGATGTGGGCCGCCCAGTACTACCCGTTCAACGAGCCGCGCCGCTGGATCAACTCCGGCGGCCTGGGCACGATGGGCGTGGGCCTGCCGTATGCGATGGGCATCAAGCTTGCCAAGCCCGACAGCGACGTGTTCTGCGTCACCGGCGAAGGCTCGATCCAGATGTGCATCCAGGAGCTGTCGACCTGCCTGCAGTACAAGACGCCGGTCAAGGTGGTGTCGCTGAACAACCGCTACCTCGGCATGGTGCGTCAGTGGCAGCAGCTCGACTACGGCGGGCGCTACTCGCACAGCTACATGGACGCGCTGCCCGACTTCGTGAAGCTCGCCGAGGCCTACGGCCATGTCGGCATGCTGATCGAGAAGCCGGGCGACGTGGAGCCTGCGCTGCGCGAAGCGATCAAGCTCAAGGACCGCACCGTGTTCCTCGACGTGCGCACCGACCCGACGGAGAACGTCTGGCCGATGGTGCAGGCCGGGAAGGGCATCTCGGAGATGCTGCTGGGGTCCGAAGACCTGTGACACGCCAAACGGTGGCAAGGGGCAGGGCGTTACCGCGCCCGCTCAGGAGCCGCCGGGACGCGTGAAGCGGGCTTCGGCAACGTCAATTTCGTTCAACTCATACGGACAGCGTGGCCAAAGGCCGTCGGTTACCGCCGCCGGTCCGAAGAGCGCGCTGGATCAGACATGAAACACATCATCGCCTTGCTGCTCGAGAACGAGCCGGGCGCACTCTCGCGCGTCGTCGCCCTGTTCTCGGCGCGCGGCTACAACATCGAAAGCCTCACCGTCGCGCCGACTGAAGATCCGTCGCTGTCGCGCATGACCATCGTCACGACCGGCTCCGACGACGTGATCGAGCAGATCACGAAGCACCTGAACCGGCTGATCGAGGTCGTGAAGGTCGTCGACCTCACCGAAGGCGCGTTCACCGAACGCGAGCTGATGCTGATCAAGGTGCGCGCCGTCGGCAAGGAGCGCGACGAGATGAAGCGCATGGCCGACATCTTCCGCGGCCGCATCATCGACGTGACGGAAAAGAGCTACACCATTGAACTGACCGGCGACACGGGCAAACTCGACGCTTTCCTGGAAGCCATCGACCGTGCCGCCATTCTGGAAACCGTGCGCACCGGCACCAGCGGGATCGGTCGCGGCGAGCGCATTCTGCGCATTTGATCACTGGCCCGCCATCAAGAGACAC
Organism: Piscinibacter sp.; assembly: GCA_035513255.1. GTDB lineage: Bacteria > Pseudomonadota > Gammaproteobacteria > Burkholderiales > Burkholderiaceae_C > Albitalea. The sequence goes on along the minus strand of DATKCI010000094.1, from coordinate 14,791 downwards.
CGAAGGAGAAAGAGATGAAGGTTTACTACGACAAGGATGCGGACCTGAGCCTGATCAAGGGCAAGACCGTGGCGATCGTCGGCTACGGCTCGCAGGGCCATGCCCACGCGCAAAACCTCAACGACAGCGGCGTCAAGGTCGTCGTCGGCCTGCGCCGCGGAGGTGCTTCGTGGCCGAAGGTCGAGAAGGCGGGCCTCAAGGTCGCCGAGGTCGCCGAGGCCGTGAAGAGCGCCGACGTCGTGATGATCCTGCTGCCCGACGAGCAGATCGCCCAGGTCTACAAGAACGACGTCGAGCCGAACATCAAGCAGGGTGCGTCGCTTGCGTTCGCTCACGGCTTCAACGTGCACTACGGCCAGGTCGTGCCGCGCGATGATCTCGACGTCTGGATGGTCGCGCCGAAGGCGCCGGGACACACGGTACGCAACACCTACACGCAGGGCGGCGGCGTGCCGCACCTGATCGCCGTGCATACCGACAAGAGCGGCAAGGCGCGCGATCTGGCGCTGAGCTACGCCGCAGCCAATGGCGGCGGCAAGGCCGGCGTCATCGAGACCAACTTCCGCGAGGAGACCGAGACCGACCTCTTCGGCGAGCAGGCCGTGTTGTGCGGCGGGACCGTTGAGCTGATCAAGGCCGGCTTCGAGACGCTGGTGGAAGCGGGCTACGCGCCCGAGATGGCCTACTTCGAGTGCCTGCACGAGCTGAAGCTGATCGTGGACCTGATCTATGAAGGCGGCATCGCCAACATGAACTACTCGATCTCGAACAACGCCGAGTACGGCGAGTACGTGACCGGGCCGAAGATCGTCACCGACGAGACCAAGCAGGCGATGCGCCAGGCGCTGCGCGACATCCAGACCGGCGAGTACGCGAAGAGCTTCATCCTCGAGAACCGCGCCGGCGCGCCGACCTTGCAGTCGCGCCGCCGCCTCACGGCGGAGCACCCGATCGAGCAGGTCGGCGAGAAGCTGCGTGCGATGATGCCGTGGATCAAGGCGAACAAGCTGGTCGACAAGAGCAGGAACTGAGCGGAGCTCAGTTCCTGCCTTGCAGGGAAACACCGCTCCCCCAGCCCCCTCCGGGAGGGGGCTCCCGTTTGAGGGACGAGCCGGCCGGACGGCCGGCGCGCTGCGCTATGCTGACCGGATGAACGATATGCACGACGGTGCCGACGCGGTCGCGGAACGCAGCGACGAAGCCCCGGTGCGCCCGCGCCGCAAGGGCATCTACATCCTGCCGAATCTGTTCACGCTGGCCGCGCTGTTCGGCGGCTTCTATGCGATCGTGATGGCGATGAACGGCCTGTTCGACCAGGCCGCCATCGGCATCTTCTGCGCGATGGTGCTCGACAGTCTGGACGGGCGCGTGGCCCGCATGACGAACACGCAAAGCACCTTCGGCGAGCAGATGGACAGCCTCTCTGACATGGTGTCGTTCGGCGCCGCACCGGCGCTGGTCGTCTACGTCTGGGCGCTGACTCCGCTGGGCCGCTGGGGCTGGATCGCCGCCTTCATCTACTGCTCCTGCGCGGCGCTGCGTCTGGCGCGTTTCAACACCAACCTGACCGTCGTCGACAAGCGCTTCTTCCAGGGGTTGCCGAGCCCAGCGGCGGCGGCGCTGGTGGTAGGGTTCATCTGGTTGATGGACAACCAGGGCTTCAACGGCAGCGCCGAGGGCCTGTGGCTGTCGTGGGTGTCGTTCGGCTTCACGCTGTATGCGGGCCTGACGATGGTGACCAACGTGCCGTTCTACAGCTTCAAGGACGTCAGCTTCAAGCGCTCGGTGCCGTTCATCACCATCGTCGCGATCGCGCTGGGCATCGGCTTCATCACGCTGCACCCGCCGCTGGTGCTGTTCGCGCTGTTCGTCGTCTACGGCGTTTCCGGTTACGGCGTCTATGTGTGGAAGCGCATGAAGGGCAAACCCGTCAGTGTGATCGCCACGTCGATGGACGAACCCGACGAGAAGGGCTTGCACCACTGACTCGCCCCCAGGCGAGTCACCCCGGCGAAAACCGGGGTCCAGCGCTGCGATCACTCATGCTATATTGCCCGCCATGACGTTCACGTTCGCGACCACGCTACTGCTTCTTCTAGGAGAGCCACGGGTTCGCTGATCGTCCACGTCCACACGTTTTCGTCTCAACGGCCCGTATGCAACCAGCAGCGGGCCGTTTTGCTTTTCCGTCGATGTGCTGGTTGCGAACCTGATTCACCGAGGATTCGCCATGCTGAAGCAACCGCACACCAAGTACCGGCCGTTCGCGCCGGTGGCCCTGCCCGACCGCACCTGGCCCGACGCGCAGCTGACCCGCGCGCCGCTGTGGTGCAGCGTCGACCTTCGCGACGGCAACCAGGCGCTGATCGAGCCGATGGACGGCGAGCGCAAGCTGCGCATGTTCGAGATGCTGGTGCGCATCGGCTTCAAGGAGATCGAGGTCGGCTTTCCTTCGGCGTCGCAGACCGAGTTCGATTTCGTCCGCACGCTGATCGAGCAGGACCTCGTGCCCGAGGACGTGACGATCCAGGTGCTGACGCAGGCGCGCGCCGAACTGATCGCACGGACCTTCGAGGCCCTGCGCGGTGCCCGGCGCGCCATCGTGCACGTCTACAACGCCACGGCGCCGATCATGCGGCGCGTCGTGCTCGGGACCGACGAGGACGGCATTGTCGAGCTGGCCGCCTCGCATGCTCGCCTGATCCGAGAGCTGGCTGCTGCCCAGCCGGAGACGGAGTTCGTCTTCCAGTATTCGCCGGAGATGTTCTCGGGCACCGAGCTCGCGTTCGCCAAGCGCGTCGTCGACGCGGTCACCGACGTGTGGCAGCCGACGCCCGAACGCAAGTGCATCGTCAACTTGCCGTCGACGGTGGAGCACTCCACGCCGAACATCTTCGCCGACATGATCGAGTGGATGCACTGCCACCTGGCGCGCCGCGATTGCATCGTGCTGTCGGTGCATCCGCACAACGACCGCGGCACCGGCACGGCGGCCGGCGAGTTCGCGCTGATGGCCGGCGCCGACCGCATCGAGGGCTGCCTGTTCGGCAACGGCGAGCGCACCGGCAACGTCGATTTGGTCAACATCGCATTGAACCTGTACACGCAGGGCGTGCCGCCGGGCCTGGACTTCTCCGACATCGACGAAGTGCGCCGCTGCGTCGAGCACTGCAACCAGCTGCCGGTGCATCCCCGGCATCCGTATGCCGGCGACCTGGTCTACACCTCGTTCTCCGGCTCCCACCAGGACGCAATCAAGAAGGCGTTCGCCGCCCGCGGCGACGGCGACATCTGGGACATGCCCTACCTGCCGATCGATCCGAAGGACCTGGGCCGCAGCTACGACGCGGTGATCCGCGTCAACAGCCAGTCGGGCAAGGGCGGCATTTCCTACCTTCTCGAAGCGGAATACGGCGTCGAGCTGCCGCGCCGGCTGCAGATTGAATTCAGCCAGGCGGTGCAGGCGGTGATGGACGACAGCGGCAAGGAGTTGAGCGCCGCCGACATCTGGCGCATCTTCGAGCGGGAATACGGCATCGGCGAGCACGCCCGCGCATCCGTCGATCACACCGTCTTCACCGGCGAGACGGTTCGCCTGTCGGCCGTCGTGCGGCTCGGTGGGCGCGCCTTCAGCGTCGACGGCGTCGGCTCGGGCCCGATCGCGGCATTCGTCGATGGCTTGAACCGGCATCTGGGCGCGTCGCCGGTCCGCGTGCTCGACTACCACGAACACGCGATCGGCAGCGGTGCCGACGCGAAGGCGGCGGCGTATCTGGAGCTGCGCATCGGCGACGCGCTGACCTTGTTCGGCGTCGGCATCGACGCCAACATCGTCTCCGCATCGTTGCAGGCGATCGTCTCGGGGTTGTATCGGGCGGTGCAGCGCGGAGCAGTGCGCTTCGGGTCCGTCACGCTCGCCTAATATGGCGGCTATTTCGCGGCGGGCCGAGCGCCGGGCCGCTCCCAGGCCGGCGCGCGTCCCCTCGGGGGACCGGCCGGCGTTCTCGACGGACAAGGGGCACACATGACCGACAAGCTGATCATTTTCGATACCACCTTGCGCGACGGCGAACAGTCTCCCGGTGCGTCGATGACCAAGGACGAGAAGCTGCGCATCGCGCGTCAGCTCGAGCGGCTGCGCGTGGACGTGATCGAGGCGGGCTTCGCCGCATCGAGCAACGGCGACTTCGAGGCGGTGAAGTCGATCGCCGATCACATCAAGGAGTCCATCGTCTGCTCGCTGGCCCGCGCCAACGACCGCGACATCTCGCGGGCCGCCGAGGCGCTCAAAGGTGCGGCGCGTTCGCGCATCCATACGTTCATCGCGACCAGCGCACTGCACATGGAGAAGAAGCTGCGCATGACGCCGGACCAGGTGCACGAGCAGGCGTGCCTGGCAGTGCGCTTCGCCCGCAACCTGACCGACGACGTGGAGTTCTCCCCGGAAGACGGCTACCGTTCGGACCCCGACTTCCTCTGCCGCGTGCTCGAAGCGGTGATCGCCGAAGGCGCGACGACGATCAACATCCCCGACACGGTCGGGTATGCGATTCCCGAGCTGTACGGCAACTTCATCCTCGACCTGCGCCGGCGCATTCCGAACGCCGACAAGGCGGTCTGGTCGGTGCACTGCCACAACGACCTCGGCATGGCGGTGGCCAACTCGCTCGCCGGCGTGAAGATCGGCGGCGCACGGCAGGTCGAGTGCACGATCAACGGCCTCGGCGAACGCGCGGGGAACTGCTCGCTCGAGGAAGTCGTGATGGCGGTCAAGACCCGGCGCGACTACTTCAGCCTCGAGGTGGGCATCGATGCATCGCAAATCGTTCCGGCGTCACGCCTGGTCGCGCAGACCACCGGCTTCGTCGTGCAGCCGAACAAGGCAGTGGTCGGCGCCAATGCCTTCGCGCACGCCTCCGGCATCCATCAGGACGGCGTGCTGAAGGCGCGCGACACCTACGAGATCATGCGGGCCGAGGACGTCGGCTGGAGCACCAACAAGATCGTGCTCGGCAAGCTGTCGGGCCGCAACGCGTTCAAGCAGCGCCTGCAGGACCTGGGCATCGAGCTCGACTCCGAAACCGAGGTCAACGCCGCCTTTGCGAAGTTCAAGGAACTGGCCGACCGCAAGAGCGACATCTTTGACGAAGACATCGTCGCGCTGGTGATGGACGAGTCCGTCACGTCGGAGCACGAGCACTACCGGCTGCTCGCGCTGTCGCAGCGCTCGGAAACCGGCGAGCGCCCGCACGCGGCGGTGGCATTCGCGGCTGGCGACGTCGAGCACCACGCCGAGAGCGACGGCAACGGCCCGGTCGACGCGAGTTTGAAGGCCATCGAGTCCAAGGTCGCAAGTGGCGCCGAAATGCTGCTCTATTCGGTCAATGCCATCACCTCCGGCAGCACAGAATCGCAAGGCGAAGTGACGGTTCGGCTGCAACACGGCGGCCGCGTCGTCAACGGCGTCGGGGCCGATCCCGACATCGTCGTGGCCTCGGCCAAGGCGTATCTGTCGGCCTTGAACAAACTTCACAGCAAGACCGAACGCGTGGCGGCACAAGGGTGAACCGGTGGAACGAGGCGCAGAGGTCTCTCTCCGGCGCGAGATTTTTGTCACACTCCTGACTCACTCAAGGTGAACTTGAGGAGGGCCGCGTAAGTTATTGATCTTGCGTGACCTTTTTCTTTCGCCTAATATGGCGACACTGTGTGAGCAGAGGTTGACGTGCCGTACTTGTCAAAATTCGCTTCCGCCGCATTTCTCGTCATTGCGGCGGCGTTCTGCTTCACCTCCCCCACGGAGGCGGCAAGCTCCGTGTCCAAGAAGAAGGTGACGGCAAAATCGTCGGCCGCGCCGGCTAGAGCTCCCACCCGCAACGTCAAACGCACCCGCACGGCACGTGTCGTGCAACCGGCCCGGCTCTCGTATGGCCAGCTGGCCGGCCTGCACGCCACGCCCGACGCCTTGGCGCTGAAGTCGGGCGTCGCCCTCGTGATGGACCAGGAAACCAACGAGGTGCTGTTCAGCAAGAATTCGCAAGCCGTGCTGCCGATCGCCTCGCTCACGAAGCTGATGACGGCGCTGGTGGTGACCGAAGCGGAGCAGTCGCTCGACGACGTCCTGACTGTGACGCAGGACGACGTGGACACCGAGAAGCACAGCCGGTCGCGCCTGCGCGTCGGCACCCGGCTCACTCGCGGCGAGATGCTGCACCTGGCGCTGATGTCGTCGGAGAACCGCGCCGCGAATGCGCTCGGGCGTCACTATCCCGGCGGGCTTGACGCCTTCGTCGCGGCGATGAACCGCAAGGCCCGGGAACTCGGCATGGCCGACACCCGTTACGTGGAGCCGACGGGACTGTCGAGCCGCAACCAGTCGAGCGCACAAGACCTTGCCACGCTCGTGGACGCGGCCTACGGCCACGAGATCATCCGCGAGCTGTCGACGTCGCCGGAACATCGCGTGGCGGTCGGCAAGCGGCAGCTGCAGTTCCGCAACACCAACCGCCTCGTGCGCAACCCCACCTGGGACATTGGCCTGCAAAAAACCGGCTACATCTCAGAAGCCGGTCGCTGCCTGGTGATGCAGGCGCAGCTCGCGGGCCGCAACCTGATCATGGTGTTCCTCGACTCGGCCGGCACCTACTCGAGACTGGGCGATGCCGAGCGGGTGCGCAAGTGGCTGAGCGAATCGCTGGCGGTGGACGCAGTGAGCTCGGACGAGGCGGATCTCGAGTCGGCCGAGGCGGACGTCGAGTCCTGAGCGATTCGGTCGAAATTGAGTTGAAGAAGAGCCCGGGATTCCCGGGCTCTTCTTATTTCGACGCCGCGGTGCCCGCCATCCCCCGGTGGCCCAGCGCCGACGAGATCTGCGCCGCCGTGGCCTTGAGCCGCTCCATCCAGGCTTCCTCCAGCCGGTCGGCCGGCGCCGAGATCGACAGACCGGCGATCAGCTTGCCTTGGTCGTCGAGAATGCCGGCCGCCATGCAGCGCACACCGAGCTCCAGCTCTTCGTCGTCGCGCGCCGTGCCGTGATGCAGCACCTTGGACAGTTCGCGCTCCAGCGTCGTGAGGCTGGTGATGCTGTTTCGCGTGTGGCCGGCCAAGCCCGTTCGCGTCGCGTAGGCGCGCACGCGCTGCGGATCGTCATGCGCAAGAAAGAGCTTGCCGACCGACGTGAGGTGCAGCGGCGCGCGGCCGCCGATGGCGCGAACCACCTGCATGCCCGAGCGCTCGCTGTAGGTGCGTTCGATGTAGACGATCTCGTCGCCCTGGCGCATCGACAGGTTGACCGGCTGATGGGTCAGTTTGTGCAGTTCGCGCATGGGTCCCAGCGCCGCGTCGCGCACGTCGAGTCGGGCCTTCACGAGGTTGCCGAGCTCGAGCAGCCGCATGCCCAGCCGGTAGCTGCCTGCTTCGGGGCGATCGACGAAGCGGCCGGTAGCGAGATCGTTGAGGATGCGGTGGGCCGTCGACGGATGGAGTCCCGTTTGCTCGCTGATGATCTTCAGCGACACCGGGTCCTGGTAGGACGCGAGCACGTCCAGCAGCGCAAACGTGCGCTCCAGCACCTGTATGGTTGGGGCCTTGGATTCAGTGGCTTTCATGGAATCCGATTTTCCCTCAATTTGCGACAATTTTGCATGGCGAAAAGCACGACTGCATGCTGGGACGGTTCGGTGAATTGGCCGTCGCTCGCCGGTCGCTGGCTGTTTGGCGTGTCGCTGGCGGTGCTGCCGCTGTTGGGTTTCAGTCAGGCTGCGTCGACGGGGGCGGCCAGCAGCCAGCTCGGGCGCACGGCCGCATCGGCGCCGCGCTGGCTGCCGGTGCCGGTGCTCGCCGGGCGACTGACGGCCAAGGACATCGGTCTCGTCATCAACACCGCGGACCCGTATTCGGTCGAGGTCGGCGCGTTTTACGCGCGGGCTCGCCGGCTGTCGCCGCGACAGGTGCTGCGCATCGAGATGCCGGTCAAGCCGGTGCTGTCGCCGGAGGAATTCCAACCGGTCAAGGACGCGATCGAGGCGCGATTCGGCGCAAAGACGCAGGCGCTGGCGCTGGCATGGACGCTGCCCTACGCGGTGCATTGCAACTCGATCACCGCCGCGGTCACGCTCGGCTTCGACGCTGGCTTGTGCGCGCAGACCTGCGCGCCTTCCAGGCTGTCGCCTTACTTCAATGCCCGCACCTTCCGGCCGCAGACCGACCTGAAGCTTCGGCCATCGATGCTGCTCGCCGCGCCCGATGCGGCTGCCGCGAAGCGTCTGATTCAGCGTGGCGTCAAGTCGGACCGTTCGCTGGGCCTGCGGGGGGCGCCGCCCGTGCATGCGCATTTCGTGGTGACGGCGGACCGCGCCCGCAGCGTACGTGCGCCGCTGTATCCACCGCCCGGCGCGATGCGTGGCACCGGCATCGTCGTGCACGTCGACAAGGCTTCGGCGGTCGCGAACGCATCGCGTGTGCTGCTGTACCAGACCGGCGCGACCCGCGTCGACAAGCTCGACGCGCTGGCTTGGGTGCCGGGCGCGCTGGCCGACCACCTGACCTCGTTCGGCGGGCAACTCGACGGGAGAAACGGCCAGATGAACGTGCTGGAGTGGATTGCCTCCGGCGTCACCGCCAGCTACGGCACCGTGTCGGAGCCTTGTTCGCATCAGCAGAAGTTTCCACATCCGCAGGTGCTGCTGCTGAACTACGCGCAGGGCAGCACCGCGATCGAGGCGTATTGGAAGAGCGTCGCGTGGCCACAGCAGGGCGTGTTCGTCGGCGAGCCGTTGGCGGCGCCGTTCGCGCGGCGCTGACCCGTAGCCCGGATGAAATCCGGGGTTGTGCGTTTCGCGAGACGCCGCTCCCGGATTTCATCCGGGCTACGAATTCGGCAACGCTTTCACCGCCGCCACGGCGCAGCGCACGGCACCTTCGAGTGTGGCGGGGTAGGGTCCTTCAACGTAGTCGCCCGCCGCCTGCAGCCCCGGCGCAATCCGACTGGGCGGGCGCTGCAAGGCCGGCACGCAGCGGAACGTCGCTCGCTTTTCCGTCAGCACGCGAAGCGTCTTCAGCGGCGCTCGAAGCTGCGTGCCGAGCAGCCGCTCGCCTTGCGCCAGCGTGGCGTCGCGCGTGGGCTCGATGCCGCGGTCCAGCCACGGCTGCGCGCCGCTGATGACGAAGGCGAGCACACCGTCGCGCCCACCGAGCTGGCCATGGTCGAAGACGAACTGCGCCGGGTCGCGATGCTCATCCGAAGGCAAGGCCAGCATCGGCTGCGACAGCCGCGTCCCCGCGCTGTGCGCGTAGACGGTGACGATGGGCTCGTAGCGCAGCGCGGCTGCGTCGGCCGCCCAATCCGGCGCGAACGGCCGGACGAGGCGTGCGGCTTCGACGGCGGTTGCCGCCAGCACGACGGCGTCGAACACTTCCCCGTCCGCCGACCATCCGTCGTCGCGACGCGCAAGCTGCTCGACCCGGCACGAGAGCCGCACGTCGGCGCGGCGTTCGCGAAGCCACTGTTGCGCGGGCGCCGGCAGCAGCTCGCTCAGGCGCTGCCGCGGCAGCAGCAGGTCGGCCGAACCTCGCCCGCTGAACAGCGCGTCGCGGATCACCCGCAGGAACACGGTGGCGCTGGCCGAACGCGCCGGCGTATTGAGCGCCGCGACACACAGCGGCTCGATCAACTCCGCTCGGATCGACGGCGGCAGCCCGGCGGTCAGCTCGGCCACCGTCGTCTGCGCCGGGCAGCGGAATCCGTTCAAGGCCCATCCGCCGGCGGCCGCGAGCAAGGCCAGCCGATCGCGCAGGTGCCACGCGCGCTGCCCGATCACGCCACGGGCAAAGGCGATCATCGGCGGGCCGCCCGGCAAGCGCAAACCGTGGCCATCCGGCATCGTGAGCCGCAACGGCGTGCGCAGGAACGCCTCGTCGATCTCGACGCCGACCGTTTGCATCAGCCGCAGCGTTTCGCGGTAGGCGCCGATCAGGATGTGCTGCCCGTTGTCCAGCGACAGGCCATCGATGTCGACGCGGCGCGCCCGGCCGCCGAGCTGCGGCGCCATCTCGAACAACGTGACCGCGTGGCCGCGCAGCGTCGACTCGACGGCGGCGGCCACGCCGGCCCAGCCGCCTCCGACGACGGCCACGCGCAAGCCGGGCATCAGCGTCCGCGCCAGTTCGTGCGCATCGCGATCCACAGCTTGCGCAGCGGTGTCAGCGAGGTGCGCTGGTGCAGGACCTGGAACCGGTCCGCCTCGATCTCGCGCAGCAGCGTGCGGTAGATGTTGGCCATCATCAGGCCGGGCTTCTGGGCGGGGCGGTCGGATTCGGGCAGCAACGCCAGCGCCTCGTCGTAGCAGCGGTGCGCGCGCTGCGCCTGAAACGCCATCAGTGCGGTGAAGCGTTCGCTGTAGCCGAACGGCGGCTTGCGCTCGAGGATCTCGTGCGCCTTCACGTCGAAGCGCTGCAGCTCCGACACCGGCAGGTAGATGCGGCCGCGCCGCGCGTCGTCGCCGACATCGCGGATGATGTTCGTGAGCTGCATCGCAAGGCCCAGGCGGTGCGCGTACTGCACCGTCGAGTCGCTGGTGCGGCCGAAGATGTTGGCGGCGACCTCGCCGACCACGCCAGCCACCAGGTGGCAGTAGCGCTCGAGCGCCGGAAAATCGAGGAAGCGCGTCTGTTCGAGGTCGGTCTGGCAGCCGTCGATGACCGCGTTCAGGTGCGCTGCCGTGATGCGGTAGTCGCCCACATGCGGCATCAGCGCCTTCATCGCCGGGTGGCTGGGCTGGCCGGCGAAGCTCGTGCCGACCTCCTTGCGCCACCAGGCGAGCTTGGTGGCGGCGATCGTCGGATCGCTGACCTCGTCGACGACATCGTCGACCTCGCGGCAGAACGCGTAGAACGCCGTGATGGCCGAACGCTTGGGCGGCGGCAGGAAGAGAAAGGCGTAGTAGAAGCTCGAGCCGCTCGCAGCGGCCTTGTCCTGCACGTATTGTTCTGGGGTCATGTGGCCTTGCTTGCCATCGGGGTGGGAAGAGGGCGCATGCACAGAGCTCGCCATCCCAGCAAAGGGGCATCGAGCCAACCCAGCGCAGGACGGGTGCGCAAGCTGGCGAAGCCCATCCGTTCGATTTTTTCGAGGATGCGCAGGCCGCCCTGGACGACCAGCCGCAGTTCCCAGCCGGCACGGCCCGGCAGCCCATGCACGAGCGGTGCGCCAGTCAGCATCAGCGAGCGGGCCCAGTCCACGAGGTCGGCGACGAGCGCACGGGTTTCGGCGCTGTCGCGGCGGTCGAGCAGCGCGCTTGCCGCCACGCCGTGGCGTGCGCGGTCCATCTGCGGCGCGTAGAGGCGACCGCGCGCGGTGTCGATGCTCAAGTCCTGCCAGAAGTTCGCCAGCTGCAGCGCCGTGCAGATGGCATCCGATCGGACCAGCGACGTTTCGTCGCCGATGCCGTGCAGGTGCAGCAGCAACCGCCCGATGGGATTGGCCGAGCGCCGGCAGTAGTCGAGCAGCTCGGCACGGTCGGTGTAGTCATGCTTGACGACATCCTGCTCGAAGGCGCTCAGCAGGTCGTGCAGCAACGGTGCAGGCAGCGAGAAGACGCGGATCGCGTCGGCGAGCGGACCGAAAACCTGCGGCCACCGGCCACTTGCCGGCGTTCGGGCCAGGCAGGCATCGAGCTCTCGCCGGTACTGGGCGAGATCCGCCAACCGTTGCGGCGCGCCCGCATCGCCTTCGTCCGCAAGGTCGTCGGCGCGGCGCGCAAACCAGTAGATCGCCGCCACGGCGGGCCGTAGGCGCGGCGGGCACAGGACCGAAGCGACAGGGAAGTTTTCGTAGTGGTCGACGCTCACGGCACGCATTGTCCACGCGACCGGTGACAGCCCGGCTTCCCCCGCGGTTTGGGGATGCAGACGATTTGACACCTCGGGTTGTCACGAATATATTACTGACCAGTCAGTCAGTTGTAGCGTTTCCGCCTATCGCGCCGTCCCGCAGTTCAGACACGCCAGGCCGTATCTCTTTGCCCCAGCGTCCATTCATCGCCCGAGGATTGCCATGCGTCTCGTCCTGCTCACTTCCCTCGTCGCCGCCTCTGTGTTGGTCGGCTGCGCCAAGACCGAGCCTGCGCCCGAACCCGTCCGCGCCGTTCGCACGGTCACCGTCTCCGATGACGCCGCCGGCGGCGTGCACGAATACGCCGGCGAGGTGCGGGCGCGCACCGAATCGAAGCTCGGTTTTCGCGTCGGCGGCAAGATCGTCCGCCGCCACGTCGATGCGGGGAGCACCGTCAAGGCCGGCCAAGTGCTCGCCCAGCTCGATCCGCAGGACCTGCGCCTGAACCAGGACGCCGCCCGCGCCGCGCTGGCCGCCGCGCAGGCGAATCACGACCAGGCGCTGGCCGACCACAAGCGCTACAAGGACCTGCGCGACCAGGACTTCATCAGCTCGGCCGAACTGGAGCGCCGCGAGACCGCGCTGAAAGCCGCGCGGGCGCAGCTCGATCAGGCGAAGGCCCAGGCGAGCGCGCAGGGCAACCAGGCGGGCTACACCGCGCTGGTCGCCGATGCGAGTGGCGTCATCACCGGCGTCGACGCCGAGCCGGGCATGGTCGTCGGCGCCGGCACGCCGGTGCTGCGGCTCGCCCACGACGGGCCGCGCGACGTGGTGTTCTCGGTGCCGGAAGACAAGGTCGGCCTGGTGAAGGCGCTGGCGGAGACGCCCGGTCGCTTCAAGGTGCGCCTGTGGGGGGCGGACGCCGAGCCGCTGCCGGCGACGATCCGCGAGATCGCCGCCGCGGCAGACCCGGTGACGCGCACCTTCGCGGTGAAGGCCGATCTCGGCCGTGCCGGTTCGGATCGCGTGCGCCTCGGGCAGACCGCGACGGTGCTCGTCGAGATGCCCAAGACGATCGGCGTCAACAAGCTGCCGCTGTCGGCGCTGAAGCACGAGCAGGGCCGCACGATCGTCTGGGTGGTCGACAAGGCCAGCATGACGGTCAAGGCGCAGCCGGTCCAGGTGGCCGGTGCCGACGGCAACGAAGCCGTCGTGTCCGGCGGGCTCGTCGCCGGCCAGGTGGTCGTGACCGCGGGCGTGCACGTGCTCAATCCGGGGCAGAAGGTGAAGTTCTACGTCGACCCGCGCGTGGCCACAACGGCCGCGACGACGGCCGCGGTGACGGTCAAGTGAGCGGGGCGCACGTGAACACTGCCCAAGCCGCTTTGCCGGGTTCCGGCGATTCCGTTTCGCGCTTCAACGTCTCGAAGTGGGCGCTCGACCACCCGGCCCTCACCCGCTACCTGCTCGTCGTGCTGATGCTGCTGGGCCTGGCGGCCTACTTCCAGCTCGGCCAGGACGAAGACCCGCCGTTCACTTTCCGCGCGATGGTCGTGCGCGCCTACTGGCCGGGCGCGACGGCCCAGCAGGTCGCCGACCAGGTGACCGACAAGCTCGAGAAGACATTGCAGGAGGTGCCGTACGCCGACAAGATCCGCAGCTACTCCAAACCCGGAGAGACGCTGATCATCTTCCAGGTCCAGGACTCGTCGCCGCCGAAGGAGATGGCGCAGATCTGGTACACGGTGCGCAAGAAGATCGGCGACATGCGCGGCACGCTGCCGGCGGGCGTGGTGGGCCCGTTCTTCAACGACGAATTCGGCGACGTCTACGGCTCGATCTACTCTCTGTCCAGCGACGGCTTCAGCTACGAGGAGCTGAAGGAGCACGCCGACCGCGTGCGCCAGCGCCTGCTGCAGGTTCAGCACGTCAACAAGGTCGAGATCTTCGGCGCGCAGCAGGAGAAGATCTTCATCGAGATCCCGCAGAAGCGGCTCGCGCAACTGGGGCTGGACTTCGGGTCGGTCATCGCCCAGATCGGCCAGCAGAATGCGGTGGAGTCGGCCGGCGTCATCGACTCGCCGACCGACTACTTGCAGGTGCGCGTGGGCGGCCAGTTCAATTCGGTGCAGGACCTCGAGCAGTTTCCGATCCGCGCCGGCGGTGCCAGTTTCAGGCTGGGGGACATCGCCACGATCAAGCGCGCCTACGTCGACCCGCCGCAGGTCAAGGTGCGCGACGGCGGCAAGGAGGTGCTGGCGCTGGGCATCTCGATGGCCAAGGGCGGCGACATCATCGAGATGGGCAAGGCGCTGAAGATGGCGACCGAGGCGATCCGCGCGGAGCTGCCGGTCGGCATCGAGATGCAGCAGTTCCAGGACCAGTCGACGGTGGTCGCGCGCTCGGTCGGCGAGTTCATCGCGGTGCTGATCGAAGCGGTGGTCATCGTGCTGGCGGTCAGCTTCATCAGCCTCGGCCTGCATTTCAAGCCGTTCCGCATCGACTGGCGACCGGGCATGGTGGTGGGCATCACGATCCCTCTGGTGCTCGCGATCACCTTCGTGACGATGTACTACTGGGGCGTCGGGCTGCACAAGATCTCGCTCGGCTCGCTGATCATTGCGCTGGGCCTGCTCGTCGACGACGCGATCATCGCCGTCGAAATGATGGTGCGCAAACTCGAAGAGGGCTACGACAAGGTGCGCGCCGCGACCTTTGCCTACGAGGCCACCGCGATGCCGATGCTGACCGGCACGCTGATCACCGCCGTCGGATTCCTGCCGATCGGCCTGGCGAAGTCCACCGTCGGCGAATACACCTTCGCGATCTTCGCCGTCACCGCGGCGGCGCTGCTGATCTCGTGGCTCGTCTCGGTGTACTTCGTGCCGTACCTCGGCACGCGGCTCTTGAAGACGAAGCCGCATGCCGCCGGCGACCAGCCGCACGAGCTGTTCGACACGC
>DATKCI010000093.1:0-9762 GCA_035513255.1 Piscinibacter sp. | reverse complement strand
GACCGCCTCGGGCCATGTGGACGCCTACGCCGTGGCCGCCGGCGCCGTGCTGAAGTTGCCGCTGCGTTGAACCCGCGGTGTTCTCAGTCGTAGTCCGAGACATCGGACTATGAAGAGCCACGGTGCGAACTGCGCGGCATGCGCTGCGGAAGCCTTAGAGCGCTAGGTGCCGCTGGCCGGGCAGAGGCGCGCGTCTGGCGCCGGTATCAGAAACAACGTCTCGGCGGCAGGCGGCCAGGAGGTAACTGAAGCGTATATATCCCTGATCGCAAACTGAATGTGTCAGAGGCTCGTGAACTTCTCGCCGGACGAGTGTTTCCAGGGGATTCGATGCACACCGCCCCGCGTGAGCTTTGCATGCTGCAGCACTGCCGGCCACCACAGAACCATCCGGGCACTCTTCAGCCAGAACGGATGGTCCGACCACTGTGGGTCCAACACGTACAGTGTGTCCTGCGCGGCGCAGTGCTTCGCGTTCCGCGCCATGGCTCTTCTTGAATTTGTCGATGCTGACGATATACCAGTCGGTACCACGTGTGCTCAGCTTGTTGATCCACACCAGGTCCGCGGTCGCGGGCGGAAACATGTCGCTCAGATGCGCGAGGGTCTGCACGTCAGGCTCTGTGCGAGACAGCGCGGAAATCGCATGCGCCAGGTCGGCTGGCAGGTTGTTGTCGAAAAGGAAGTTCAAGCCGCAAGACGCTGCTCGAATGCAACCGCCGCGCTAACAGCTTGAGGCGTGACACGATACAGCTTGGCCACGCGAGCGCGGTCCTTCCCTTCCGCCTGGTAAGCGGCGTACAGCGTGTCTGTCGGTACGCCGGCAGTCGCGATGATCGGCTCACCAAACTGGCCTTCGCCGTCGACGGCTTGTGCCGCCATCGGTCGTCTCTGACTCTCTTGGTATGCCTCGACGAATGGCATTTCTCAGACACTGTTGGCACTGAACCCGCCGGGAAAGAGACTCAGCGCGACCGATCTCCTTCGGACACGGGAAACCACCGATATCTCCGAAAGCGATGGCGCCGCGCCGGAAAATTGAACTTCCCAGGCCCCTTGCCCGCCGCTACCGTGCGTGGCCGCCGCTTGCACGGCAAATCCCACCACGCTAGGAGGCTTCAATGAATCGTCCCTCGCTTCACCTTCTGGGCCTGGCCGCCGCGCTTGCCGTCGCCACATCCGCTCTCGCCCAAACCAAGGGGCCGATGCAGAAACTGGGCAAGCCCGAAGGCCAGGTCGACATCGTCGCCTGGCCTGGCTACATCGAGCGCGGCCAGACCGACAAGAACTTCGACTGGGTCACCGACTTCGAAGCGAAGACCGGCTGCAAGGTCAACGTGAAGACCGCCGGCACCTCCGACGAGATGGTGGCGCTGATGAACGAAGGCGGATTCGACCTCGTCACCGCCTCCGGCGACGCGAGTCTGCGGCTGATCGCCGGCAAGCGGGCGCAGCCGATCAACGTGGGGCTGATCCCGAGCTTCAAGAAGGTCGACCCGCGGCTGCAGAAGGCGCCATGGCACTACGTGAACGACACGCACTACGGCGTGCCGTACCAGTGGGGCTGGAACGTGCTGATGTACAACACAGAGGTCTTCAAGGACAAGCCGCCGACCAGCTGGAATGTCGTGTTCGAGGAGCAGACGCTGCCCGACGGCAAGAGCAACAAGGGCCGCGTGCAGGCCTTCGACGGGCCGATCTACATCGCCGATGCGGCCCTCTACCTGATGAAGACCCAGCCCGCGCTCGGCATCAAGGACCCGTATGAGCTCAACGAAGCGCAGTACAAGGCCGCGCTGGACCTGCTGCGCAAGCAGCGCAAGCTGGTTGGCAAATACTGGCACGACGCCTTCGTGCAGATCGACGACTTCACCAACGAGGGCGTGGTCGCCTCGTCGAGCTGGCAGTTCCAGGCCAACATCCTGAAGTCCAAGAACCGCCCGATCGCCACCACCGTGCCGACCGAAGGCGCCACCGGCTGGGCCGACTCCACGATGATGCATTCCGAAGCGAAGAACCCGAACTGCGCCTACCTGTGGATGGAGCATTCGCTGAACAACAAGCTGCAGGGCGACCTCGCGGCCTGGTTCGGCTCGGTGCCGGTGGTGCTCGACGCCTGCAAGGGCAACAAGCTGCTCGGCGACGGCGGCTGCGAGCGCCAGGGGCTCGGTTCGTTCGAGCGCATCGCGTTCTGGCGCACGCCGACCGCGAAGTGCAAGTCGCAGAACGACCAGTGCGTGCCGTACCACAAGTGGGTCAGCGACTACATCGCGGTGCTCGGCGGCCGCTGACGTCGCCGCGATGCCATCGACCGACCTGCCCGCGGTCCAGCTCGACGACGTGAGCTGCCATTTCGGCAGCGTGCGCGCCGTCGACGGCGTGAGCCTCGCGATCGCGCCGGGCGAGTTCTTCACCTTGCTCGGGCCCTCGGGCTCGGGCAAGACGACCTGCCTGCGCATGATCGGCGGCTTCACGCTGCCCACCGCCGGCCGCATCCTGATCGGCGGCGAGGATGTGTCGATGCGCCCGCCGTATGCGCGCCCGGTGAACACCGTGTTCCAGGACTACGCGCTGTTCCCGCACATGAGCATCCGCGACAACGTCGCGTACTCGCTGATGGTCAGGAAGGTGCCACGCCACGAACGCGAGCGGCGCGCCGAGGAACTGCTCGAGCTGGTGCGCCTGAGCGGGGTCGGTGAACGGCGGCCGGCGCAGCTGTCCGGCGGCCAGCGTCAGCGCGTGGCGCTGGCGCGTGCGCTGATCAACGCGCCGCAGCTGCTGCTGCTCGACGAGCCGCTGGGCGCACTGGACCTGAAGCTGCGCGAGCAGATGCAGACCGAGCTCAAGCTGCTGCAGCGCACGCTCGGCATCACCTTCCTGTTCATCACACACGACCAGCACGAGGCCTTGTCGATGAGCGACCGGGTCGGTGTGTTCAACAACGGCAAGCTCGAGCAGGTGGGCACGCCGCACGCCGTGTACAACGCGCCGGCCACACGCTTCGTCGCGCAGTTCGTCGGCGCCGCCAACGTGCTCGACGGCGAGTCGGCCCGGCAGTGGGCCGGCGCCCCGGCGGCGATGCTGCGGCCCGAGCGCATCCGCTTGGGGCGCGCGAGCGGGGCGCGTGCCAGCGGCACCGTCAGCGAAGTGCAGTACTTCGGTGCGTTCACGCGCGTGCGTGTCGACTGCAATGGCAGCGGCCCCGTCGTGCAGCTGCAGGCCGACCTCCCCGAAGGCGCTGCCGATCGGCCGCCGCAAACGGGCGCGCAGGTGCACCTGCATTGGGACGATGGCGCGGTGCACCGGCTGGCCGGGGCCGCGGAGTGAACGTGTCCACGACAGCGCCCGTGCGTTTGCCGCCGATGCCGGCCGCCGCCCCGCGCGGGCCGGCGCGGCGCCTGTCCGACCTGCTGTACACACGGCGCGGCCTGCTGCTGACCGCGCTGCTCGCGCCGCCGCTGCTGTGGTTCGGCGTGATCTACCTCGGCTCGCTGTTCGCGCTGCTCGCCAACGCGTTCTTCGGCCTCGACGACTTCACCGGCCAGGTGGTGCGCGAGTTCACGCTCGCGAACTTCAAGGCGCTGACCGACGGCGCCAACCTCGACGTGGTGCGGCGCACGGTGACGATGGCGGCCGCCGTCACCCTCGCGTGCATCGTGCTCGGCTTTCCGGTGGCCTACACGATGGCCCGCCACGCGAGCGGCACGCAGAAGGCGGCGCTCTACATCCTCGTGATGCTGCCGCTGTGGTCTAGCTACCTCGTCCGGCTGTATGCGTGGAAGCTCTTGATGGCCAAGGAGGGCGCGATCTCGTGGGTGGCCACGGAGCTGCACCTGGGCTGGCTGCTGGACGCGCTGCTGTCGCTCCCGGCCGTCGGCGGCTCGTCGCTGAGCTTCTCGACGCTCGGCACCTTCGTCGTGTTCGTCTACATGTGGCTGCCGTTCATGATCCTGCCGGTGCAGGCAGCGATCGAGCGCATTCCGGGCTCGTACATCGAAGCGTCGAGCGATCTCGGCGCGCACCCGGGCACCACGTTCTGGAAGGTGGTCTTCCCGCTCGCGCTTCCCGGCGTGGCCGCCGGATCGATCTTCACCTTCTCGCTGACGCTCGGCGACTACATCATTCCGCAGGTGATCGGCGACTCCACGCTGTACATCGGCCAGGTGGTCTACCGCCAGCAGGGGGTTGCGGGCAACCTGCCGTTCGCGGCGGCGTTTTCGCTGGTGCCGATCGCCGTGGTCGGCGTCTACCTGTGGATCGCCAAGCGCATGGGGGCGTTCGATGCGCTCTGACACCCGCAAGCCGCCGCTGCTGTTGCGACTGTCCACGTGGAGCGTGATGGCCTTCCTGCACATCCCGCTCGCGTTGATCGTGCTCTACGCGTTCAGCGCCGAAGACAAGAGCTACGTCTTTCCGCCGCCCGGCCTCACGACGCGCTGGTTCGTCGTGGCGATGGAACGCGACGACGTGTGGGCCGCCGTGCGCATGTCGTTCGAAGTCGCGGCCTGGTCGACGGGAATCGCGCTCGTGCTCGGCTCGCTGGCCGCCGGCGCGCTCGCGCGCAGCCGGTTCTTCGGCCGCGACGCGATCTCGCTGCTGCTGATCCTGCCGCTCGCGCTGCCCGGCGTGGTGACCGGCATCGCGCTTCGCTCCGCCTACCACACGCTCGAGATCCCGTTCTCGTTCTGGACCATCGTCATCGGCCACGCGACCTTCTGCGTCGTCGTCGTCTTCAACAACGCGGTCGCCCGCCTGCGGCGGCTGAACCCGAACCTGATCGAAGCGTCGATGGACCTCGGCGCCGACGGCTGGCAGACGCTGCGCCACGTCGTGCTCCCGCAGCTCGGCTCGGCGCTGCTGGCCGGCGCGCTGCTCGCGTTCGCGCTCAGCTTCGACGAAGTGATCGTCACGACTTTCACCGCCGGGCAGCAGACCACGCTGCCGATCTGGATGCTGCAGGAGCTGATCCGCCCGCGCCAGCGGCCGGTCACCAACGTGATCGCGGTGTTCATCATCGCGCTGACCTTCCTGCCCATCGTCGCCGCCTACCTCTTGACCCGCTCGGATGAAGCGGGCACACGCTGAAAAAGGAGCCGTCATGACCGAGCCGAGCCTGCCCACGAAGATGCTGATCGACGGCCAGTTCGTCATCGGCGAAGGCGAGATGGAGAAGGTGCTGAACCCGGCCACCGGCCAGGAGCTGGTGTCGGTGCCCGAGGCCACGGTCGACCAGGTGCACAAGGCCGTGTCGGCCGCGCACCGGGCCTTCGACGCATGGAGCGAGACCACGCCGATGGAGCGCTCGCGGCTGCTGCTGAAGCTCGCCGACGCAATCGAAGCGAAAGCCGAGACCTTCGCCCGCCTGGAGAGCCTGAACTGCGGCAAGCCCTACGCGCGCGCGCTGGGCGACGAGATCCCGGCGATCACCGACTGCTATCGCTACTTCGCCGGCGCCGCGCGCTGCATGAGCGGCACCGTGGCCAACGAATACCTCGCCGGCCACACGAGCATGATCCGGCGCGATCCCATCGGCGTGGTCGCGTCGATCGCGCCGTGGAACTACCCGCTGATGATGGCGGCATGGAAGACGGCGCCGGCCCTGGCCGCGGGCAACACCGTCGTCCTCAAACCCAGCGAGCAGACGCCGCTGACCACGCTGTTGCTCGCCGAGCTGGCGGCCGAGATCTTCCCGAAGGGGGTGTTCAACGTGATCTGCGGCCGCGGCCCGACCGTCGGGCAGCCGCTGGTCGAGCATCCGAAGGTCGCGATGGTCAGCGTGACCGGCGACGTGGCGACCGGCCGCAAGATCCTGCAGGCCGCCACCGGCACGCTCAAGCGCACCCACCTCGAGCTCGGCGGCAAGGCGCCGGTGATCGTGTTCGACGACGCCGACCTCGACGCGGTGGTCGACGGCATCCGCACCTTCGGCTACTACAACGCAGGCCAGGACTGCACGGCCGCCTGCCGGCTCTACGCCGGCGCGAAGGTCTACGACCGGCTGGTGGCGGACCTGTCGAGCGCGGTGAAGACCTTGAAGATGGGCACGCAGGATGAGGCCGACGTGGAGATCGGCCCGCTGATCAGCGACCGGCAGCGCAACCGGGTGGCGAGTTTCGTCGAGCGGGCGCAGATGACCGGCCACATGGAGATCACGGCCGGCGGCAAGCTGCGTTCGGGTGCCGGCTTCTTCTACGAACCGACGGTGATCGCCGGTGCGCGGCAAGACGACGAGATCGTGAAACGCGAGGTCTTCGGCCCGGTCGTCAGCGTGACCCGCTTTTCCGACACCGAGCAAGCCATCGCCTGGGCCAATGACAGCGACTACGGGCTCGCGAGCAGCGTGTGGACGCAGGATGTCGCCCGTGCGATGCGCGTGGCCAAGAAACTGCAGTACGGCTGCACCTGGATCAACACGCACTTCATGCTCGTCAACGAGATGCCTCACGGCGGGCTGAAGAGCAGCGGCTACGGCAAGGACATGAGCATGTATGCGCTGGAGGACTACACCGTCGCGCGGCACGTGATGGTGAAGTTCTAATACGGCACACACAACGAGGAGACCCGATGGCCCGCACCGACCTGTTCCGCTTTCTCGCCCGCTGCGCGCGGACCGCCGCGCATTGCGAGCGCACCGGCATGCCGGAGTCCGAGGCCGTCGAGGCGTCGCGAGAATCGATTGCCGATCGAACAGGCCGCCGGCGTTTGCTGCAAGGCGCAGCCGGCGCCGCGGCATTGGCCGCGTTCGGGGCGCACGCCGGCAAGTCGCAGGCGCAAGGCCCGGCGGACGTCGCCGTCGTCGGCGCGGGTTTCGCCGGCCTGTACGCGGCCACCGTGCTCGCCGGCAAGAAGCTCACCGCGCAGGTGTACGAAGCCGGCAGCCGCAGCGGCGGCCGCGTGGCGTCGCTGCGCGGCGTCTTTCCCGGACAGACCGTCGAGCGCGGTGCCGAGCTGATCGACACGACCCACTCCACGGTGCGCCAACTCAGCCGGCAGTTCGGGCTCACCCTCGAGAACTACGAAAAGCAACCGGGCGAGGAGTTCTTCTACTTTTCCGGCCGCCACTGGAGCGAAGCTGAAGTAGTGGCCGAGTACCGCGCCTTCGTGGGCGCGATGAACGACGACCTGCAGCGGCTCTCCGGCGGCCCCACCGCCGACAGCCACAACGCGTTCGACCGCGAGCTCGACCTGATGCCGCTGTCGACCTACCTCGACAGCCGCGGCGCCGGCCCGCTGCTGCGCCGCGTGATGGACACCGCCTACACGATCGAGTTCGGGCGAGAGATCGATCGCCAGAGCAGCCTTGCGCTGCTGTTCTTCGCGCAAGCGAACAAGCGCGCCCACTTCGCGCCGTTCGGCAACTTCAGCGACGAACGTTTCCACATCGTCGAGGGCAACGACGCGATCGCCGGCGGACTGGAAGGCCAGCTGGCGCGTGCGGTCGCCTTCGGTCATCGGCTGGTCCGCGTGAGCCGCACGGCCGATGGCCGCATCAAGCTTGCGTTCGACGTGGGCGGGCGCACCGTCGAAACGGTGCATGCCGCCGCGATCCTGACCCTGCCCGCGCCGATGATGCGCGAGATCGACTTCGACGCGAGCGTCGCGCTGCCGGCGCATTCGCGCACCGCGATCGACGGCCTCGACTACGGCACCAACAGCAAGATGATGATCGGCTTCACGGGCCGTCCGTGGTTCGAGCGGCTCGGCTGCAACGGCGGGAGCTATTCCGACCTGCCCAACCACCAGAACACCTGGGAGACGGCGCCGTCGACCGCGGCCTTCGGCGTGCGTGGCGTGATCACCGACTACTCCGGTGGCAACCGGGGCGCCCGCCTCGACCCGGCCAAGCTGCAGACCGAAGCCGGCGCCTTCTTGCAGGACCTGGAGACCGTGTGGCCGGGCACCACCGCGCTGGCCAGCCGCGACTCGCAGGGCCGCGTGCTGGCGCACCTGGAGAACTGGGTCCGCAACCCCTTGTTCAAAGGCGCCTACACGAACAACCAGCCGGGCTACTTCACCGGCCTCGAAGGGCACTACGCCAAGCCGGCCGGCGAGCGGCTGTTCTTCGCCGGCGAGCACACCGACTCGTTCTACAACTACCAGGGTTTCATGGAAGGCGCGTTGTTGTCGGGCGCCCGCGCGGCCGACCAGGCCTGGCGCGCGCTGCGCTGAGCGCTCGACCGGACAGCTATGCCGGCAAGCGCCTGGCGCGCGACTGTTCGCGCGCCAGCTCGATCAGCTCCGCCGCCGCCGGCTTCAACCCCGAGCCGCGCCGCCACACCAGGCCGACGTCCACGGTGGGCAGGTCGTCGCGCAGCGGACGCACGTCCACATGTTCGGCATCGAGCGTCCACGGCCGGTAGAGAAAGTCGGGCAGCACCGCGAGCCCGAGACCGGCCCCCACCAGCGAACGCACCGCTTCCAGCGACGAGGTCTTGAGCATCACCTTGGGCTTCAGCTGGTGCCTGGCCCAGACGCTGCGCATCAGGTCGTCGATGCGGTCGGCCTCGAGCACGATCTGCGCGCATTCGGCGCACTCGACGAGCGACACCTCCTCGCGCGCGGCCAGCGGATGGTTGGAGGCGAGCCACACACGGTTCGCCGAGCGGGTCAGCGCCTCCGCCATCAGGGCCTGAGGCTCGCCGAGCGCGTTGCTGACCATGATGGCCACGTCGAGCTCGCCGTTGATCAGCAGGTGCTCCAGGAAACGCGGCGTCTCCTCGGTCACCTGCACCTGCACGTCGGGGCAATGGCGCCGGTAGCGGCTGAGCAGCTCGCTGAGGTAGTAGCCGGCGACGAGGCTGCTGACCCCGACCGCCAGCGTGCCGCTGACACCCGCCGGCTCGGCCGCATGCAGCCGCGTGGCGTCGGCCACCGTGCTGATGACCTTGCGTGCGCTCGCGAGGAAGCGATGCCCCTGCGGCGTCAGCGCCATGCCGCGGGACGTGCGGTCGAACAGACGGCTGCCGAGCTCCGCCTCCAGCTCCAGCATCGCCTTCGTGAGCGCGCTCTGCGCGATGCTCAGCATGCGCGAGGCGCTCGACAGCGAACCGCCCTCCGCGACTGCGATGAAGTAGCGGAACTGGCGCAGCGTGACGTGGCGGGGGTTCATGCCACGCATTCTTTCCCAGGGGGCGGCCGGTGCGGCTCGGGACCCACCCGGGGGCGGCCCGCGGGGGCCGCTAGAACGCGTCACGAGGCGTTTCTCGCCCGAGCGTGCCCCACGTGCGCTGACGTTGCCCCCTCGTCCAGGGGTGGAGCGTGTCTTCAGTGAGACGAGAGGCTTCCACTCGCGTCGTCACCCCGGCGAAAGCCGGGGTCCACTGGTGGAGTGTTTCCTACTGGAGTGCTTCCGAGTAGGTTGATTTGTTCGTGTTGCAGGCCGGGACCCGCCCCGGCGGGCGGGTAACTTTCATTTGCTGGCCCAAATGAAAGTCACCAAAGCAAAGGGCCAGGAATGCAACACCTTGCACTTTCACCGTTGACGACGCGACGTCGGCCCAGCGGGCCACTTTTGACCGCCGAGCCACATCGAACCGTCGGCCCGCTCGTCAACTACGGGCCCGCTGCGCGTCGCCCTGGGTCCGGGTATCGGTATTCGTGTTTGTATTGGTATTGGTATTGGTATTGGTATTCGGTCCGCTTCGGACCGAAACAACAGGGGTCAGGCGGCAATACTGTTCGTTTAGACAATTCTGACGCACAATCGCCTTCATTGCAACTCGACGGCAGGCGGCTGGCATGGCACGAAGCAAGGCGGTATTG
>DATKCI010000092.1:0-2220 GCA_035513255.1 Piscinibacter sp. | reverse complement strand
TGGAGGCAGCCATGGCGGATCCGCATCCCATCGTATCGTACTCAAAGCGCGCCCGGTTCGAGGACGTGCGCGACGACCTGAAGCTCGCGATCGAGGGCAAGGGGCTGGTGATCGACTACCACTCCCACGTCAACCGCATGCTCGAGCGCACCGGCAAGGATGTCGGCTCGGCGAAGAAGCTCTACGCGGACGCGCAGGCATTCGTGTTTTGCAGCGCGGCGCTTTCCCGGCAGACCATGGAAGCCGATCTGGCGAACGCCGCGCTGTGTCCGTACAGCATCATGGTGTATGCCAAGGCCCAGGATCCGCAGACCGTGCACGTGACCTTTCGGCGCCCGTGGCGCCCGGACGGGAGCGTCGCCTCGCAAGTGGCGCTAAAGGCGGTCGAACGGCTGCTGGACGGCCTCGCGCGCGAAGCGCTCGGGCTGGACTAGCCCGCGCTCAGGGCCTTACGTAGTTCCATCCCTCGCTCTGACGCTGCATGATGTGGATGATGCCGCCCGGCACCACTTTCACACCCGAGGTCAGGTCCGCCTGGGTGACCTTGGTCTTCCTCATGGTGGTGCCGCAGGCGAGCAGGCTGACGCTGCTGTCCAAGGCCGCGTTGAGGCGCGGCGCGACTTTCGAGTCGGCCTTGAGCATGTTGAGCCCGGGCCCGTAGGCCACGATTTCCACGTCGACGTTGTCCTTGCCCAGCGCCTGCTGCACGTTCTCGGCGTTGTTCAGCGTTAGATTCCACACGCCCGGGTCGTTCTCGCTGACTTGCAGCACGAGCCTCTGGCGCTCGGCCTTCTGCGCGTGGGAAACGGCCGGCGCAAACGCGACGGCGGCGGCAAGCAGCAATGCGGAAAGCGCTTTCATGAACTCCTCCTCGTTATCGGAATGCCCATGACGCGCAAAGGGGCGCGCCGCACGCAGCAATTGTACTTATGAACGGAGCAGCACGCGGCAGCCGGCCGCGCGCGCTAATACTTCCAGCCGTAGGCGACACCCAGCGAATCCTGGCTCATGCGTAGATTGGCTTCACCGCCCCCCAGGGGAATGGACCCCGAGCCGTTCACCTTCTTCTCGAAGGCGTGCATGTACATGAACGTCAGCTCGCTCGTCTTCGACATCTCCAGAGTAAGTCCCAGCGTCAGATGGTCTTCCACCACGCCGGGCGCGAGGATGTTGAAGAAGGTCTGGCTCGCCGGGATGGGCTGGTCCAGCGTGACGTAGCCGCCGCGCAACGTCGTGCCCGGCCTCATTTGGTACGCGAACCCGATCTTGTAGACCGTGGTGTTTTGCCAGCCGAAGCCCGCGCCGTTGCTGGCGCCGAGCTGGCAGGCGCCAACGAACAGGCAGTCCACGGTGTTGCCGACCGCGGCGATGTCGCCGTAGTTGATGCGCATGACGTCCGCGGCGATAGTAAGCGCGCCGCTCGCCTTCAGGGAGATGCCGACACCATAGTTCTCGGGAATGTCGAAGTCGCCCTGTTCGGCGAACAGGCCGCGATACTTGTCGAACTCGCTCATCTGGGTCTTGGTCTGGTAGGTCGCGCCGAGCGTCACCATGGGCGAGACTTGCCCGGTCCAGCCGACGCGCGCGCCTAACCCCGTCGAATCATCGTAGCCACGGTTGGTCACGTTGCCCGGGCTGGAGGACAAACCCATTATTTCGAATCCCTGCAGGCCTTCGGCCTTGAAGCGCTGGTAGGCCAGGTTGAGGGAAACGCCGAATGCATGGCTGCCGGTTTTCCAGGCCAGCGTGGGCGCGACGAACAATTGCGACAGGTCCACGCCCGCGGGGCCGGTGCTGCCCATGGCGGCGAAGGGGTTGGTCCGGTAGTCGGTGTTCATGCCGCCGTTGCCGAACACCGCGACGCCAAAGGTGAGGCTTGGGCTGAGCGCGCGGTGATATCCGAATTCGGGGATGAGGAAGCTCTTCGTGTCGTTGCCGTCGTACGTCCCGTTCAGGCCGAAGCCGTTGCCGACGATCGAGGCGCCGCGATCCGGGCTGAACCAGTCGACGCCGAAGTCGATGCGGTTGCCGACCCACGCGATGCCGGCAGGATTGGTCGCCGCAGCGAGTGCATCCTGCGGCAACGCGATGCCGACGCCGCCCATCGCTTTGGCCTTGACGCCGTAACCATGCGAGAAATAGCCGGTCGTGGCCAGTGCCGCGCCCGGTGCAAGCGCCGCGGCGGTGGCAGCGGCGAGTAGCAGCTTCTTCATGATTCTC
>DATKCI010000091.1:0-15265 GCA_035513255.1 Piscinibacter sp. | reverse complement strand
CCTGCATCGGCGAGGCGTCGAGCTCGCAGCGCACGACACGCCCTTCCTTGGCGCGAGCGATGAGGCCAGCGGCTTCGAGCACGGCGAGGTGCTTCATGAACCCCGGCAGCGACATGCCGTGTGGCTGAGCGAGCTCGCTGGCAGTCGCGCCGCCTGCGTCCAGCTGCTCGAGCACACGGCGCCGCGTGGCGTCGGACAGCGCGGCGAACACGAGGTCGAGGCGGTCGTCTCTATAGTTAACCATTTGGTTCAGTATTGACGCGCAAGCGGCGCATTGTCAAGCAACGCGCGAGGAGGCTCGCGCAGCTTCAGCGCGGGGGCTTCGACAGGCTCAGCCCGAACGGGGTGCGGAGAGCCGCGAGAAGGGACTCAAAGGATGCGCCGTCGATCGCGTTCACGCCAGCTTGAGCACTTCTTCGGCCAGCCGATCAAGGTTCTGTTCGTTCGCACCGAGCACGACCTTCGCGATGCGATCGCGTTCGGCCGCCGTGTCGAACACCTGTCGCCATCCCACCAGGGTTCGTTCGCCGTGCGCGGCGAAGGTGATCGTCATCCGGAAGTGATGGCCGCCGAGGTGATCGAGAACGACGCGCTGTGCCGGCGCCACGTCCACGAAGACGATCTCGTTGGGGTAGTCGGTGCCATCGGGCGCGTGGAGCACGAAGCGCCACGCGCCGCCGGGCCGCAGGTCGAATGTCTCGAAGGTGCTCGTGAACCCCTCCGGGCCCCACCAGCGCGCCAGGTGCGCGGGATCGCTGAAGGCCCGAAACACGCGCTCGGGCGACGCGGCGATCACGCGCGACGTGACGAACTCGCGGTCCAGCGTCCATTCGTCCTCGCCGCTCGGCTTGTCCCGGCGAACCATCGTGTACTTCGCGATCCCGGGCGCGAAGCCGCGGATCTCGGAGACGGCTTCGTAGCCCAAGCGTTCGTAGAACGGCCGCGCCTGGAAGCTGAAGGTGTCGAGGTAGAAGGTCGAGCAGCCGCGGGCGGCGGCGCGCTGCTCGAATTCCTTCGCGAGGCGCGAGCCGGTGCCGCCGCCGCGATGGTCCGGATGCACCCACAGCTGCTGCAGCTCGCAGCATTCGCCCCACGTGCGGCCGACCGCGCCGCCGATGACGGTGCCGGCCGGCGAGCGGGCAAAGCATGACAATGGCCGAACGTCTTGCAACGGCGCGGCCGCGTCGTTGGCGTCGCCGAGGCCCTGGTCGACGATGCGGGCGTCTTCGACCGGCAAGTCGTCATGGACGGTGAAGGAGAGAGGGTCTGACATGCGAGGGGCGGCGCAGCGCGTGAGTGCGAGGGCCGCATTCTCGGCAAGCGCCTCGTCCGCGGCAAGCCCGCGCCGCACCGCACCCCTCAGCGCGGCATGGCCACGAGCTTCATCAAGACGGCGCGGTTCGCCTCGTTCGCCTGCTCCTGCGCGGTGAGCGCGGGCAAGGCGCTCTCGGGCAGCTCCGACACGAACACCCGCGAGGCACCGACGCCGCCCTGCGCCACCAGGGCCTCGCGCACGGCGAGCGCGCGGCGGCGCGCGAGCGCGGCATTCACGCGAGCGCCGGCCACCGTGTCGGTGTGCGCATACAGCAGCAGCGAGGTCTGCGGGTGCTCACGCAGCGCCGCACGTGCCTTGTCCACCGCGGCCAGCCCCTCGGGGGTCAGCAGCGCCTTGCCGGTCGCGAAACCCACCGGCTCGAGGGCGGGCAGGCCCGCGACGGGTGCCGAGGCCGGCGCGGCGGCCGGTATGTTGTTAAAGATCAGCGTCTTCGGCTCCTCGGCCTTGTCGGGCGCCTGCACGAGGATGCCGAACGCGGTGAGGCTCACGAGCGCGGCGATGCCGAGGCCGAAGAGCTGCGGCATCGCGCGGCGCAGGCGTTCGTAGAAGCGGATGTAGACGCCGTAGGCCAGCACGCGCGTGAGCGACGGTGCGAAGCGGTCCATGCGCTCCTGCGCCAGCGTGATGCGCCGCGCCGCCTCTTCTTTCGCGGCGGCATCAGCCGCCGCGCGCAACGCCTTCGACGCATCGACGAGTGCCTGCCGCCGCGCCCGGGCCGCCGGCATCAGCTCGGCGAGGCTCGGGTAGTTCGGCGGCAGCACGTCGACCGCGCGTGCGTCGATCGTGCGGCGCAGCGCGGCGATTTCCTCGCGGTCAGAGGCGTCGAGCGGGTCCAGCTTCGAGTCCGGATCGAGATCGCTCAGGTGCAGCGCATCGGAGCGCAGAAGCGCCACGGTGATCACCAGCGCCAGGCAGATGCAGACGAAGGCGATAAGCAGCGCCGCGCCGGCGCCCCACCACGCCGGCGTGCCCGCGGGCAGCTTGCCTAGCCCGGAGACCGGGCTGCCGGCGAGCACCACCGCTGCCAGCGCGGAGAACGTGGCCGCGAGCCACTTGACGGTGTCGCGCAGGTTCGCGCGCGCGGCGGCGTAGGGGTCTGCCGGCGGCGCCGCGGCGCCGGCGCTGGCATCGGTGGCCATGCCCGCTTAGAGAACCGGCTCGTCGTCGCCGGGCGTGAGATACGGCAGCACGCGGTGGCCGAGCTCGGCCTGGAGCTGCCGCAGCTGGACTGCCACGGGACCGATGTCGAAGCGGTGCCCGAAGGCCGCGCTGATGTTGAGCGGCACGGTGCCGCCGCCCGGCAGCCCGGCGGCGTAACTGCGAAGCATCGACTTGCCTCGCTCACCCCACGCGAGTTCGCCGGTGTGCCGGTCCACGCGCACACGCACGATCTCCATCGCGAGCGGGTTTCGCGTCGGCCCGCGAGCCACCAGCGCCCCTGGCAGCGGCCAGCCGACGAGAGGGTCGTCATCCGGGTCGATGACGGGGATGACGACCGGCCCGCCTCCGCCACCTCCCGCGCCGGCAGTCGCACCGGCGTTCGGGAAGAAGGTCAGCATGTCGTTGCCGCAAGTAACCGTGATCGAGCCGTTGCTGTTGTGCTGGACCGAGATGCTCATCGCCGCGCCCTCCAGACCGTCTGCTTCGCCGAAACGATAGTCCGAAAGCAGGCGTTCCGCCAGCGCGCCCACCCCCGGGCACTCCCCAAAAGGAATGACCGTGTGAAGCTCAGCGCCTTCCCGGCGCAAGGTGCATCGTCAGCGCCTCAGGGCCGAGCGCTTTGCCAGCTCGATCTTCGCGATTGCGTTGCGGTGCACTTCGTCGGGCCCGTCGACGATGCGCACGGTGCGCTGGTGCGCATACGCTTCGGCGAGCCAGAAGTCCTGGCTGACGCCGGCGGCACCGTGCGCCTGGATCGCCCAGTCGACGACCTTGCACGAGACGTTTGGCGCAACGACCTTGATCATCGCGATCTCGGCCCGCGCCGCCTTGTTGCCGACGGTGTCCATCATGTGCGCGGCGTTCAGCGTGAGCAGCCGCGCCTGGTCGATCATGCAGCGCGATTCGGCGATGCGCTCGTGCCAGATCGACTGCTCGGCGAGCGGCTTGCCGAACGCGACGCGTTCCTGCAGCCGGTCGACCATCATCTCCAGCGCGCGTTCCGCCGCGCCGATCGAGCGCATGCAGTGGTGGATGCGCCCCGGCCCGAGGCGGCCCTGCGCAATCTCGAAGCCGCGGCCTTCGCCGAGCAGGATGTTCTCGACCGGCACGCGCACGTTCTCGAGCACCACTTCCATGTGGCCGTGCGGTGCGTCGTCGTAGCCGAACACGGTGAGCGGTCGCACCACCGTCACCCCCGGCGTGTCGCGCGGCACCAGCACCATCGACTGCTGCGCGTGGCGCGGCGCATCGGCGTCGGTCTTGCCCATCACGATGAAGATCGCTGAGCGGGGGTTGCCGGCGCCCGACGCGAACCACTTTCGGCCGTTGATCACGTACTCGCCGCCGTCACGCCGGATGCTGCACTGGATGTTGGTCGCGTCCGACGAGGCCACCGCCGGCTCGGTCATCAGGAAGGCGGAGCGGATCTCGCCTTCCAGCAGCGGCTCGAGCCAACGCTGCTTTTGCGCCTCGGTGGCGTAGCGCTCCAGCGTTTCCATGTTGCCGGTGTCCGGCGCCGAGCAGTTGAACACCTCGCTGGACCAGCCGATGCGGCCCATCACTTCGCACAGCGGCGCGTAGTCGAGGTTGGAGATGCCGCCCTCGCCCTTGTAGGTGTGTGGAAGGAACATGTTCCACAGCCCGGCCTTGCGGGCGACGACCTTCAGCTCGTCGACGACCGCCGGCGTTTGCCACGGATCGCCGGCACGGCGCAGCGCGTCGTGCTCGCGGTGATAGCGGGCTTCGTTCGGGATGATGTGCTGCTCGAAGAACGCGTCCAGTCGCTGCAGCAGGTCGCGGGTTTTGGTGGAGGGTTGCGAGAGCATGGATGTCTCCTTGGTGTCAGAGAAGTGCGGCTCGTGGCCGCGAGGCATGCATGCATTGAATCAGGTGCGCGGAGCGAAAGCGGTCACCAAGGCGACTGGGACGAAACCGCGGGCGTGCACCGCGACGGCCGTCCGGTTGCAGCGCCTCTTGCCATCATGTACCATTTCAATGTGTACATTCAAGGAACCGGACATGCCCCGCGCCATCGTTGAAGACAATAGCCGGCTTGCACTGCGCGTTCGGGCGGACGACAAAGCCACGCTGATGCGCGCCGTGGCGCTCGAGCACACAGACATGACCGATTTCATTCTGCGCCACGCACTGGACGCAGCCCGCAAGGTCATCAGGCGGGCCGAGCACATGGCACTGTCGGAGCGCGACAGCCTGCGTGTATTCGATGCACTGGAGAACCCGCCGGCGCCCAATGCCAAGCTTCTGAGGGCAGCGCGCCGGATGCCGAAACGCGCATGACGGCTGCGGACAGCCTGCCGGATTGGCGCGAAATCTCGATCTCGAAAACTCACGACCGCGAGGCCTTCGATTGCGCAGAGGCGGACCTGAACGAGTTCCTGCAACGCCACGCACGGCGGAGCCACGAACAAGGCGGCTCAAAGACCTTCGTCGCCACTCCCCTCGATGAAGAGACGCGCGTCCTCGGGTTCTACAGTCTCAGCCCGGCCTCGATCGAATATGCACGTACGCCTGCACTCGTGAAAAAGGGGCTGGCTCGGTGCGAGGTGCCGGTCTTTCGGCTGGCGCGCTTGGCCGTGGATCGGACAATGCAAGGTCGCGGCCTGGGTGGCCAGCTGCTGTTGGCCGCCGGACGCCGCTGCATCCGCGCCGCTGCCGAGGTCGGGGGTGTTGCCTTGCTGATCGACGCCAAGAACGATCGGGTGGCAGGCTGGTACGGGGCCTATGGCCCGATTTCACTGCTCGATGCGCCGAGGTCTCTGGTGCTGCCCCTCGCCACGATAGCCGCTGCCCTGAAGGCCGCGGGGCGTTGACGTTTCGGAGTTCGTCCGCGCGTCAGCCGATCTTGCGCCCGGGGCGTTCCATGGCCACTTCCGACTGCGCGAAGCCGAGCTTCTCGTAGAACGCCGAAACACCCGTTCGCGCTGCCCTCAGCACCCAGGTCATGCGCCGGTCGTCTCCCATTGCAGCCTGGACCAGGGCTCGGCCCACGCCTTGGCGCCGGTGGTTCGCATCGACGACGACCATCGAGATGTAGCCGTTCGACATGCCGTCGGTCAACGCCCGCAGGAAGCCCACGACTTCACCGTTCTCTACAGCCGCGAGCGCCACTTGAGACCGCGACACGAGTGTGCGAAACGTCTGCGCGTCCGCCACGCCACGGTCCCAGCCGTTGGCGATCAGCAGGCGCCGGGCCGACTCGAGCTCCGACGGTTGAATGTTTCGAATTTCCATGCGTTCACCCTCTTGGGACGTCCCTCGGCGCAGGCACTTCGACAGGCTGGCGCGAACGGGACGGGATGCACGCCGACCGCCCAACTCCGTTCGCGCTGAGCCTGTCGAAGCGCCCGCCACCCTCACCCCGCAAACCCCTCGAGCACGTTGACGACGTTCACCCCCACCTCCTCCACCGCATACCCGCCTTCCATCACGAACACGGTCGGCCCTTGCCGCGGCCCGGCTCGTCGGCATAGCCGAGGTAAAACGGGTACTCGGTCGTCGGGTCGCCGTGGATCGATGCAGTGAACACGTCGTCGCGCTCGTAGAAGATGCTTTGCGTGCCGTTGCCGTGGTGATAGTCGACGTCCACGACGGCGACACGTTCCACGCCGGCGTCGCGCAGCGCCTGCGCGGCCAGTGCCGAGTTGTTGAGGAAGCAATAGCCGCCGAAGAAGTCGGCGCCGGCGTGATGGCCGGGCGGGCGCGTGAGCGCCATCGCCGCCTGGGCGCCGGAGGCGACCGCCCGCGCCGCATCGATGGCGCATGCGGCGCCGCCAAGAGCGGCCTCCCAGGTGCCCTCGCCCAGCGGCGTGCCGGAATCGAACATGTACATCCCCACGCGCGCGGAGAAGTTGGTCGGCGCCACGTCGCGCCGCAATCCGTGACCGGGCCACACCGACGGCAGGATGTCGACTTCGCTGTTGGCCGGATCGAGTGCAACCCAGTCGCGCCAGGCCGTGGCGAGAAAGTCGAGGTAGCGCGGTGCGTGGATGCGCCGCACGAGGTCGAGGTCCGGCGCACGGGGTTCAAGCAACTCGCCCACGCGACGGCGTTGCAACTCGTCCAGCACATGTTCGAGCCGCGCCGGGCCTTCGTGGCACGGTACGAGCCGCCCGCGGAACATTTCGTGCCGACCGGCGTGCAGGTGATGGCGGGCGTTGTGGAAGATCAGCATGGCAGGCCGCATCCGGGTGAACGAGCGGTCGATGATAGGGGCCGGCGACGCGGCGCCCCCCGCTCGAACAGCCGCGCCGCGGGCGAAACGCAGACGGGCGCACGCGGCTCGGTTTGACGAGGTCCAGCCCTCACCGAGGGCACGCCGCTCAGACGCTTGCGGTCAGCGGTTCACGATGCGCCGCCGCTTGACGACCACAACGACCGGCGCCCTCGGCGCCGACGCACGCGCCGGCGGCGGTCGCGGAGGCGGTTGCGCCTTGCCCAGCGCCTTGCGAATCTGGCTGCTGCTCAAAGGGCTCACGTGATCGCCATTGACCTGCACGTACTCGCCTTCGGCCGTCAGGGCGAGCGCCCCGATGCGCGCCCCGCGGCGAACGCTGCCGAGGAGCTGCAACGGGTCGCCCGCCTCGCGCGCGTACGTGTACCTCTGCCACTCGGTTTGCCCGAGTCGCACGAACCAATCCTTCCCGCCCATCATCTGTGTCCACCAGTGTGAGTGGGTGCATTGTCGCGCCGTTGGGGGGGCCCGGCGCGGGCGGGCGAGGTGCAACGTGCATTGCACCCGCGAACGAGGGGTCGCGCGGCGCGCGAATCGCACGAGGCTTGCGGCGCCCAGAGGGAGAGGGAAAAGAATCGCCGCTACGCCAGCGGCGCCACGCCCCACACCTTCGTCGCGTACTCCTTGATCGTGCGGTCCGACGAAAACGGCCCCATCCCCGCCACGTTCGCGATCGCCTGGCGCGCCCATTGCGCCGGATCCCGGTACAGCGCGTCGACCCGCGCCTGCGCCGCCACGTAGGCGTCGTAGTCGGCCAGCAGCTTGTAGCGGTCGCCGCCCCACAGCAGCGCGTCGACGACGCCGCGGTAGCGGTCGGGCTCGTCGGGCGAGAAGAGGCCGCCGGACACCGCGTCGAGCACCGCCGCCAGCGCCGGATGGCTTTCATAGATGCGCAGCGGCTGGTAGCCGCCCTGGTTCAGCGCCGTGACCTCCTGCGCCGTGTGGCCGAAGATGAAGATGTTGTCGGCGCCCACCGCATCGCGGATCTCGATGTTGGCGCCGTCCTCGGTGCCGATGGTGAGCGCGCCGTTCAGCGCGAGCTTCATGTTGCCGGTGCCCGACGCTTCGGTGCCGGCGGTGGAGATCTGCTCCGACAGGTCGGCGCCCGGCATGATGACCTCGGCCACCGAGACACCGTAGTTCGGAACGAACACGAGCTTCAGCCGCCCGCCGAGGCGCTCGTCGGCGTTGATCACCGCGCCCACGTCGTGGATCAGGCGGATGATCTGCTTGGCCATGTGGTACGACGATGCGGCCTTGCCGGCGAAGATCACGCTGCGCGGCACCCAGTCGGCCTGCGGGTCGGCGAGCATTGCCTGGTAGCGGCCGATCACGTGCAGCAGGTTGAGCAGTTGCCGCTTGTACTCGTGGAAACGCTTGACCTGCACGTCGAACAGGCTGCCTGGGTCGAGCGTGATGCCGAGCTCGCGCTGCACATGCGCGGCGAGGCGCTCCTTGTTGACGCGCTTGGCGGCCATGAAGGCCTGGCGGAACGCCGCATCGCCGGCGTGCGGCCGGAGTTCGCGCAGGCGATCGAGGTCCAGCGCCCAGCCGGCGCCGAGCGTGGCGTCGAGCAGCGAGGCGAGTGCGGGATTCGCCTGCGCCAGCCAGCGCCGCGGCGTCACGCCGTTCGTGATGTTGGTGAAGCGCTCGGGCCACAGGCTCGCGAAGTCGGCGAAGATGGTTTTCACGAGCAGCTGCGAATGCAGCGCCGACACGCCGTTGACCTTGTGGCTGCCGACCACCGACAGGTGGGCCATGCGCACGCGGCGCTCGCCGGTCTCGTCGATCAGCGACAGGCGGCGCAGAAAGCCTTCGTCGCCCGGGCGGTGGCGCGCCGCCTGGTCGAGCAGCTCGTGATTGATGTGCAGGATGATCTCGAGGTGGCGCGGCAGCACGTGCTGGATCAGCGCCACCGGCCAGGTCTCGAGCGCTTCGGGCATCAGCGTGTGGTTGGTGTACGAGAAGATCCGCGTCGCCTGCGACCAGGCATCGCCCCAGGGCATGCCGTGTTCGTCGCACAGCACCCGGATCAGCTCAGCCACGCCGATCGCGGGATGGGTGTCGTTGAGGTGGATCGCCACCTTGTCGGCGAGGTTGCCGAAGCCGCCATGTTCGGCCAGGTGGCGCGACAGGATGTCGGACACCGACGCGGCGACGAAGAAGTATTCCTGCCGCAGCCGCAGCTCCCGGCCGGCCGGCGTGCTGTCGTTCGGGTACAGCACCCACGAAATGTTCTCGAACTCGTTCTTCACTTCCGCGGCGCGCGCGTAGTCGCCGCTGTTGAAGGCGTGCAGGTCGATGTGCGCCGGCGCCGCCGCCTTCCACAGCCGCAAGGTGCTGACCTTGCGCGTGCCGTGGCCGGGGATCACCATGTCGTAGGCCTTCGCGCACACCTGGCCGGCCGGCCGCCACCGGGCCTTGCCGCCTTCATGCTCCACCCAGCCGCCGAAATGCACTGCCACGTTCAGGCCCGCCCGCGGAAACTCCCACGGCGTGCCGTCGGCAAGCCAGGGGTCGGGGTGCTCGACCTGGCGGCCGTCGACGATGTCCTGCGCAAACATGCCGTACTCGTAGCGGATGCCGTAGCCGAACGACGGCAGGCCCAGCGTGGCCATCGAGTCGAGGAAGCAGGCCGCGAGCCGCCCGAGGCCGCCGTTGCCGAGCGCGGCATCGGCCTCCTGCGCCTGCACTTCTTCCAGCTGCCGTGCGTGGGCTTGCACGGCGGCGGCAGCGGTCGGACGCAGGTCCAGCGCGGCCAGCGCGTTGCCCAGGCTGCGGCCGATCAGGAATTCCATCGACAGGTAGTAGACACGGCGGGCACGCGCGCGCCGCTCGGCGGCCTGCGCCTCCACCCAGCGCTCGGCCAGTTGCTGGCGCGGCGCCTGGGCCACCGCGCGCATCAGGTCGACGGGCGTGGCCTCGTCGGGGGCCACCCCCACGCTGGTGAGCAGTTCGTGGTCGAGATCGAGATCGGGGTGCAGAGGGCTGGTGACGGCGTCGTTCATGGTTCGGCGAGCGAAGAAGCGGGTTCGATGCAGTGTCCTAGCCGTTGCCGTAGGCGTCAACGAACGACCTTGCAGACCCCGCGGTCAGCGGGCACTATGCGTGCAAGTGCTGAGGAACCGACATGCCCCATACAGAACTGGCCCGCAACCTCGACCTTCCCAAGCGCGCAGTCGCGCTCGTCCTGGCCGGCGGCCGAGGCAGCCGGCTCAAGCACCTGACCGACCGGCGGGCCAAGCCGGCCGTGTACTTCGGCGGCAAGTTCCGCATCGTCGACTTCGCGCTGTCGAACTGCCTGAACTCCGGCATCCGGCGCATCGGCGTGATCACGCAGTACGAATCTCACAGCTTGTTGCGCCACTTGCAGCGCGGCTGGGCGTTCCTAAAATCCGAAATGAACGAATTCGTCGACCTGCTGCCGGCGCAGCAGCGCGTCGACGACGAGCACTGGTACCGCGGCACCGCCGATGCGGTGTGGCAGAACCAGAACATCATCGACGGCTACCGCCCGGACTACGTGGTCGTGCTCGCCGGCGACCACGTCTACAAGATGAACTACGCGCTGATGCTGGCCGACCACGTGGCACGCGGCTACCCGTGCAGCGTGGGCTGCATCGCCGTGCCGCGTGAACAGGCCACCGCGTTCGGCGTGATGGCGGTCGACGCCGAGCGCCGCATCGTCGATTTCGTCGAGAAGCCGGCCGATCCACCGCCGATGCCAGACCGGCCCGACATGGCGCTGGCCAGCATGGGCATCTACATCTTCGATGCCGCGTTCCTGCACCGCGAGTTGGAGCGCGACATGGCGGACACCGGTTCGAACCACGACTTCGGCAAGGACATCGTGCCGCGGGTGGTCAAGAACGGGCAGGCGAGCGCGCACCCGTTCAACATGAGCTGCGTGTCCTTCCAGCCGGAAAACGAACCCTACTGGCGCGACGTGGGCACCATCGATTCGTACTGGGATGCCAACATCGACCTCACCGCCACCGTGCCGCTGCTCGACCTGTACGACACGCGCTGGCCGATCTGGACCTACCAGCCGCAGCTGCCGCCGGCGAAGTTCGTGCACAACGAACGCGACCGACGCGGCGTGGCGATCGAATCGCTGGTCTCGGGCGGCTGCATCGTGTCCGGCGCGGTGTCGCGTTCGGTGCTGTTCTCCACCGTGCGCGTGCACTCGCATGCGCAGGTCAACTGGTCGCTGCTGCTGCCCGGGGCCCAGGTCGGCCGCCGCGCGCGGCTCACGCGCGTGATCGTCGACCGCGGCTGCACGATCCCCGACGGCATGGTGATCGGCGAGGACGCCGCCGACGACGAGCGCCGCTTTCACCGCAGCGAACAAGGCATCACCCTCGTCACGCGCGACATGCTCGCGGCACTGGCTTGAAGGCGCCGGCGGTGCGCGCGCCGAAGCTGCTGCACGTGGCGGCGGAGGTGTTTCCGTTCGTCAAGACCGGCGGGCTGGGCGACGTGGCGGCCGCGCTGCCGGCGGCGCTGGGCCGCGCCGGCGCCGACGCGCGGCTGCTGCTGCCCGGCCTGCCGGCGATCGCCGAGGCGCTGCAGCAGCCGCGCACCGTGTTCCGGTTCGGCCCGTTGTTCGGCGCCGCGCGCATCACGCTGCTGTTCGGCCACCTGCCCGGCAGCGGCGTGCCGGCGTACGTGATCGACGCGCCGTACCTGTACCGGCGAGGCGGGGGCCCCTACCAGGATGCGAGCGGCACCGCATGGCCGGACAACCTGCAACGCTTCGCGCTGCTCGGCTGGGTGGCCGCGCACCTGGCCGCCGGTGAGCTCGACGAGGCCTGGACGCCCGACGTGCTGCACGCGCACGACTGGCACGCCGGCCTCGCATGCACCTACGCGAAGGGCCATCCGGCCACGGCCGCCGCGCTGCTGTTCACGGTGCACAACCTGG
The DNA here is from genome assembly GCA_035513255.1 of Piscinibacter sp. Taxonomy (GTDB): domain Bacteria; phylum Pseudomonadota; class Gammaproteobacteria; order Burkholderiales; family Burkholderiaceae_C; genus Albitalea. Next base: position 3,592 of record DATKCI010000091.1, on the reverse strand, counting down.
CCTTCCAGGGGCTGTTCGCCACCGTCGATTTTCCGCAGCTCGCGCTGCCGGCGAGCACGCTGGACTCGCACGGACTGGAGTTCCACGGCCAGTTGTCATTCATGAAAGGCGGACTCCAGTTCGCCGACCGCATCACCACCGTGAGCCCGACCCATGCGCGGGAAATCGCGACACCCGAGTTCGGCTTCGGCCTCGACGGCGTGATCCGCAGCCGGCAGGCCGTCGTGTCGGGCATCCTGAACGGCGTCGACTACGACGTGTGGAACCCGGCGCGCGACCCGGCGCTTGCCGCTCCCTACGACGCCGAACACATCGACGGCAAAGTGCGGTGCAAACAGGCGCTTCAGCACGAGCTCAGACTGGCTCCCGAGGCGAACACGCCGCTGCTCGCCATGGTGAGCCGGCTCACGCCGCAAAAGGGGGTCGACCTGGTGTTGGGCGCGATGGGGCCGCTGCAGGCCTGCGGCGTGCAACTGGCGGTCGTCGGCACCGGCGACCCAGGGTTGGAGGCCGCGCTGCGCGAGGCCGCCCGGACCCATCCCTCGCGCGTGGCGGTGCGCCTGGTCTACGACGAAGCGCTGGCGCACCGCATGGTCGCCGGCGCCGACGCGATGCTCGTGCCGTCACGCTTCGAGCCGTGCGGCCTGACGCAGATGTACGGCCTGCGCTACGGCGCGTTGCCGCTGGTGCGACGTGTGGGCGGGCTGGCCGACACGGTCGTCGACGCCGCCGGGCCGGCGCTGCGCGAGGGCCGGGCCACGGGCTTTGTGTTCGATGCCGCCACGCCCGCGGCGCTCGGACGAACGGTGGAGCGCCTGGTGGCGCTGTACCGCCAGCCGGCGGCCTGGCGCGCGGCCATGCACACCGCGATGACGCGCGACTTTTCGTGGGACCACGCGGCGCGGGACTACCTCGCGCTCTATCGGGATACGATCGCCCGGTCGGCAGGCGGTACCGATGCTGCCGACCTTTCAGGAGCGGTGCATCCGGCAGGCACCCGGGGGACGACGTAGCCGAGCGCGCCGCATCGCGTCGACCTCAGCGCGCCAGATGGCCCCACGCACGGGCCAGCGCGGCAAACGCGACCTGCACCGCTTCCTGCGACCGCTTCGACGTCGCGCAAGCGAATCCCAGCACCGCTTCGAGCTGCACCTTGTCGGCCACGACGAGCCCGTTCGTGCGGCTCTCGTCCATTGCGACCGTGTCGCGCGCCAGGCTCAGGCCGACACCTGAGCGCACCAGCGCGAGCATGGACGATTCCTGATCCACCTGCGCGACGCCGTTCTGCACCAACCCCAGCGGTTCGAGCGTGTCGCGCAGCAGGCGGAAGTGCACGGAGGGTGCTGGGGTGAGGATCCAGGGCAGGCGCACCAGCTCGGGCCAGTCGCGCCCCTGCACCTGAGGCCCCCACCCGGGCGGCGCGATCACCCGGTATGTGAAGCGGGTGAGCGGCTCGACATGGAGCCGGTCATCGGCAGCCCGGGTTTTCGTCGCGGCCCGCCGCGCGTCGGGGCGCGGACCATCGGGCGCGACGATCGTGTAGCCCACGTCGAGGTCGTTCTTCAGCAGCGCGGCTATCACCTGCCCGCTCATGCCCTGGTGCAGCTCGGGCCGCACCTCGGGCGCCAGCGCCACCAGCTCGCGCAGGAACGCACCCAGGCGCGTGAACTCGGGGTCGAGGATCGTGCCGACGCGCAGCGTGCCGCGCACCGAGCCGTTGATGCGCTCGGCCGCCTGGATGAAATCCGCTTGCGCCTGCAGCGCCCGCTCCGCATGCGGCAGCAAGGTGGCGCCGTCGCGGGTCAACAGGACGCCCTTCGATGTGCGGATGAACAGGTCCAGGCCGGTCAGATCGGCCAGCTGCTTGAGCTGCAGGCTGACCGCCGGCTGGCTCAGGTGCAGCCGCTCGGCCGCGCGCGAGATGTTGCCCTCGCGGGCGGCCACGACGAAGGCGCGCAGCGCGCGGGCGTCCAGCGTTTTTGACATTTGCCGAATTTATATCAGATGCAGTCGAACTCATTGGCCGCATGCACCGTCTCCTCGTAGAGTTTTCCGGACCCAATAGGAGAACTTGATGGGAGCCACCCAGACCGTCGACTACCTCGTCATCGGCGCCGGCACCGCCGGCAGCCTGCTGGCCAACCGGCTGTCGGCCGAGCGCGGGTGCACGGTGCTGCTGGTCGAAGCCGGCGGGCGCGACACCTACCCGTGGATCCACGTGCCGGTGGGCTACCTGTACTGCATCGACAACCCGCGCACCGACTGGCGCTTTCGCACCGAGCCCGAGGCCGGGCTCAACGGCCGCAGCCTGATCTACCCGCGCGGCAAGACCTTGGGCGGCTGCTCCAGCATCAACGGAATGATCTACATGCGCGGCCAATCACGCGACTACGACGCGTGGGCCGCGGCCACCGGCGAGCCCGAGTGGTCGTGGGAGCGGGTGCTGCCGGACTTCATCGCGCACGAAGACCACCACGCGCTGGACGCGCGCACCGCCGCTGCCGCCGGGGTAGCGCACTTCGTCGATCCGGCGGACGCGGCACGCGCCGCGCAATACGAGGCGGCGCGTTTTCACGGCCACGGCGGTGAATGGCGCGTGGAGAAGCAGCGCCTGCGCTGGGAGATCCTCGACGCGTTCGCCGCCGCGGCGCAACAGGCCGGTATACCGGCCAGTGCCGACTTCAACCGCGGCGACAACGACGGCGTGGGCTACTTCGAGGTCAACCAGCGGCGCGGCTGGCGGTGGAACACGAGCAAGGCCTTCCTCCGCCCGATCGAAGCGAGCCGCGCCAACCTGCACATTGCCACGCACACGCACGTGCGGCGGCTGCTGATCGAGCGCGATGCCGCCGGCGCACCGCGCTGCGTGGGCGCCGAGCTCGAGCACCGCGGCCAGCGCCGCACCGTGCGCGCCACGCGCGAAGTGATCCTGAGCGCCGGCGCCATCGGCACGCCGCAGATCCTGCAGCTCTCGGGCATCGGCCCGGGTGACTTGCTGCAGCGCCATGGCATCGCCGTGCAGCACGACCTGCCCGGCGTCGGAGCGAACCTTCAAGACCACCTGCAGATCCGCGCGGTGTTCAAGGTGCAGGGCGTGAAGACGCTGAACACGCTGGCGAACTCGCTCGTCGGCAAGGCGGCAATCGCGCTCGAGTACGCGCTCACGCGCTCCGGGCCGATGAGCATGGCGCCGTCGCAGCTGGGCGTGTTCACGAAGAGCCGGCCCGACCTGCCGCACCCCAACCTGCAGTTTCATGTGCAGCCCTTGAGCCTGCCGGCGTTCGGCCAGCCGCTGCACCGCTTTCCCGCCTTCACCGCCAGCGTGTGCAATCTGCAGCCCACGAGCCGCGGCTGCGTGCAGATCAGGAGCGCGAACGCCGCCGATGCGCCGGCGATCGCGCCGAACTACCTCAGCACGGCCGAAGACCGCCAGGTCGCGGCCGACTCGCTGCGCGTGGCGCGCCGCATCGCCGCCCAGCCGGCGCTGGCGAAGTACCGGCCGGAAGAGTTCAAGCCTGGCATCCAGTTCCAGAGCGACGACGACCTCGCTCGCCTGTCCGGCGACATCGCGACGACGATCTTTCACCCGGTC
>DATKCI010000090.1:0-2430 GCA_035513255.1 Piscinibacter sp. | reverse complement strand
TGGAGGTGGTCGACAAAACAATCATCTTCGACGAGAAGTTCGCTCCGCCGGTGCTGCGCATCCAGGCCCATCCCGTACCCACGGGCTGGCTCGACAGGGTGATCGGCTGGGTCGACACCAAGCTCGAGGAACTGGCGCGCTACGCCTCCGACCCGAGCTCCGGCGGCGGCCTGCAGAGCGTCGACTATTTCATGCTGCAGACGCTCAACCGGACCATTCCGGCCCTCAAGCATCTGCGCCGCTCGGCTTACGTGCACCCCGAGCGGCTTTACGTCGAGCTTCTCCATCTGGCAGGCGAACTGGCCACTTTCGCCACCAAGGAACGCCGCACCCGCGACTACGGCGAGTACGACCACGACCAGCTCGAAACCACCTTCGGGCCCCTGGTCGATGACATCCAGCGCTATCTGAACGTCGACATAAGCCGGGCCATCCGGCTGCCGATCACCGAGCGCGCGCCCAATGCCTTCGTGGCGACGGTGCGCGACCGCAATTTGTTCCGCAATGCCACCTTCGTGCTCGAGGTCGCGGCCAAGCGCCCGCTCGGCGACATTCAGCGGCAGTTCCCCGAGCTGTTCAAGGTCGGCCCGAACACCAAGATGAACGACATCGTGCACGCCCATCTGCCGGGCATTCCGCTGGTGCACATGCCAACCCCGCCGGCGCAGATCCGCACCGTGTCTACCCACGTCTATTTCTATCTCGACCGGACCTCGCCGCTGTGGCCGGAATTCAGCCGGGCCAGCGGCATCGGCATGCATTTCTCCGGCGACTGGCCTGAACTGGCACTCGACATGTGGGCCATCAAGGAGGATGGGAGATGACCGACAAGCCTCCCTTCGATCCCATGGAAGCCGGCGACCGCACCGTCATCCGTCCCAATCCCGGCGGACGCCGCCAGATGCAGGCGCCGCAACCGGCGGCGCCGAACCCTGGGGAGCCTGGCCCGTCCCCTGGCGCGTCCCCTGGCCCGTCCCCTGGCGCGTCGGGCGAGGACGCCTGGCTGTCGGACTCAGGCGCCCAGCAAGGCGTTGCCCCGCCGCCGGACCGGCCCGCAGCCCCGCCCGCCGGGTCGGCCGCCGGAGTCAGGTCGGCCGATCTGGAGACCATCCGGGCTCTCGACGTCGCCGATGAGAACCCGGTCATGCGGGCGGCACGGCCCTTGATGGTGCTGCTGTCGAACCTGCGGGTGTCCGGTTCGCAGCAGAAGGTGGCGCCGCTGATGGACGCCGTCGCCCAGTCGATCATCGAGTTCGAGCGCGACCTGCGGGCCGCCGGAGTTTCCGAGGATCACGTGCACACCGCCAAGTACGTCATGTGCGCCACCGCCGACGACATCGTGCAGAACATCCCCGGGTCGGACCGTCACGTGTGGACCCAGCACTCCATGCTGAGCCGCTTCTTCCAGATGCGCACGAGCGGCGTCGGGTTCTTCGACGAGCTCGCCAAGGCGAAGGCCAATCCGGCGCTGCACTACAATCTGCTCGAACTGATGCACGCCTGCCTGTCGCTCGGCTTCGAGGGCCAGTACCGCTCCTCAGGCGGCGGCGACGTGGCGCTGCAGCAGATCCGGCGCGACGTCTATCATACCCTGCGCCACATCCGGCCGCGTGTCGGGGACGAGATCTCGCCCCACTGGCGCGGTCAGGAGATCGCCGCCGAGACGAGTTCGGCCCGCATCCCCACCTGGGCGATCGGTTCGATCGTGGCGGCGCTCCTGCTCGGCATCTTCGTGATCCTGCGCCTGCTGCTGTCCCAGTCGTCGGAGGTGTTCGCCGAGAACATGCTCAACCTCCACCCCGACGGCGAGGTCGTGCTGGCGCGCGATGCCTACGAGCCCTTCGACGTGGGCTCGATCGAGACCACCTCGACGCAGCTCGAACGCATCCGGGCGGCGCTCGCCGACGAGATCGCGACTGGCCAGGTGGTGGTGGATCCGGCGGGAACGAACATCCTGACCCGGCTGGTCACCGATGTGCTGTTCCAGTCGGGCAGCGCCGACCTCAAGGAGGACGTTCGGCCCATCCTGGAGAAGGTGGCCCAGACCCTCGACAAGGAGCCCAAGGAGATCATGGTGGTCGGGCACTCCGACAGCGTGCCGCTGCGCTCCCAGGTGCGTTTCAAGTCGAATCACGACCTGTCGGTCCAGCGCGCCCAGTCGGTCGCCGACGTCCTGGCGCCGCAACTGGCCGATTCGGGCCGCCTGGTGGTCGAAGGCCGCGGCCCCGACGATCCGATCGCCGACGACAAGACGCCCGAAGGCCGGGCCCAGAACCGAAGGGTCGACATTCTCCTGCCGCGCACCGACTGAGGCGAGTGTTCAAATGGTGAGTCAGACAGATTGGTAGAGTGAATGAGGAACTGGCTCGGTATCATCTTCTCCGTCATCGGCATCTGCGCGCTGTCGGCGGTCATCTGGTTCGTCGGCCC
>DATKCI010000089.1:0-2112 GCA_035513255.1 Piscinibacter sp. | reverse complement strand
CTCCGGGCCCGGCGGATTCGCCGCATGGCTGCTGCGGCGGCCGCTCATCATCCACGAGCAGAACACGGTCCCGGGGCTGACGAACCGCCTGCTCGCCCGCGTCGCGCGGGTCGTGCTCGAGGCATTCCCCGGCAGCTTCCGCGCCGCGACAGGCGCGCGGCACACGGGCAATCCGGTGCGCGCGGCCATCAGCGCGCTGGCGCCGCCCGATATGCGTCTCGCGGGGCGCTCCGGGCCGCTGCGCCTGCTCGTGCTGGGCGGCAGCCAGGGCGCATTGCGCCTTAATCAGGTGGTGCCGGAGGCGGTATTCCGCCTGCCGACCCGTCTGCGGCCGCAGGTCTGGCATCAGGCCGGGACGCGCACGCTCGCGGTCGCCGAGCAGGCCTATCGCCAGGCCGAGATCGAGGCGCGGCTCGAGGCGTTCATCGACGACATGGCGGCAGCCTACGCCTGGGCCGACCTGGTGATCTGCCGCGCCGGCGCGCTGACCGTCTCCGAGCTCGCCAATGCCGGCCTCGGCGCCGTGCTGGTGCCGTTTCCGGCGGCCGTCGACGATCACCAGACGAGCAATGCCCGACAACTCGTCGCGGCAGGCGCGGGCGTGCTGATTCCCGAGGCGGAGCTCACCGCTGAACGGCTCGCGCAGGAGCTCCACGGGCTGCTCGACGACAGGGAACGCCTGCTCGGCATGGCGCGCGCAGCGCGTGCGCTGGCCGTGCCGGACGCAGCCGAGCGGGTGGCGGACGCCTGCCTCGGGGCAGGGAGGGCGGCGGCATGAGCGATCGCATGCGTCGTATCCATTGCATTCATTTCGTCGGCATCGGCGGCGCCGGCATGAGCGGCATCGCAGAGGTGCTGCTCAATCTCGGCTACGCAGTGCAGGGTTCCGACCTGCGCGAGACCGCGGTGACGCGCCGTCTCGGCGCGCTCGGCGCGCGAATTCTCATCGGCCACGCCGCAACCCACGTTGCCGTTGCAGACGTGCTGGTGGTCTCCAGCGCGGTGCCCGCCGACAACGTCGAGGTTGCCGCCGCAGCCGAGCGGCGCGTGCCGGTCGTGCAACGCGCCGAGATGCTCGCCGAGCTCATGCGCTTTCGTTACTCGATCGCGGTGAGCGGCACGCACGGCAAGACCACCACGACCAGCCTGATCGCCAGCGTGCTGGCGGAAGCCGGCGAGGACCCGACCTTCGTCATCGGCGGCCGGCTGAAGAGCGCAGGCAGCAGCGCGCGTCTGGGATCGGGTCGCTATCTCGTCGCGGAGGCGGACGAAAGCGATGCGTCGTTCATGCACTTCCAGCCGATGCTGGCCGTCGTGACCAACATCGATGCCGATCATCTTGCCGCTTACGAAGGCGACTTCAGCCGCCTGGAGCAGGCCTTCATCGGTTTCCTGCACAACCTGCCGTTCTACGGCCTGGCGGTGCTCTGCATCGACGATCCGGCGGTTCGCACCCTCCTGCCGCAGGTTGCGAGGCCGATCGTGACCTACGGCCTGGACGAGGCGGCCGACGTGCGCGCGGTAAATGTGCGGGCCGAGGGCATGACGACGGTCTTCGACGTGATTCGCACGGGCCGCGAGGGCGCCCTGCCCGTGACCCTGAACCTGCCGGGCGTGCACAACGTGCGCAATGCGCTCGCCGCCGTGGCTGTCGCGGACGAGCTCGAGATCGACGATGCAGCCGTGCAGCACGCGCTCGCCGGCTTCGACGGCATCGACCGCCGCTGCCAGGTGCTGGGGGAGATCGCCACCGCCGCCGGCGAGGTGCTGTTCATCGACGACTACGGCCACCATCCGACCGAGATAGCCGCCACCCTCGAGGCGCTGCGAGCGAGCTGGCCGGGCAGGCGGCTCGTGCTCGTATTCCAGCCGCACCGTTACTCGCGCACGCGCGAGCTGCTCGACGACTTTGCCCGCGTGCTGAGCAGTGCCGATGCGCTCGTGCTCACCGAAGTCTATGCCGCAGGCGAGGAGCCCCTGGCCGGCGCGGACGGCCGCGCCATCGCCCGCGCGGTGCGCACCCGCGGCGGCGTCGAGCCGGTATTCGCGCCCGACGTGGAGCAACTGGCTGCGGTTCTCGGGCCGATGCTGCGCGCCCGCGACATCGTCGTG
>DATKCI010000088.1:0-8735 GCA_035513255.1 Piscinibacter sp. | reverse complement strand
CCGCCCGCCGGACCGCTTTGCCACGTGCACGGCCAAATCGTATTGAGGCCCTTTGCTTTGGTGACTTTCATTTGGGCCAGCAAATGAAAGTTACCCGGCTGCCGGGCCGGGACCCGGCTTGCAACGCGAACAAATCAACCTGCTCGGAAGCAACCCGCCAGTGGACCCCGGCTTTCGCCGGGGTGACGACGCGGGGGTGACGACGCGGGGGTGACGACGCGGGGGTGACGGCGCGGGTGACGGCGCGGGTGACGGCGCGGGTGGCAGCGCGGGTGGCGGCGCGGGTGGCGGCACGGGTGGCGGCACGGGTGGCGGCACGGGGTGGCGGTGCGGGGCGAGGCCTCTCACTTGGACTCGCCGGGGGGTGTCCCAACCCCTACAGGACCTTCACCATCTCCACATGCGGGATGCCGGCCTCCTCGAACACCGTGCCACGTTCGCTGAACCCCGCTCGGCTGTAGAACGGCGCGGCCGACAGCTGGGCATGCAACAGCACCTCGCGGTCGCCGCGGGCGCGGGCGGCCTTCATCAGCGCATCCAGCACGCTACGGCCCACGCGGCTGCCGCGCATCGTCTGCATCACCGCCATCCGGCCGATCTTCGCGACGCCGGGCACGTGTTCGAGAAGCCGGCCGGTCGCCAGCGGCACGCCGAAGCGGTTGAACGCCACCGCGTGAACGCAGCCGGCATCGGCCTCGTCCCACTCCATCTCGGCAGGAATCTTCTGTTCATGGACGAATACTGCCGTGCGGATTGCGCGGGCGTCGCGGCCCAGTTCGGCCCAGCCGCCCACACGCACCTCGATCATCGGCTTGCCGGCCTCGAAAGCCTGCAGCACCTGGCGCAGTTCCTGCGGCACCGGCTTGGAGGTTTGTGTCTGCGGATCGGCGAACACGTAGACAAGCTCGCCGGACACCAGCAGCTCGTCCTGGCGAAACACCGCCGTCGAGAACAGCATCGACGAATTGCCGACTCGCGCGCAGCGCACGCCGACGTCGAGCACGTCGTCGCAGCGCGCCGAACTTTCGTACTCGACCGTCGCCTTGCGCACGAAGAGGTCGCCGCCGAGGTAGTCCAGCGTCTGAACGTACGGCAAGGCCAGCGCGCGCCAGTAGCCCGTCACCGCCGTGTCGAAGTACATCAGGTAGTGGCCGTTGAAGACGATCTTCTGCGCATCGATCTCGGCCCACCGCACACGCAGGCGCTCCAGGAATCGGAAGTCGGTTCGCTTCATCGTTCGAATGCCCTCGCCAATGCGCCGGCCACGACGGCCTGCGCCTCGTGCGCCTGCGGCAGCACGCGCCCCATCTTGATGAAATCGTGCGTGAGCCCGCGGTACAGCTCGAGCTCCACCGGCACGCCGGCGGCGCGCAGACGGTCGGCGTAGGCGATGCCTTCGTCGACCAGCGGGTCGCACTCGGCGAGCACGACGGTCGCGGGCGCCACTGCGTCGAGGTCGTCGGCCAGCAGCGGCGCGAAGCGCCAGTCGCCGCGCTGTGCCGCGTCGACGTAGTGATCGAAGAACCAGGCGATGCCTTGCGCTTCGAGCAGGAAGCCGCTCGCGAAGCGGCGGTGCGACGGCGTGTCGGCGTGGGCGGTGGTACCCGGTGTGATCAGCACTTGCGCGCGCAGCGGCAGGCCGATGTTGCGGGCGTGGATGGCCGCCACCGCCGCGAGTGTGCCGCCGGCGCTGTCGCCGCCCACCGCCAGCCGCGAGCCGTCCAGACCGATGCGATCGCCCTGCTCCGCCAGCCAGCGCATCGCCGCCCAGGCATCGTCAACGGCGGTCGGAAACCGGTGCTCGGGACCCATCCGGTAGTCGAGCGCGACGACGGCAGCGCCACTGCGCAGTGCGAGCTGCCGACACAGGCTGTCATGCGTTTCCAGGTTGCCGATGACGAAGCCGCCGCCGTGCAGGTAAAGCAGCACCGGCAGCCGCCGGACGGCAGGCGCATACAGGCGCGCCGGGAGCGGCGTGCCGTCCGCCGCGGGAATGCGGAAGTCCTCCACCCGCGGCAACGCCGCCCGCGGCACTTCGAGCACTTCGGACGCGGCGACGTAGGCCTCGCGCGCCTCGGGCACGCCGAGCTCGTAAAACGCAGGCCGGCCGGCGCGCCGGATGCGCTCCAGCACGTCGGCCATGCGAGGGGTGAGAAGGCGTGTCGGCAAGAAGGGAGACCGCTGGCGGGAATGGGCAGGCACAGAGGATACTGGCGGCTGGACTTCGTTGCAGGACGCCCATGGCCTTCATCAACTACATCACGCAAGTTCAGCTCGACTTCGGCGCAGTCGCTCTGCTGCCGCAGGAATGCGAGCGCATCCGCATCAAGCACCCGCTGGTCGTCAGCGACGAGGGCGTGCGCGCCGCCGGCGTGCTCGGCAAGGCGCTGACCGCGCTGGGCATCGTGCCCTACCACGTCTACGACCAGACACCGTCGAACCCGCATGAAGCCGCCGTGCATGCGGCCACCCTGCTCTACAAGACCTACGAATGCGACGGCTTGATCGCCGTCGGCGGCGGCTCCAGCATCGACCTCGCGAAGGCCGTCGCAATCGCCGCGACCCACGACGGCCCGCTGAAGGGCTATGCGACCATCGAAGGCGGCAGCCCGCTCATCACCGAGCGGGTCGCCCCGGTGATCGCGGTGCCGACGACCGCCGGCACCGGCAGCGAGGTGGCGCGCGGCGCGATCGTCATCGTCGAAGACGGCCGCAAGCTCGGCTTCCACAGCTGGCACCTCGTGCCAAAGGTGGCGATCTGCGACCCGGATCTCACGTTCGGCCTGCCGCCGAAGCTGACCGCGGCAACCGGCATGGACGCGATCGCGCACTGCATGGAGACTTTCATGGCGGGCCCGGTCAACCCGCCGGCCGACGGCATCGCGCTCGACGGCCTGGAGCGCGGCTGGGCTCACATCGAGCGCGCCACTCGCAACGGCGACGACCGCGAAGCCCGCTGGAACATGATGAGCGCCAGCATGCAAGGGGCGCTGGCGTTCCAAAAGGGCCTGGGCTGCGTCCACTCGCTGAGCCACAGCCTCGGCGGAGCCGACCCGCGGCTGCACCACGGCACCTTGAACGCGATTTTTCTGCCGGCGGTCGTGAAGTTCAATGCCAGCGCCGAATCAATCGTGAAGGAGCGGCGGCTCGCGCGAATGGCCCACGCGATGGGCATCGGCTCATGCGATGCGCAGGGCACGCAGATCGCCGAGGCAATCCGCCAGATGAACGCGAGCCTGGGGCTGCCGTCGGGACTGGCGGCGGTCGGCGTCACGCCGGAGCTGTTCGACCGCGTCATCGAAGGCGCCCTCGCCGATCACTGCCACAAGACGAACCCGCGCATCGCCACCGCGCAGGACTACCGCGACATGCTGGAGGCGTCGTTGTGAGCCCGCCAGTGATGAACGACGGCGCCGGCACCTGCCCTCCGGCCCCGCGCCCGCGCGAGGGCGCCTTCAAGCCGCTCGACGACAGCTGGCTGCAGTGGATCGCCGAGAACCGGCTGCGCGACTGCACGCCCGAGTCGATGCTCGCCACGATGACCGCCGCCGGGCTGGAGCCGCAGGCCTGCGCCGCAGCGATCGCCGGCATCGAAGACAACCCGGTGTTCCGCGCGGCGCGCCGGTTCCAGCAGCTGCAGCACAAGCTCGAGTCGGTGACCGGCAACCTGCAGAAGCTGTGGGAGTCCGACGCCGGCTATGCGCGCGTGGAGAAACGCCCGACGCCTACGCGAGACGAGTTCATCGCCCGCTATGTGCGCGGCTGCCGCCCGGTAGTGCTGACCGACGTGACGCACGACTGGCCGGCGATGGCGCGCTGGTCTCCCGCCGACCTGCAGCAGCGCTTCGGCCACCTGACGGTCGAGATTCAGGACGAGCGCAACGCGGACGCGAACTTCGAGGAGAACAAGCTCGACCACCGGCGCATGGCCCGGCTGGGCGATTTTGTCAACCGCGTGATCGCGGGCGGCCCGACCAACGACTACTACATGACGGCCAACAACGAGGCGCTGCGCCGGCCCGAGTTTGCCGCGCTGCTGGCCGACATCGGCAGCCTGCCGCCCGCATGCGACCGCGCGCTGCTGCCGCATCGCTCGTCGTTCTGGTTCGGGCCCGCCGGCACGCTGACGCCGCTGCACCACGACACGATCATGCTGTTCCACACCCAGGTGGTCGGCCGCAAGCGCTGGCGCTTCATCTCTCCGCTGCAAACACCCTCGCTGTACAACTACAACAACGTGTTCAGCCCGATCGACCTCGACCGGCCGGACCTCGACCGCTACCCGCGCTTTCGCGAGGCGACGGTGCTCGACGTGGTGGTGCAGCCAGGCGAGACGGTGTTCCTGCCGCTGGGCTGGTGGCACCAGGTCATCTCGCTCGACGTGAGCTTGTCGTTCTCGTATAGCAACCTGGACGTGCCGAACGAGTACAGCTACCGGAATCCGGAGATCCGAAACTGGTAGCGCCGAATAGCGAACAGTGGATGCCGGCTTTCGCCGGCATGACGACTCTTCCGTCTGCCTTACCGGCCGGACGTGGATGCCGAAAACGTGAAAAAGCCCGGGGACTTGTGGCCCCCGGGCTCGCCTTGCATGAGCCCTCGAGGGGCTTATGCGTGCTTCGCGTCGAAGAACTGCTCGTCTTCGGTCGATCCCTTCAGCGCGGCGGTCGACGCTTCGCGCTCGATCGTCGTCGTCACCGCATCGAAATATCCCGTGCCCACTTCGCGCTGGTGCTTGACGGCGGTGAAGCCCTTCTCGGCGGCGGCGAATTCCTTCTCCTGCAGCTCGACGAAGGCGCTCATGTTGTTGCGCGCATAGCCGTAGGCGAGGTCGAACATGCCGTAGTTCAGCGCATGGAAGCCGGCCAGCGTGATGAACTGGAACTTGTAGCCCATCGCGCCCAGCTCGCGCTGGAACTTGGCGATCGTCGCGTCGTCCAGATTCTTCTTCCAGTTGAACGACGGCGAGCAGTTGTAGGCCAGCAGCTTGCCGGGGAACTGCTTGTGGATCGCGTCGGCGAAGGCCTTGGCGAACGCGAGGTCGGGCTTGCCGGTTTCGCACCAGATCATGTCGGCATACGGCGCGTAGGCCAGGCCGCGGCTGATCGCCTGGTCGAGGCCGTTCTTCGTGCGGAAGAAGCCCTCGACGGTGCGCTCCCCGGTGCAGAACGGCTTGTCGTTGTCGTCGATGTCGCTCGTGACCAGATCGCCGGCTTCGGCGTCGGTGCGGGCGAGCAGCACGGTGGGCGTGCCCATCACGTCGGCGGCGAGCCGCGCAGCGACCAGTTTGGCGACGGCTTCACGGCTCGGCACGAGGACCTTGCCGCCCATGTGGCCACACTTCTTCGCGGCAGCCAGCTGGTCTTCGAAATGCACGCCCGCGGCGCCGGCTTCGATCATTGCCTTCATCAGCTCGAAGGCGTTCAGCACGCCGCCGAAGCCGGCTTCGGCGTCAGCCACGATGGGCGCGAAGAAGTCGATGTCGTTCTTGCCTTCGGACCACTGGATCTGGTCGGCGCGCTGGAAGGTGGCGTTGATCTTCTTGACGACCTTCGGCACCGAGTCCACCGAGTACAGCGACTGGTCGGGGTACATCTCGCCGTTGCTGTTCGCGTCGCCGGCGACTTGCCAGCCGGACAGGTAGATCGCCTTCAGGCCGGCCTTCACTTGCTGCATCGCCTGGTTGCCGGTCAGCGCGCCGAGCGAATTGACGAAGGGCTCGGTGTTGACCAGGTTCCACAGCTTCTCGGCGCCGCGCTTGGCGAGTGTGTGCTCGATGGCCAGCGAGCCGCGCAGGCGCACCACGTCGGCGGCGGTGTAGCCACGCTTGATGCCTTTCCAGCGGGGGTTCTCGGCCCAGTCCTTTTCCAGGGCGGCGATCTGTTGTTCGCGGGTGAGGTTAGTCATGAGGATCTCCAGAGGTGAGGAACGACGAAAGAGCGAAATCTCTGGCTCAAGGATACAAGCCTGCCGATCGATGGGAAGACTTATGTCTTATAGAAGAGTAAAAATAAACTCTCGTGTTATCAACGGGTTAGCACTTTGCTTCCATGATACGAAATGCCATTCACCGTCATGGAAAACGATGCGGCAATGCAGCACCATGGAATCCCACGATATGAAATTAGCCTTTCTGATCGTGAAATGCCCGCCGCACAGACGCCGACACGTCTGCACCCGCCGGATCAGGGACCAGCAGCGCGGCACCCTCGGCATCGCACGGTCTATCGCGCTTCGCATAATCTGCTGGCGCATGGGTGAGCGCCCGAACAATGGGCGGGCGACCTGCGTGAATCGACTGCTTCCGCCGCATCCGATTTCGCGGACGATTCACTAGACTGGCCTTTTCCCCGGAGCACGCCATGACCGACCGCCTCGAAGCCTACTGGATGCCGTTCACCGCGAATCGCCAGTTCAAGAAAGCGCCGCGCATGTTGGCCAAGGCCGCAGGCATGCACTTCTGGACGCCCGAAGGACGCCAGATCCTCGACGGCATCGCCGGCCTGTGGTGCGTGAACGCCGGCCACGGCCGGCCGAAGATCGTCGAAGCGATCCAGCAGCAAGCGGCGGAGATGGACTTCGCGCCGCCGTTCAACATGGGCCACCCGAAGGCCTTCGAACTCGCCGAGCGCCTGGTCGAGCTCACGCCGCCGGGCATCGACAAGGTGTTCTTCACGAACTCCGGGTCGGAGGCGGTGGAGACCGCGCTGAAGATGGCCATCGCCTATCACCGAGTGCGCGGCGAAGGCCAGCGCACTCGGCTGATCGGGCGCGAACGCGGCTACCACGGCGTGAACTTCGGCGGCATCTCGGTCGGCGGCATGGTCGCCAACCGCAAGATGTTCGGCACCCTGCTCGCGGGCGTGGACCACATCCGCCACACGCACGATGCGCGCAACCAATTCGCGCGCGGCCAGCCCGAACACGGGGCCGAGCTCGCCGACGACCTCGAGCGCCTGGTGGCGCTGCACGATGCGTCGACGATCGCCGCGGTGATCGTCGAACCGGTCGCAGGATCGACGGGCGTCCTGATCCCGCCGAAAGGCTATCTGCAGCGGCTGCGCGAGATCTGCGACAAACACGGCATCCTGCTGATCTTCGACGAGGTCATCACCGGCTTCGGCCGCCTCGGCTCGCCGTTCGCCGCCACGCATTTCGGCGTGACGCCCGACCTGATGACGGTCGCCAAGGGCTTGACCAACGGCAGCGTGCCGATGGGCGCGGTGTTCGCGCAGCAGCGCATCCACGATGCGTTCATGAACGGGCCGGAGCACCTGATCGAGTTCTTCCACGGCTACACCTATTCGGCGCATCCGCTGGCCTGCGCGGCGGGCCTCGCCACGCTTCAGACCTATGCCGACGACGGGCTGCTGACTCGCGGCGCGGAGATGGCCGCCACGTTCGAGAACGCGGTGCATTCGCTCGAAGGGTTGCCGAACGTGATCGACGTTCGCAACATCGGACTCGTCGGCGGCGTCGAGCTTGCCCCGATAGGCGGCGAGCCCGGCAAGCGCGCCTTCTCGGTGTTCCTCGACTGCTGGGACAAGGGCGTGCTGGTGCGCACGACCGGCGACACCGTGGCGCTGTCGCCGCCGCTGATCATCGAAAAACAGCACATCGACCAACTGGTCGGAATCTTGGCGGACGCGATCAAGCGGGCGGCGTGAGGATGTGATGTCCAACCGGCCGCCGAACCCCCCGGCGAACGCCGGGGTCCACCGCTGGCCTGCTCGCAGTGGATCCCGACGTTCGTCGGGATGACGACCGGTGAACTTTCTCGACACGGACCACGGTCTCGCGCGCGACTCGTACTACGCCGCGACGGTGCGGCGCACGCAGTCGTATGCACCTCTTGTGGGTGCAGAAGAATGCGACGTGGCCGTCGTCGGCGGCGGCTTCGCCGGGCTGTCGGCATCGATCGAGCTCGCCGACCGCGGCTACAAGGTCGCCCTGCTCGAAGCCAAGCAGGTCGCCTGGGGCGCCTCGGGCCGCAACGGCGGCCAGGCGATCGCCGGACTGGCGTGCGAGCAGGTCACCGTCGAAGCACTGGTCGGCGTCGACGACGCGCGCCGCATCTGGTCGATGACGCTGGAGGCGCTGGACATCATCCACGAACGGCGGGCCCGCTTCGGCATTGACTGCGACTGGCGGGCGGGCTTTCTGTCGGTGGCCGTCAACGCCGGCAAGGCGCGCGAGCTGCGCCGCTGGCAGGAGGACATGGCCCGCCACTACGACCACGAAACCACGTGGATCGCCCGCAATGACCTGGCGCAGTGGATCGCGAGCCCGCGCTACCACAGCGGCCTGCACGATCCGCGTTCGGGGCACCTGAACCCGCTGAAATACGGCCTCGGCCTCGCCCGTGCGGCCGCCGGCATCGGCGTGCGGCTCCACGAAGCGTCGACGGTCACGCAGCTCGTGCCGGGGCCGACCGTCCTGCTCCGCACGGCGGCCGGCGAGCTGCGGGCGCCGCATGTCCTGCTCGCGGGTCACGTGTACATGCAGGGCCTGGCGCCGGCGCTCGAGCGCCGCATCATGCCGGTCGGCACCTACATCGCCGCCTCCGAAGCGCTGGAACCGGAGTTCGCGAACGCGTTGATCCCCTCGGGCTGCGCTGTGTGCGACACGAACTTCGCTCTGGAGTACTTTCGGCCCACGCCCGACCACCGCCTCCTCTACGGCGGCCGCGTGAGCTACAGCACGACCACGCCGCCCCGCCTGGCGCACGGCATGCA
>DATKCI010000087.1:0-17705 GCA_035513255.1 Piscinibacter sp. | reverse complement strand
ATTCGAAGAGTTCAGCGGTTCGGTCTGGTCACCGGGCCGCTGCCAGAAGCGACTGCAGGCCAACAAGACGGCAAGAGTTTGCCGGCGCCTGCAGCAGCAAATCAGAAGGAGCAGTCATGCCCAAGATGAAGACCAAGAGCGGCGCGAAGAAGCGGTTTCGCGTCCGTCCGGGGGGCACCGTCAAGCGGGGCCAGGCGTTCAAGCGCCACATCCTCACCAAGAAGTCCACGAAGAACAAGCGCCACCTGCGTGGCTCTGTCGCCGTGCATGAGACCGACAAGGGCCACATCGCACAGATGCTGCCCTTCGCCGGCCTCTAACCGCTTCAAGGAGAAGACACATGCCTCGCGTCAAACGTGGTGTAACCGCCCGCGCACGTCACAAGAAGGTTCTCGCACTGGCCAAGGGTTACCGCGGCCGCCGCAAGAACGTATTCCGCATCGCCAAGCAAGCGGTGATGCGGGCCGGGCAATATGCCTACCGTGACCGCCGCACCAAGAAGCGTGTATTCCGCCAGCTCTGGATCGCCCGCATCAACGCGGCGAGCCGGGGCATGGGACTCACCTACAGCAAGTTCATGGCCGGCTTGAAGAAGGCGTCGATCGACATCGACCGCAAGGTTCTCGCCGACATGGCCGTCAACGATCCTGCCGCTTTTGGCAGCATCGTCGAGAAGGTGAAGGCCCAGCTCGCTTGATGTCGTGTTGCCGGCCGAGAGGCCGGCCCACGACGCGTCCCGAAGGCGGCAACGCCGACGGGGCAAGCTCCTCAAGGCCGACCTCGTGTGCGGCCTTTTTTATTGTTTCGCTGACCGATGAACGACCTCGATCAACTGGTGCAAGACGCGCAAGCCGACTTCGCGCAAGCCCACACGCCGGCGGAGCTGGAGAACGCGAAGGCGCGATATCTCGGCAAGGCCGGCCGCGTGACCGAGCTGCTGAAGGCGCTCGGCAAGTTCTCGCCCGAAGAGAAGAAGACCCGCGGCGCGCAGATCAACGCGACCAAGCAGCAGGTCGAAGGCGCGCTGACCGCGCGGCGCCAGGCCCTGGCCGAAGCCGAGCTCGAGCAGCAGCTGAAGGCTGAGGCGCTGGACGTGACGCTGCCGGGGCGGCGCCGCGGCGAGGGCGCTGTGCACCCGATTGCCCGCACGATGGAACGCATCGAGCAGATCTTCGCGTCGATGGGCTTCGACGTCGCCGACGGCCCGGAGATCGAGACCGACTGGTACAGCTTCACCGCGCTGAACAACCCGGAGAACCACCCGGCGCGTTCGATGCAGGACACGTTCTACGTCGACTCGAAGGATGCCGAAGGCCGCTGGCTGAACCTGCGTCCGCACACCTCGCCGATGCAGATCCGCTATGCGCAGGCGCATGCCTGCAAATACGCCGGTCAGCCGACGATGCCCGATATCCGCGTCATCGCGCCGGGCCGCACGTTCCGCGTCGACAGCGACGCCACCCACTCGCCGATGTTCCACCAGGTCGAGGGCCTGTGGGTCGGCGAGAACGTCAGCTTCAAGGATCTGAAGGCGCTGTACCTCGACTTCATCCAGGCCTTCTTCGAGACCACCGATCTGAAGCTGCGCTTCCGCCCGAGCTACTTTCCGTTCACCGAACCGAGCGCCGAGATCGACATCATGTTCGAGAGCGGCCCGCTGACCGGGCGCTGGCTCGAGGTGTCGGGTTCCGGCCAGGTGCATCCGCAGGTGATCCGCAACATGGGGCTGGACCCCGAGCGCTCGATCGGCTTCGCATTCGGGTCCGGCATCGACCGCCTCGCGATGTTGCGCTACGGGATCAGCGACCTGCGGCTGTTCTTCGATGGCGACCTGCGCTTCCTGTCCCAGTTCAAGTAATCCGGAATCCCCAAGCGATGCAATTCCCAGAGTCGTGGCTGCGCGAGTTCTGCAATCCGCCGATCGGCACCGCCGAGCTGGCCGATCTGCTGACGATGTCCGGCATGGAAGTCGAAGAGCTGCGCCCGGCGGCGCCCCCGTTCAGCAAGGTCGTCGTCGGCGAGGTGCTGGCCGTCGAGCGCCATCCGAATGCGGACCGGCTCAACGTCTGCCAGGTGGATGCCGGCACCGGCCGGACGCTGAACATCGTCTGCGGCGCGCCGAACGTCAAACCGGGCATCAAGGTGCCGACCGCGCTGGTCGGCGCGCTGCTGCCGGCGGGTGACGACGGG
The DNA here is from genome assembly GCA_035513255.1 of Piscinibacter sp. Lineage (GTDB taxonomy): Bacteria > Pseudomonadota > Gammaproteobacteria > Burkholderiales > Burkholderiaceae_C > Albitalea. The sequence goes on along the minus strand of DATKCI010000087.1, from coordinate 15,515 downwards.
CAGCCGTTCGAGATCAAGCTCGGCCAGCTGCGCGGCGTCGAGAGCCAGGGCATGCTGTGCTCCGCGCGCGAGCTGAAGCTGTCGGAGGACCACGGCGGGCTGCTGGTGCTCGAAGCCGGCGCGACCGTGGGCCAGGACATCCGTGAACACCTCTCGCTCGATGACACGCTGTTCACGCTGAAGCTCACGCCCAACCTCGGGCATTGCCTCAGCCTCTACGGCGTTGCGCGCGAAGTCTCGGCACTGACCGGCGCGCCGTTGAAGCAGCCGGCGTTTCCGCCCGCGCAGACGCGCCATGACGACAAGCTGCGCGTCAAGGTCGAGGCGCCCGACCTGTGCGGCCGCTTCTCGGGCCGCATCGTGCGCAACGTGGACACGACGGCGACAACGCCGGCGTGGATGGTCGACCGCCTCGCGCGCTGCGGGCAGCGCTCGGTGACCGCGCTCGTGGACATCTCGAACTACGTGATGTTCGAGTTCGGCCGCCCGTCGCACATCTTCGACTTCGACAAGATCCACGGCGGGCTGACGGTGCGCTGGGGCCGCCGCGGCGAGACGCTGAAGCTGCTTAATGGCAACACGATCGAGGTTGACGAGACCGTCGGCGTGATCGCCGACGGCGAGGCGGTCGAGTCGCTGGCCGGCATCATGGGCGGCGATCGCACGGCCGTCTCCGACGAGACGAAGAACGTCTACGTCGAAGCCGCGTTCTGGTGGCCAGAAGCGGTGATGGGGCGTTCTCGCCGCTACAACTTTTCGACCGACGCGGGCTACCGCTTCGAGCGCGGCGTCGATCCGACCCTGACTGTCGAGCACATCGAGCGCATCACGCAACTGATCGTCGACATCTGCGGCGGCGAGCCGGGTCCGATGGACGATCAGGTCGTCGCGTTGCCGCAGCGCGAGCCCGTCGCGCTGCGCGTCGAGCGCGCCGCGAAGGTCATCGGCATGCCCGTCACACAAGCCGACGCCGCCGGCGTGATGCAGCGCCTGGGCCTGCCCTTCAGCGAAAGCGGCGGCGTGCTGCGGGTCACGCCGCCGAGCTGGCGCTTCGACCTGCAGATCGAGGAAGACCTGATCGAGGAAGTGATCCGCGTGCTGGGCTACGACAAGCTGCCCGACACGCCGCCGCTCGCGCCGATCACGGCCCGGGTGCGCAGTGAATCGCGGCGCAGCCCGCATGCACTTCGCCTTGCGATGGCGGGGCTCGGCTATTTCGAGACGATCAACTTCAGCTTCGTCGAAGAGCGATGGGAGCGCGAACTCGCCGGCAACGACGACCCGGTCCGCGTGCTGAATCCGATCGCGAGCCCGTTGTCGGTGATGCGCTCGAGCCTGATCGGCAGCCTGGTCAACGTGCTGCGCTACAACCTCGCGCGCAAGGCCGCGCGTGTGCGTGTGTTCGAGATCGGGCGGGTATTCAAGCGCGACGCCGGGTGTGCCGACGGCGATCTCGGCGTCGCCGGACTCGCCCAGCCGGCACGCCTGGGCGGCCTGGCCTACGGCACGGCCGACGATCTGCAGTGGGGTGCAAAGGAGAGGGCGGTCGACTTCTTCGATGTGAAGGGCGACGTGGAGAGCCTGTTCGCTCCGCGCGCCGTGAGCTTCGTGCCTGCCGCCCATCCGGCCCTGCACCCCGGACGAGCCGCGCGCGTGGAAGTCGACGGCGCGTTCGCCGGCGTGATCGGCGAACTGCATCCCCGCTGGCGCCAGGCCTACGATCTGCCTGCGGCGCCGATCCTGTTCGAACTCGAACTGCCCGCGCTGCTGGCGCGCGAGCTTGCGCAGTTCGCCGCGATCCCGCGCCACCAGTCGGTCTGGCGCGACATCGCGGTGATCGCCGACGAGTCGGTGAGCCACGAAGCGCTGTTGCAGGCCGTGCGCGGCGCGTCGACCACGCTGGTGCGGTCGGCCCGGTTGTTCGACATCTACAAGCCGACTGCCCCGACCGGCGAGATCGGCGCAGGAGAGCGCAGCATGGCGGTTCGACTGGAACTGCTGGACGACGAAAACACGTTGACTGACGAACGCATCGACGCGGCCGTCGCGCAGGTGCTGGACAGCCTGGGCACACGCCTGGGCGTGCGGCTGAGAGGGTAGACACGATGTCCGACAAGCCGACCGCCCCCGCCCGGGTGATGCTCCCGAGTCTGGAGACGCCGACGCTGACCAAAGCCGAACTGGCCGAATTGCTGTTCGAACGCCTGGGCCTCAACAAGCGCGAGTCCAAGGACATGGTCGAGGCCTTCTTCGACCTCATCCACGCCACGCTGGTGTCTGGGCAGGACGTCAAGATGTCCGGCTTTGGAAACTTCAATATTCGGCGCAAAGCGCCGCGGCCTGGACGTAATCCGCGCACCGGCGAAGCGATTCCAATCAAGGCGCGCAATGTTGTTACGTTTCACGCCAGCCACAAACTGAAGGGAGTCGTGCAAGGCGACATACCGTCGGAAGAGGAGTTCGAGTAAAGTCTTAGCTTTCTCTCCTGAACTTGTTGATTTCAATGGAGAAAGCGCTTCCCGCCATTCCTGCCAAACGTTACTTCACCATCGGTGAGGTCAGCGATTTGTGCGGCGTGAAGCCGTACGTCCTGCGCTATTGGGAGCAGGAATTCACCCAGCTCAAGCCGATGAAGCGGCGCGGCAATCGGCGCTATTACCAGCACCATGAGGTGTTGCTGATCCGCCGGATCCGGGAGTTGCTGTATGAGCAGGGCTTCACGATCAGCGGCGCGCGCAACCGGCTTTCCGACGCGCAGGCGCCGCGCGGCCAGCCACCGGCGATCGACGGGCTCGAGGTCGAAGTGACCGAGATGGTCGACGTGATCGAAGACGGCGCGATCGAAGCTGCAACCGCGGCGCCCTCAGAGAACAACGGCGACAACACCCGCTCGGAGGTGTCGCTCGGGCAAATGCGGCGGGAACTGATTTCGATCCGCGGCCTGCTGACTCTCTGACTTCGACCACTTCAACCTATAATCCGCAATTCGTCGGGGCGTAGCGCAGCCTGGTAGCGCACTTGCATGGGGTGCAAGGGGTCGCGAGTTCGAATCCCGCCGCCCCGACCAAAGAAGACGAGGCCTGGCAGCTCACGCTGCCAGGCCTTTTGTCTTTCCAAGGCTTGACCGACGACCTCTCAACGTTCGGTTCCAGCCCTGCACCGTAGGCGCAGAGCCCGTCAGCCTTTCGTCTGGACCGGCGCAGCAACCTGTACTGTTGTCGTTAAACGGCAAAGTATTGTCCTCACGTGGCCGATACGGTCACCGTCTGTGACCTGTCCGGCGACCTTCCCGTCCCCGTGATCGGCGATGATTGCGTGCATCAAGAACATTCAGTGGAGGACAGCCATGTCGTTTGGCACGCAGTGCAACGCGGGTCTCGCTGGCGTACGCGCCCGGCGATACGCCCTTTTCGTGGCCAGCTCCGCGCTGCTGGCTCTCGCAGGATGTGCATCGAACGGTCCCGGACAGCGCGCTTGCGCCGAGGCCGGCCCCGACGTGGTTTGCACGCCGCAGGGCGCTGTGCGAGGCGTCGCGGAGAACGGCGCGCTGGCCTTCAAAGGCCTCCCCTTTGCCATGCCGCCGACCGGCAGCCTGCGCTGGCAGCCGCCGGCGCCTCCCGATGCGTGGCAGGGGGTGCGCGACGGAAGCCGTTTCGGGGCGGTGTGTCCGCAGCTCGCGGGCACCAACGTCGTCGGCGACGAAGACTGCCTGACGCTCAACGTGTGGAAGCCGCAAACATTGCCCTCCGCACCGCTGCCGGTGATGGTGTTCTTCACCGGCGGCGGCAACCATGCGTTCTCCGGACAGGGCGCGCCGGGGTTCGGCGGCGTCAGCTACAACGGCGAACGGTTGGTGCCCGAAGGCGTGCTCTACGTCAGCTTCAACTACCGACTCGGCGCCTTGGGCTTTCTCGCCCACCCGGCCTTGAGCGCCGAACGGGCCGAGAAGATCTCCGGCAACTACGGCAGCCTCGACCAGATCGCGATGCTGCGCTGGTTGCAGCAGAACATCGCGGCGTTCGGCGGCGATCCGAAGCGCATCCTGCTGTTCGGCACGTCCGCCGGTGGCGGCAACATCTGCGCCCTGATGACGGCACCAGCCGCGCGCGGCTTGTTCCATCGCGCGGCGATGCAGGCCAGCGTGCCGACCGGCTGCGAGCTTCCGACCCTGGCCGATGCCGAGGACGGAACGGGCCGCCGGGTCGAGCAGGCGCTCGGCTGCGGCCCGGGAGCGACCGCCGCCTGCCTGCGAGGCAAGCGTGCGGAGGAGATCGTGCGCGCGGTGCCCGGCACCTTCGGCGTGCTGCCGCGGCTCTACGGCCCCAATGTGGACGGCCAGCTGTTTCCCGAGCAGCCGCTCGCGACGATCGCGCGCGGCGCGCACGCCCACATGCCGGTCATCATCGGCAACAGCACGCAGGAGACGATGCTTTTCGTCAACGCCGTCGGGCCGGTGACCGACGAGGCGAGCTACCGAACGGCGATCGGCAAGACGTTCGGCGCGGACACCGTGGCGCCCATCCTGGCCGCCTATCCGGCGGCGTCCTACCCGTCGCCGAAGCTGGCGCTCGTGCAGTTGACGACCGATGCCTTGTTCACGTGCCAAAGCCGGCGCGTCGCGCGCACCCTGTCGCGCACGCAGAAGGCGCCGGTGTACCGCTACCTGTTCGCCCATGCGCTCGAGAACGATCCCGAGCAGAAAGCCTTGGGCGCGGTGCACACGGTCGAGCACCCGTTCTTTTTTCCGTGGCAAGGCAAGTACCGCCCGAACGACGCCGACTTGAACGTGCAGCGCACGATGGTCACGCACTGGACGCGATTCGCCCGACGCGGCGACTCGGGCTCGCCGGGCGGCGAGTGGCCGAGCGCCGAACGCGGCGACGCGCATCTGGTCATCGCCGGCACGCCGGCGGTCCAGTCGGGCGATGGCGGGGCGCAGTGCGACTTCTGGGATACGGTTCGTCTGCCTTGGCCGCATCTTTGATGCATCCACTTTGGTTGACGCGCGTCCAGCCCTCATGACCCACACACCCGCAGCTTCGAGCGGCGTCAGCCGCCGCTCTTTCCAGGCTTCATTGCTTGCGATGGCGGCGGTCCCGTTCGCGGCGAAGGCCGCCGACGGCAACCCGGTGCTGGTGGGCATCGACGGCGAGTTCGGACTTCAGAACAGCACGTCGGCGCAGTCCATCGAACTCGGCGTGCGCATCGCAGTCGATCAGATCAACGCCGCCGGCGGGGTGCTGCGCGGGCGGCCGCTGCAGATCGTCACCAAGGACCATCGATCCATTCCGGCGCGCGGCATCCGCAACATCGCCGAGTTCGCCGCGATGCCGGAGCTCGTGGCCTTGTTCGGCGGGCGCTTCAGCCCCGTGGTGATCGAACAGCTGCCCGCACTGAAGCAAGTCAAGATCCCATTCCTCGCGGTGTGGTCCGCCGCCGATGCGATCGTCGACAACAGCAGCAACCCCAACTACGCCTTCCGCCTGTCGTTGCGCGACGGGCTGGCGATGCCGTTCATGCTCGACAAGGTCGCAAAGCGGGGGTTCGAGCGCGTCGGCCTGCTGTTGACCAACACCGCCTGGGGCCGCAGCAACCGGGCCGCGGTGGAGAAATACGCCGCCTCGCACGCGGTGCCGCGCGTGGTCGGGACCGCCTGGTACAACTGGCAGGAACGCAGCCTGGTCGACAAGTACCACAAGCTGCTTGCGTCCGGCTCGCGAGCGATTCTTCTGGTGGCGAACGACGACGAGGCAGCCATCCTCGTGAAGGAAGTGGCCGCATTGCCGAAGGCCCGGCAGGTACCGATCCTCAGCCATTGGGGAGTGACCGGCGGGAAGTTCTTCGACGAGGCCGGCCCGGCGCTGAATGAGGTCGACTTCAGCGTCATCCAGACGTTCAGCTTCTTCCAGGCGCGGCCGGCGCCGCTTGCGCGGTTCATGGCCACCGCGCGCAAGTTCGGCATTCGCCGCATCGAAGACATCGAGAGCCCGGTCGGCGTGGCCCATGCCTACGACATGGCGCACATCCTCGCGAAAGCGATCGACGTTGCCGGCGCAGCCGATCGGGCCGCGGTCCGCAATGCGCTGGAAAGGGTGCGCTTGCACGACGGGCTCGTGAAGCGCTATGCCCCTCCATTCACGTCGACCCGTCACGAAGCGCTCGGCCCTGACGAACTACTGATGGCCCGATACCGGCAGGACGGGGCGATCGTGCCGGTGTGACATGAACCTCTCCCGTTGGTTTCCGACCAGCTTGGCAAGCCGCTTTGCGCTCGCCGCGGCCGGACTGGCCGCCTCGGCACTCCTGCTGACATCGATCGCTTCGTGGTGGCTTATCAATGAGCAGCATCAGCGCGGCGTCGAGGAACTGGCCGCGAACGAACGGCAGTTCCGCGCTGCCGCGGTGGGCAGCGACCTCGAGGCGCTGGCGGCGCGGATGTCGGAGATCGCGGGCAGCACGATCCTCGCGACCGGGCTCGTCGACAGCGCCGGTCGGGAGACCTACCTGGGACCGTTCCTCACGGGCATCCGCCAGATCAACGGCATCCCGGTGCAGGTGGTGTTCACCGATTTCCAGGGAACGGAGATCGCCAGCAACAGCGGCGCGCGCTTTTCGCAGGAACAGATGGCGTGGCTGCGGCGCAAGCTCGAGCAAGGGCGGCCGATCGCGGAGATCTTCGCCTCAGCCGAGGGAAGCGAGCTCGTGGCGCTCGAACCGATGGTCTATCCGCGCACGAGCTCGCCTGAGGGGGCGGTCTTGTACAAGGTGAACCTGAGCGACATCGACGTGGCCGCGCCGATGCGTCTGGAGTGGGGCGAGCGCCGTGCCGGCGACACCGCGAAGGACGCCGTGTCCGCGCCGGTGCCCACCCCGGCGGTCTTCGAACACCTGGCGTTTCGCGTGCAAGGAGCGGACGAGTCCGGCATCGGGGCCGCGCCGGTCGGGCTGCCGATTCTGCACATCCTGCTGATCGCGCTGACGCTGTTTTGTGTCGTCGTCGTGGCGGGGCTGCGGCTCGCGCGGCTGCTCACGCTCGACCTGCAGCGCCTCGGCGCGTTTTCGAGCCGGTTGATCGGCAGCGGGCTCAGCAGCGAGCGCGCGGCGGAGAGCGGCAGCGCCGAAGTCTCGCACCTGGCCCGCTCGATCAACGACATGCTGGACCGGCTGAACGAGCAGCACATGGCCCTGCTGCGCGAACGCGAGAAGCTGACCCGGCTCACCGAGGTCCTGCAGCTCGCCGACCGCAAGAAGGACGATTTCCTGGCGATGCTGGGGCACGAGTTGCGCAACCCGTTGGCCCCCATCGGGGCCGGAGCAGAATTGCTGCGCAGGATCGCGGTCGACGACACGCGGGTCGTCCGCACGAGCGAGGTGATCGCGCGCCAAGTCGGACACATGACGAAAATCATCAGCGACCTGCTCGACGTCTCGCGAGTGACCCGGGGCCTCACCACGCTCGACACGATCGAAGTCGAGCTGGCCGAGGTTGTCGCCACCGGGATCGAGCAGGTGCGGCCGCTGATCGAGGCGCGCCGCCATGCGCTCGCAACGACGATGCCGCAGGAGCGCATCGTCGTGCTCGCCGACCGGGCCCGCCTCGTGCAAGTGGTCAGCAACGTGTTGACCAACGCCGCGAAATACACCGCCGAGGGCGGCCACATCTCGGTGACGCTGGCCGCCACGCTACAGGAGGCCTCGATCGCGGTGCAGGACGACGGCGTCGGCATCTCGCCGGAGCTGATGCCCGAGATCTTCGACCTCTTCACCCAGGGCTCCCGCGCCATCGATCGCAACCAGGGCGGTCTGGGTCTGGGGCTGGCGCTGGTCAAGCACCTGGTGGGGCTGCACGGCGGCAGCATCGGAGCGACGAGCGACGGCCTCGGGCACGGAAGCACGTTCACGGTGCGGCTGCCGCGTGTGGCGGCCCCCACGCAGCCGCCGCCGCGTGTGCCTGTGCCGGGCCACGCTGCCGGCAGGCTGCACATCCTGGTCGTCGACGACAACGTCGATGCGGCGCAGTCCCTTGCCGAGCTGCTCACGCTCGAGGGGCACACCGCCGGGATCGCCCACGACGGCCCCGCCACGCTGGCGTACGCCGCACGCGAACGGGTGGACGCCTTCATTCTCGACATCGGACTGCCCGGCATGGACGGCACCGAACTTGCCCGAAGGCTGCGAGGGATGCCCGAGGCCGATGGCGCCCTGCTGATCGCGCTGACCGGCTACGGCCAGGATGCGGACCGCCGCAAATCCACGCAGGCCGGGTTCGACCACCACCTGGTCAAACCGGTGGACCCGGAACTGCTGCGCTCGCTGCTGGACGTGCGATCCCCGGTGCTCGAGCCGCAGCGGGAGGCGGACAGCTGATCCCCGGCCATGCGATGCCACGCGCCTGGGCGGCGATTGGCCCGGTCCGCGGCATCTGGTACTAACATCGACCGATCCAGGCAAGCACATCGGAGGTCCGAATGAAGATCCTGTTGGCAGTCGACGGCAGCGACCACACGAAACGCATGCTCGGCAACATCGCCGTGCGCGATGAATTGCTGGACTCCACGCACGATTACACGCTGTTCACGGTCGTCTCTCCGATCCCTCCTCACGCGGCGAGCTACCTCGATCGCAACGCCCTCGACGACTACTACCGCGACGAAGCGCAGCGGGTGCTCGAGCCGGCACGCACCTTCGCCGAACAAAAGGGCTGGCGCGCCGAAGCGGAGCATGCCGTCGGCCACGCCGCCGACGAAATCGCCGCGCGCGCGGCCAAGGGCGGGTACGACCTGATCGTGATGGGCACGCACGGCCGTTCGGCGCTGCGCAACGTCGTGCTCGGCTCGGTCGTCACGGGCGTGATCGCGCGCAGTGAGACTCCGGTCTTGCTGATCCGCTAAGGTCAGACCGCCGGTGCCACGCCCGCGCGGGCGCCGCGCTGGCGTGCCACCGCGCGGTACAGCGGCGGCAGCGCCAGCATCGCCGCGGCGCCCAGCCACAGGCCGATCGAGATCCGGCTCTGCCACAGGATGGACAGCCCGCCGTTGCTGATGGACAGTGCCCGGCGCAGGTTCTGCTCCATCAGGTCGCCGAGCACGAAACCGAGGATCAGCGGCGCCATCGGCACGCCGGCCTTGCGCAGCAGGTAGCCGGCCACGCCCAGCGCCGACATCAGGATCAGGTCGAACGTGGTCGCATGCACGGCGTAGACGCCGACCGCGCTCACTGCGAGGATGCCGGGCACCAGCGCCCAGTTCGGCACCAGCAGGATGCGCGTGAACACGCCCACCAGCGGAATGTTGATGAACAGCAGCATCACGTTGCCGATGAACAGCGACGCGATCAGGCCCCACACCACCGCCGGCTGCTGCGTGAACAGCGCCGGGCCGGGCGTGATGTTGTAGAGGGTCAGCGCGCCCACCATCACCGCCGTGGTGCCCGAGCCCGGAACACCGAGCGTCAGCATCGGCACGAACGAGCCGGCCGCCGATGCGTTGTTGGCCGCTTCGGGCGCCGCGACGCCGCGGATGTCCCCGCTGCCGAAGCTGTCGTTCTTGTCGGTCAGGCGCTTCTCCATCGAGTAGGCCATCGCGCTCGCGATCGTCGCGCCCGCGCCGGGCAGCACGCCGACCACGAAGCCCAGCACGCTGGAGCGCACGGTGCCCCAGCCGGTCTGCGCCATCTCCTTCAGGTTGAACAGCGTGCGCCCCTTGGCCTCGATCAAGCCACCACGGCCATGGTGCTGCTCGAGCATCAGCAGGATCTCGCTGATCGAGAACACGCCGATCACGACGACGACGAACTGGATGCCGTCTGACAAGTGCACCGAGTCGAAGGTGAAGCGGTAGATGCCGGAGTTGGAGTCCAGACCCACGGTGGACAGCGACAAGCCGACCAGCGCGGCCAGCCCGGCTTTCATCGGCGACTGGCCCATCAACCCGGCGATGCACGCGAACGCGAAGCACATCAGCGCGAAGTACTCGGCCGGGCCGAAGGCGAGCGCCCAGCGGGCGAGCAGCGGCGCGAACATCACGATGCCCAGCGTGGCGACGATCGACCCGACAAACGAGCTCCACGCGGAAATCGACAGCGCCACCCCGCCCAGCCCCTTGCGAGCCATCGGGTAGCCGTCGATCGCCGTCATGATCGCGCCGGCATCGCCGGGCACGTTCAGAAGGATGGACGAGATGCGCCCGCCGTATTCGCAGCCGATGTAGACGGCCGCCAGCAGGATCAGCGCAGTCTCGGGCGGCAGCTTCAGCGCGAAGGCGAGCGGCATCAGGATCGCCACGCCGTTGATCGGCCCGAGCCCCGGCAGCAGGCCGACCACGGTGCCGATGAACGCGCCGATCGCGGCGACCAGCAGGTTGATCGGCTGCAATGCCACGCCGAATCCACCGAGCAGGTGCTCCCAGGTCCCCATCAGTGGCCTCCGAGCACGAAGGCAAGCACGCCGGTGGGCAGCACCACGTCGAGCCCCTTGTCGAACAGCACGAACAGGCCGATGCCCAGGCCGATGCCGCAGAGCAGGCTCTGCCGCCAGTGGCCGCCGAAGGCCAGGCCGAGCGGCAGCGCCATCAGTGCGGTCGCGACGATGAAGCCCAGCGCCTGGAACAAGGCGGCGTAGAGCACGACGGCCAGGGCGCTCAGGCCGACCCGCCTCCACGGCACGCCGCCGAACGCCTGAGAGCCGGCACGCGGCTTCGCGAGCAGCCACACGCCGCCGACGGCGGTGAGCGTGGACAGCAGCAGCGGAAACGCGCGCGGTCCGACGGGTTCGTAGGCAATGGGGGCGGCGTAGTCCTTCGCCGTCCAGGCCATGCCGGCGGCTGCAACAACGCACACCGCGCCGAGGATGCGGTCACTCATCGGGTTCTTTCGGAGGGAGAAGGCCGCGGGCGGCGCCGCGGCCGGTGTCGCGAGGGCTACTTGGCGACGTTGAGGCCGAACACATCGGCGAACTTGCGGTACTCGCCGACCTGGCGCTTCACGTAGGCGTCCAGCGCCGGGCCGGTCATCGCGAACGGGAACAGGCCGCGCTCGGCGCGCAGCGTCTCGAACTCCTTCGTGGCCATCAGCTTGTCGAAGGTGTCGGTCCAGACCTTGAAGTCGGCGTCGCTGACCTTCGGTCCCATGTAGTAGCCGCGGATGATCGGCCAGTCGAGATCGAAGCCCTGTTCCCTCGCCGTTGGAATGCCGCTCAGCTCGCCGGGCAAGCGCTTGTCCGACATGACCGCCAGCACGCGGATCTTCGAGCCCGCCGCCATCTGCGCGACGGCTTCCGACGCGTCGCCCGAGTACACGTGCACGTGGCCGCCTTGCAGTGCCGTTACCGCTTCGCCGCCGCCTTCGAAGGCGACGAAGCGCATCGTCTTGTGGTCGATGCCGGCCGCCTTGGCGGTCAGCGCCGCCTTCATCCAGTCCTGGCTGCCCACGGTGCCGCCGGCGCCGAACACGACCTTGGCCGGGTCGGCCTTGACGGCGGCCATCAGCTCCTTCAGCGACTGGAACGGCGAGTCCTTCGCGACGACGATCGCGCCGAAGTCGGCACCGACCCCCGCCAGCCAGCGCACGTCGCTTTCGCTGTAGCGGCCGAACTTGCCTTGTGCAAGGTTCAGCAGCGAGCCGCCCGAGAACGCGACGATCGTGTTGCCGTCGGCGGGGCGCTGCGCGACCACCGCGTTGTAGGCGACGGCCCCGATGCCGCCCGGCATGTAGGTCACGCGCATCGGATCGGCGATGTACTTGCCGTCGAGCAGCGCGGTCTGGACGAGCTTGCAGGTCAGGTCGAAGCCGCCGCCGGGTTTGGCGCCGGCAATGCATTCGGTCTTGTCCAGCGGACCGGCGCCGGTGGCGCCGGTGGCGGCGGCGGCGCATGCGAGCGCGAGGCCCAGCGCAGTGGTTCTCAGTGTCATGACTGTCTCCTGTATGAACCCCGCAGTCGTGATGCTCGGGGTGTGCAGGGACTCTATCCAGCGGCGCCTTTCAAACGCCTGTCGAGGCGGGGCGGCAAACCCGCATCAGCCGGCGACCGGAATCGCGATCGATACGGCCAGGCCCTGGTCCTGCGGCCCGAGCGACAGCTGCATGCCGCCGCCATGGCGCTGTGCGACCGAGCGCACGATCGCGAGGCCCAGTCCGGATCCGGCGAGCGTCACGTTGCTCGCGCGGAAGAAGCGCTCGCCGGCCCGAGGCAGCTCGTCGCTAGGGATGCCCGGGCCGTTGTCGACGACCGTCACGACGCCGTCGCCTTCGCGGCGTTCGACCCGCACGGTGACCCGGCCTTCGTGCGGCGTGTAGCGGATCGCGTTGTGCAGCAGGTTCGACAAGGCCTCCTTCAGCAGTTCCGGATGCGCCTGCACGGAGAGCGTGTCGCAGGCCGGCTCGACGCCGAGATCGATGCCTTTGTCGCGGGCGGCCGGCCACCACTCGCGCGTGACGGCTTCGGCCAGTGCGACGAGGTCCAGCGGCTGTGTCGCCAGCTCGGCGCTGTCGGCGTGCGCGAGCGACAGCATCTGGTTGGTCTGGCGCACCGCTTCGTCCAGCTGCTGCTTCACGGCGAACAGCGCTTCGCGCATGCGCGCGGCATCGGGCTCGCGCAGCGCGAAGCCGACAGTCGTCGCGAGTGTCGTGAGCGGCGTGCGCAGCTGATGCGACGCGTCGTCGATGAAGTGCCGCCGCGCTTCGATCAGCTTGCGGTGACGCATGACGTGGTGATTCATCGCCTCGACCAGCGGCCGCACGTCGGCGGGAATGTTCTCGGTCGCGATCGGCGCCACATCCTGCGGCGCGCGGGCCTGCACTTCGCTGCGCAGCCGCCCGAGCGGCCGCAGCGCCCAGGTGATCACGACCGCCAGCATACTGGCGCCGGCGACGATCAGCAGCACGTCGCGACCCAGCGACTGCAGCACCAGCGCACGCGTGAACTCCTGCCGCGATCCCAGCGTCTCCGCCACCTGGATGACGACGCGCGGCTCGCCGGTCTGCGCGCCCAGCAGCCGGTTCAGCCGCCGGGCGTAGGAGCCGATTCGGATTGGCGCGCCGTAGTAGACGGCGTCGGTGAACTCCGGGCGGCCGGTGGCCAGCGGGCCGCGCGGCGCGGGCAGGTCGGCGTTGCCGATTTCGACCAACCCGTCTTCCGTGGCGACCCGGTAGTAGACCTGTCCGCTCGCAGTGAGTTCGAAGAACTCCAGCATCCGGTACGGCAGCTCCACCGCCAGGCCGCCGCTCTCGGTGGAGATGTTGGCGTCGATCGACTTGATCGCGCCGAGCAGCGAGCGGTCGTAGGCCGCGTTGGCGGCATCGACCGAGGTCCGCCAGGTCAGCCACAGCTCGGCCGCCACGAGCAGCAGCATGCCCGGCACCAGCACCAGCAGCAATGTGCGCCGCAGACTGAAGCGGTGCCAGGCCTGGATGTTCAATCGCCGGTTCCGAGCACGTAGCCCAGACCGCGCAGCGTCGTGATGCGCACCGGGCTGGATTCGAGCCGCTTGCGCAGGCGGTGCACGAGCACCTCGACGGCTTCAGGCTGCACGTCGCGCTCGTCGGTGAACACGCGCTCGAGGATCTCCTGCTTGGACAGCGGCTCGCCGGTGCACTGGATCAGCGCGCGCAGCACGGCGCGCTCGCGCGGCGTCAGCGACAGCGGCTCCTGGCCGAGCTGGAACTGCCGGGTGGCGGGGTCGTAGCTCAGCGGGCCGCAGGCGAAGCGCGGATGGTCGCTGCCGCGGGCGCGCCGGATCAGCGCCGTCAGGCGCGCCTCGAGTTCGGCCAGCTCGAACGGTTTCGCGAGGAAGTCGTCGGCACCTTCGTGCAGGCTGCTGACCCGTTCGATGAGCGAGTCGCGCGCCGTCAGGATCAGCACCGGCAAGCGCCGGTCGGCCGCGCGCAACTCGGCCAGCACATCGTGCCCACCGAGCCCCGGCAGCCCGAGGTCGAGGATCAACGCGTCGTAGCGGGTGGCGGCGAGGCAGCTGCGGACCAGGCGGCCGTCGTCGACCCAGTCGACCTGGAATTCGCTTTGCTGCAACGCACGCACCAGCCAGTTCGCCAGCTCACGCTCGTCTTCGGCCAGCAGGATGCGCATGGTGTCTCGTCGGGAAAGACCTGGGGAAAACCGTAGCCTACGCGATGCCGGTTCATGCTTTCATTCGATCATGGCGTTCACGCTCGAACAGGAGTCACGTCGTGCGAACTTGGACTGCTTCTTTGTTGTGCCTCGTGCTGTCAGCCTGTGCCGGCACCCCCACGGCACCGTCGCCCGAAGGGCTTTTTCACGACCAGGGATTTGCCGCGCCCAGTGAGCGTATCAGCGCCGAAAAGGTCTTCGCGCTGAGCGACGAGATGCAGCGCTACATGAAGACCGACATGGCCGGCCTGGTGCGCAGCAAGGGCGTGCAACGGGGGCTGATCGACGCGCTCTACCGGCGCGGCGACCTCAAGCTCGAGTACGACGCGGACCTGACGAAGAACGCCGCGCAGGCGTTCGAGACCCGATCCGGAAACTGCCTCTCGCTCGTCATCATGACGGCCGCGTTCGCCAAGGCCCTCGGGCTGGACGTGATCTACCAGAGCGCGGTCATTCCCGAAACCTGGAGCCGCAGCACCGACCTCTATCTTGCGAGCGGCCACGTGAACATCACGTTGGGCCACCGGCTGGGCGCACGCTATGGGGGAAGCATCGGGGACGACCCGTTCCTGATCGACTTTCTCCCGCCCGAGGAACTGAGCGGTCTGCGCACGCGGCGGATCGGCGAAGAAACCATCGTCGCGATGTACATGAACAACCGTGCTGCCGAAGCACTGGCCCATGGCCGGGTCGACGATGCCTACTGGTGGGCGCGCGCCGCGATCGAACGGGACCCGAGCTTCGTTGCGGCCTACAACACGCTGGGGGTGGCTTACCTGCGCCACCGCGACCCGGTGCGTGCCGAGACGGCCTTCCGGCGCGTGCTGGCGAGCGAGCCGCGCAACACGCAGGCGATGTTCAATCTCTCGCGGGCGCTGGCCCAGCTGGAGCGCGACGACGAGTCCGCGGCCGTGCAGCAGCGTCTGGCGCAGATCGAACCGCATCCGCCGTTCCACTTCTTCAACCTGGGACGGGCTGCCATGAAGCGCGGCGAGTACCGGGCGGCTCGCGACTGGTTCGCCCGCGAGGTCGCGCGTTCGGGCGACTACCACGAGTTCCACCACTGGCTCGCCATCGCGTCCTTCCAGCTCGGCGACGTCGAGCAGGCGAACAAGCACCTGTCGCTGGCGCAGGAGAGTAGTGCGACCGGGAGCGAGAAGGGTCTCTACGCCGCCAAGCTCGCCTGGCTGCGTTCGCAGCGGCACCACTAGCGGGTTGCCCGCCGGGGACGGCTACAAGTCGTCTTCGAGCGGCGTGAACATCTCGCGCACGGGCCGCGTTTCGGGCAGCACGTAGACCGCGCCTTTGCCTTGTCCGAGCATCGGCCTGACGACGCCGTCGTAGAACGCCTCGGGCACCACGATGCAGCCAAGCGAGACCCGGTTGTCTTTCGGCG
>DATKCI010000086.1:0-9106 GCA_035513255.1 Piscinibacter sp. | reverse complement strand
TCTTCGACCCTCAGCGCCGCGGGCCCCGGCGCCAGTGTCGCGGCCTCCTCGATCTCCAGCGGAGTCTCGGCAAGTTTTCGCAGGCGTGGCGCGACCCAGCGCTGGCCCAGGGTCTGCCCGAGCACGGCGAGCGAGCGCTCTCGCGGTGATTGCGTCCAGCTGACGGGGGCCATCAACGCAAGGAGTGAACTGCCGTCAACGTCCTGGATCGTCTGCAAAAGGGAGTAGAGCGAGCGGGCGGAGCCGCACTGGACGGGCAGGGCTCCGGCGCTATGGGTAGGCCCCAACAGACCCGATACCTCCTGCATCGCGCCGAGCAGTTGACGCGTGTTGCTGCGCGCCGCGAGCATCGTCGTGAGCGCGCCGACGGCAGCGAGCGCCATGCTGGCGGCCAGCGCGAACCGCAAGCCAGCCTGCAGACGCCTGTTGCGCGCCTGTCCCGCCAGCGACGGGGTCGGTTGCAGCAGGCTGGAGAAAAGCTCAGCGGCAGCCGCATCGGCGGACCGGCCGCTGTCGGACATTCCGACCAGCGCAATGCCTCCCGCAAGCGGCATCTCCACGCCGTGGGTCTGCCTGGATTCAAGGGCGGACAAGACCTCGGCAATGCGGGGCTCGACAGTCCTGCGCAGGCTGGGACGCAAGGGAAGCACGTCCGCAGCACGGCGGGCGCCGTCGAGCCGAAGCATGGATCTGTCCAGCCGGGACTCCATCGTGGCGGTCCACGCGCGCGCGGCATCCTGCGCGCCGCTCCCGGCCCGCGCCGGCTCGCGCAACGCGAAGTGCAGGCTGGGCCCGTCGACATCTGCAGCCCAGCTGCTGAATGCAGCGTAGGCCGGCAGCGTGTCGGCGAAGGTGAGGACGAGGTGAGCCGGCAGACTGGCGTCGAGGGCACGGCACAGACCGAAGGCGCGACGCACCACGGCTGCAGTGTCGTTCGCCGCGCCCGCAACACCGATCGGCACGACGAGCAGCAGACCTCGGGCCGCTGGCCCCGAGCCGGCAGCGCGGGTCAGGTCAGCCGCGAACTGGGCAAGCAGCGGCGATGCGGCCTCTTCGATCCAGGCGTGGGGAATCTCCAACACGTTGCCGTGAGTGGTTCTCCAGCACAGCAGGCCGCCCACGTGCTCTGGGGCGGATGAAGCCGCGCTGCCCGGCAATGCAATCGCATTCAGCCACGCCGACTTTCCGCTCCCGGCAGCGCCGATGGCGAGATACGGCGGCGCGCCAGAGTGGTCAGCGGCCAGCAGTTCACCGAGCCTGAGCGAGCGACCGGTCTGTGTGTCGAACACATTCAGCGTTCCGGCATCGGCACGGCGCCGGGATTGCCACTGCCAGAACTGGCGCATCCACAGCCCGACCCGCCAGCGGACGTAGCGAAAGAGCGGCGGCAAGCGCTTGCAAACGCGCCACAGCAGATACAAAAGGAAGACGAGCAGCACCAGCAGAACGACGGCCGCGATGAACAGGGCCACGTAAGGCAGCCATGGAACACCGATCCGCACAGCCTCCAGCCATGCACCTTGCAGACCGCTCATTAACGGCACTCCTCGAGAATCAGCAGCGTGTTGGGTCCGCTTTCGGCGCGGTCGAGCCAGTTGTTCAGTGGGTCGGTGGCACCCATCCATGCCCAGCTCGCGATGACGAACCCGATCACCCACACCGCTGAACAGGCAGCGATCCACCGACCCCGGTTCGGCGGCCGAACCCATTGCGCTGCAGCTGTCGCAGCAAGGTCTCGATCCTCGAATGGGGCGGCCGTGCAGGCAAACTCTTCCAGTGCACCGTGCAACCTGTGAACCTGTTCCGGGTCCGGTTCACTGAGATGGCGGCCCACAAATCCGAGTGAGAGCGCAAGGAGGTACGGCGCAGCGAGCAGTTGGTCGACCGGCCATCGCCGCTGGAGACTGAGTTCGATGTCGTCGAACAGCTGCTCCCCTGCGTGGGCGGTTCCAAACAGGGCTCGTTCGACGCCGGCTTCAGAACCCTGGCGCAGCATGCGCTCGTCGGCCCAGGCAGCCAGCAGGTACTTGAAGCGGGGAATCGCCGCGGAGAGCTGAGAGGCGTCGGGACGCGACATCAGGGTGGACTCTGCGCGGGCCACCAGGTCGCAGAGCTCCCCGCGCAGAGCCTCACCCCGTTCATTCGGATTCACGGCCCGTGCCTCGCCCTCCGAAGCGGTCAGTACCGACTCGACATCCGCGCAGAACTCGAGGTAGGACGTGACCAGGACGTCGTTCACGAACAGGCGTTTGGAATTCATGTCGTGTGCTCCGCCGCCGCGTGCTCGACAGCCGCGACGAGATGAATGGACTCGATGACCGCGCCAACCGGCACGCCAGGCCCGCTGATGACCAGTCCCGGCTCCCGATCGTGAGACGAGTCGGTACCGAGGTCGATCTCCAGCAGACGCTCGGAAGGCGAAGGGGCGAGCCCCAGCTCCCTCGATCGGGACAGCGAACGCCGCACCAATCCGCGCACGCGCAGTTCGCGGGTGCGCTGCAAGCGGTGGGCGGGACTGACGAGCGCCGCATCCACCCAGCGCAGCCAGGCGCCCTCGTCGGGCGGCCCGCTGAAACGAACGAGGAACAGGGCCGTGTGGCGTGTGCCCTCTGGTATGTCGACGCTCCAGATGTCGTCCTTGAGAGTCATCGGCACTTCGGCGTAGCGCCGGCGGACGACGGCGAGCGATTGAAGCCGCTGCCGCACTTCGCCGCACAGAATGAGCACGGAGAGATCGGGGCGCATTACGTGAAATCGCGGCGGCGGCTCGGGAACGCGTCCGGCGAGCGCGGCAGTGCGTCCGGCAAGGGCGCACAACTGCAGGTGCAGCGCATAGGGATGCACGACCATGTCGGCGAGCAGCGCCTCGAGGAGAGACAGTTCGCCTGTCAGCAGAGAAAGAATCCGCTCGCAGCGATGCAGGCTCTCCGGCGCAAGCGCGTCGGAAGACATTGCATCGGCGAAATGCACGACGCGCGTTCGCAGCAGCGCCGCCAGGGCGCGCAGCTCCTGCGCGCATCGCGTTCCTTCGAGGAGCCGGCGCGCAGGCGGATGCAACTCGAGCGATTCGTACTGCCCTGCGCGCCGGCGAACCTGCAACACGGGCAGTTGCTGCCAATGGCGATCTTGCGGATCGTGAATCCTCAGCACGAGGTGGGGACGCTGGCGCATGACGGCGGCGCGTTCGTCAGGATTGTGCCGGTCGGCCACCGGCTCGCCCGGCACATCGATCCAACGCTCAACGCGCGATTCCCCGGCGATGAAGTCGCCGCTGGGCATCGCAAGCGAGACGATGACGCCGTCCGGACCATCGCAGGCGGCGATGGCGGCAAGCTGCATTTCGAGCGGCGCCCCGTGGGCATCACTGTAGGCAAAGCTGTTCAGGTCTGGAAACCGACCGTGTGCACGATGCACACGCACGTTCCCTCGGGCAAGTGCCGCCGCATCCCACTCGACCTGATCGAAGCCGATGTCGAGCATCGTTGCGGCCTGACGAGACAAGGCCTCGACCCGCCTATCCTGCAGCTGAAAGTGCTGCGGCAGCAGTTGCAAACCCTCGAACCACACCACCGGCCACATCGCCTCGGCGAGGGTGGTGCCATCCGTGATCGGGTCGGAGACCATGGTGTTCATTCGGCGCCGACGATGAAGTCGCTATCCTGGAAATCGAGCCGTGCACGGATCATTCCGTCGAGAGAGGCACGACCTTTCACTGCGTTGCCGTAGAGCGCGAAGAGCAGCGTGTGGGCTGGTGCAGCTCCGTCGATCGGGATGGGCGCGTCGATGCGCGTGTTCGGCACGATCTCCCACGAATGGACGATCAGCTTTCCCAGGTACTGCTGCTGAAGCTGAGGCCTGGCGTTGAACCACTCGACGGCGCTCGTCGCGGCCAACGCCGCCGCGGTCTCGTCGTCCTGCACGAAGACCAGGTCGACGGCAACCGGCGTTCGGCCGTTTGCATCGTCGGCCGCAACCAGAATCAGGCGCTCGAGGCGCTTGGTGGGCAGGAACATTGCGGCGCCCTTGGACAGGAGCGGTCCTGCACTGCAGCCGGTCAATCCGCCGAGAAGCGTGCATAGAAGAATTCGCCGCGTGTGCAGCATGCGATCACGCTCAGGCAGCAACGGCATGGGTGGACTCCGCAGTGGTCGGGTGAACGAACGGATCGAGGCGGACGCAATCGTCCCGGAAGTCGGCATGTAATGGCGGCACGACTTCGCCGCGGCCCATGTGGTCGAGGACGACGGTCGCAAGCAGTGAGAGCACGTGCGTCGAGATGTACTGGTCGATCCAGCGCGCACCGGTCACCTGGCGCTGTGCACGCTCGAGGAGGTGATCGACCAGCGTCGGCGAGAAGTGCAACTCCTGTCCGTAGCTGGACCTGAAGCGGTTGGAAATGGCGGCGAGCTTGCTGTGTGCGATCCGCTGCAAGGTGTCCTGGCTCAGCCGCAAGTAGGGCACGATCTGCAGTCGCCCGAGGAACTCCGGCTTGAACCGCTTCAGCAGCCGTTCTTCCAGCCTCGACTCCAGGTCGACCGGATGAGCGTCAAGAAGCTCTCCCTGGAGAACGTCAGCGCCGACGTTGCTCGTGAGGAGCACCATCGTGTTCCGGAAGTCGACGGGCACACCTTCCGAGTCCTCCATGTAGCCCTTGTCGAACACCTGCAGGAAGAGGTCGACGACATCCGGGTGTGCCTTCTCGACTTCATCGAGAAGGAGCAGGCCGTAGGGGCGCTTGCGAATCGCCTCCGTCAGTACGCCCCCCTGACCGTAGCCGACGTACCCCGCCGGGGCGCCCTTCAGCTTCGAGACCGTGTGCGCCTCCTGGTACTCCGACATGTTGATGACGGTGATCGCGCTTTCGCCAAAGAACGCTTCGGCCAGGGCATGGGCGGTTTCAGTTTTGCCCACGCCGCTCGGCCCGACGAGCATGAACACGCCGATCGGGCGGCCCGGGTCCTCCAGCTTCGCCACGTAGGCGCGCACACGGTCGCAGATGCGGCGCACCGCGGTGTCCTGGCCCATCACACGCTCGCGCAGCAGTCCTTCAAGGCCGACTGCCACGTGGTGCTGGCTGCGGCGAATCTTGTGGGCGGGAATGCCGGTCCATGCCGTGACGACCGCGCCGACCTGTTCGCCGCTGACACAAGGGACGGCATCGTGCACGGCATCCTCGGCGGCACGCGGGCATGCATCGATCTTGGCAAGCTCCTCACGCAGGGCCGAAATGTCGACCTCGGACTCGTGGCCATCAGCGGCATCGCGCTCCAGCGCGCCGATCCGGCTGGCAAGGTAGCTGCGGCGCTGCTCGGTCGCGAGGTCGGCCAGCAAGGGAGCGCTCATCGACGCCTGTGCCTTCGCACAGGCGGTGTCGAGCAGCGAGATGGCCTTGTCGGGCAACTGGCGCTGGTGGAGGTAGCGGCTCGACAACTGCACGGCCGCATCGATGGCGGATTGAAGCACCCGCACTCCGTGGTGCTTCTGGAGCGCGCCGACCAGCGCCTGGAGGATCTCCTCTGCCTGCTCGATGGTCGGCTCCGGCACACGCACGACCTGGAAGCGCCGCGTGAGCGCAGCATCCTTCTCGAAGAATCGCTTGTATTCGCTCCAGGTCGTGGCGGCGATGGTCGTCAGCGTGCCGCGGGCGAGTTCGGGCTTGATCAGGCTCGCGATGACGTTGTTTTCGCCGCCGGTCGCGTTGGTTCCGACAAGGAGATGGGCCTCGTCGATGAAAAGGACTATGCGCTGCTGGGAAGTTGCGACTTCGCTGATGAGCGCGCGAAGTCGCGATTCCAGTTCACCTTGCATCGCCGCGCCCGCCTTGAGCAGGCCGGTGTCGAGCACGCGCAGCTGGGTCGATTTCAACGCGTCGGGCACGAGCCCGGCAACGATGCGTTGCGCGAGTCCTTCCACGATCGCCGTCTTTCCCACGCCTGCCTCACCGGTCAGGATGGGATTGTTCTGGCGCCGGCGCAGCATGATCTCGACCACCTGCTCGATTTCGGCGTCACGCCCGATCACGGGATCGAGCTTTCCGGCACGGGCCTGCGCGGTGAGATCGACGGTGAAACGCCGCAATGCGTCTCCGGTCTGCGGTCCCGGCACGTCGGCGTCGATCGCGTCGGGACCGTTCAGTCTTGCCTGGCTCTGCGCAAGCACAGCCCAGCATGGCGCCGCCTTGCACAGACGCTGCATCGCCTGCGCGGAGCCGGCCAGGGTCATGAACACACTTCGGGTGTCGAGGCGGACGGCTTCTCCCGCCAGCGTGGCATCGAGCCATGCCTGGCGCAGCAACTCGACGACATGGCCGGCAATGGCCGGCGGCAAGCCGGGACAGCGTTCGCGCCGATCGAGAGACTGCTCCAATTGGTTGCGGGCGAGTGCGAGATCCAGGCCAATCACCTGCAGCCAGCTCCCGTCCTCCCCAGGCTCGAGAACCAGGGCCAGGGCGAGGTGCTCGATCTCGAGGGCGGCGTGTTGTCGCTGATAGGCCAGGTCGGCCGCCCGCGCCACCGTGGCGCGGCATCCCGGACCGAGCTTCCCGATCAGGGCACGGAGGTCGGTTCTGGAATCGTCGGATGAAGTCATGCTTGTGGTGCTGCTTGAACGGAATGAATCGCACGCGAACTGACTGAGAATCGCTGACAGCAAGGTTCCCGGCTCGACAGAGATGCCCCCCATCCGAGCCTGCAGATGGCCGCCCCAAGTGCAGCCGACGCGGCGCGGCCGTGCGCACGAAGTGCAATCGACGAGGGCGGCAGATGCGTGCCGTGTGCTGCGTTGAGCGCTGCGAGAAGCCGGCGCCAGGAGTGCCCGGCCACGGCAGACGCATCGCCCGCTCCGCGGACCGGCAGCCACGCCTCGACATCGGCGGAGTCCGGCAGCGTGACCTCTACATGCCGCCCCGCGTGGAGCCAGGCATGGCGCCCGAGCGCCGACTCGCCGAGCCCAGCGCCCTTGCCCAGACGAGTCGTACCGGAAGCAATGAGCGCAAGCCTGACCGGGTTTCCGGACCGCACATGAACCGGAACCCCCATGGCCTCGGCCAGGAATTCGTCGATGTCGCCGAACCGCGCGGCTGCCCGGCCCGCCCCCCAGCTGCGGCGGGCAAGCGATGCCGACGCACCTCGCCCCAGCACCATCCCGATCTCGCAGGCACCCGTGGCAGCGAGGGCGAGCGCGCGAGCGGGATGGGCGTGCCGGCCCTGAATGAAAACGGGCGACCACCGGCGGCAATGGGCGAGCGCGAGGATTTCCCAGAATCTCAGGTTCAGGGCATCGAGAAAGGCGCGCAGGGCAGCACCGTCGACAGCGCTGTCCGACAGCTGGTCGATGACCCAGTCGGGAAGAATGCTGTCCGGTCCGGCCAAGGTCAGGAAGGCGACATGGATCGTCGTGCGCGCATCGCTGAATGCCGGGCCGCGAGCAACCTCCTCGTGCGGGAATGAGCGCCCTCGCCTCGCTCGCAGCCGCACCTTGGCCCGCAGCGCGAGCGCATGTTCCCTGCCGCTGGCCGCGGGCAGATCCATCAACCCGTCCATGAGGTCGCGAAACGACGGAGACAGCGGAGGAAGGCGTTCAGCGGACATCGACGTCCCCGGCCAGCGGACAGCAATGCACCACTTGTCCGGCAGGCTCCCCGGCGGCACCCTGTGCGCGGAGGATTCTGGCGATCAGGCGCGACATGAAGTAGTGCGGCAGCGGCAGAGTGCCGCTTCGATACCGAAGCTCCTGCCGCCAGGCAAGCGACACGCCCCGCTGCCGCTCCGGCCCACGCCACGGCACAGCCACGGCTTGCCGCCGCACGGACTCGAGGGCTTCGATCGTTGCCGCAGTCGCAGGGTTGGGCAAACGAAGGTGGCACAGCAGGAAGCCGCGCAATTTCGCCACGAGCTCCCCCTCCCCATCGGCCGAACTGGCGCGCCACGTCAATGCGGAAACCAATGCAGCGCTGCCGTCGCACGCAGCGTCCGGCGCCGGGACATACGCCGTCGGCGGCGACTCCATCTGGGTTCGGTACCCACTGGGCGAGTCACCCGCCAGGAGGTCGCCCGCTGCGACGTGCTCCGCAAGCGTGCAGTCGGTGAGGTCGGCGTGCACAACCACGGTGGCGGCCCCTTGCGGCAAGGCGGGGCGCTGGTGCGAATCGAGCAGCTGCACACACAGGCCGGCGACGCCCTCGCGCTCGGTGGCGCGCCAGCGGCGTGACGTGGTCCAGAAGGCTTGCGCTGTCGGCGCATCCTGCAGGTGCGGCAGCTCCAGCTCGGCGCCGTCGCGCAGCAGCTTGACGACACGCACGGTCAGTACATCCCACGCCGAGGCGGCGACATTGGGCCGCGGAAGTGTCAAGGTTGGCGACGTGATCGAGCTCATGTCAATGGAAAACGGCGCACCCGCGTAGCGGTTGCTCACCGGTGCGCAATTCATCCGCAGGTGGGCCTTCACGTGTTCCACAACGTCGATGAAGCCTGGCATGAATTCGAAGCGCAGCACCAACCCCGCTGTCGCTGCCGGGCAGTGCAAGCCGGTGACTTCGAGGAAGCAGTTGGTTCGCGGCCAGTTCAACGCAACCATCGCGGCCATGCTCGGATCGCCGCGATCGCTGACGCACTCGCGCTGCCCGACGCAGGAGGCCGACAAGGGGATCGTCCATGCGCCGTCCGAGGCCGAGGCGTGAATTGAGCGAACCCCCGTCAGGAAGGCTTGCGCCCCGAGCAGCGCGCGCTCGATCGGCCCCCCGACGAAGAGTCCCAGCCGGCCGGGCTCGGATTCCTTGAAGAACGAACCCTGCGCGAGGTCGATGCGCACGTCCAGCGTGCCGCTCAGTGTGCTCTGCGCAGAGCGGGCCCATGCCGCGGTCACTCGGCCGGGCCACACGGTGAAGCCGTCGCCGAGCAGGGAAAATCCGACGTGGCCATGAGGAACCTTTGCTCGCCAGCCCGCGCCCTTCGCAACTGGGGCCGGCTTGGCATCGCCGGAAGGATCCAGCCGGATGACCCCCATGGAAGGCACGGCCTCCGTGAGGGCAGGCGCGAGCGCACTCAATACCGCCAGCGCGATTTCTCCTGGCGCGCCGTCGATCTGGCGGCGAAGGCGCATCGCGATG
>DATKCI010000085.1:0-19085 GCA_035513255.1 Piscinibacter sp. | reverse complement strand
ACCCTAACCCTCTCCCAGAGGGAGAGGGAACAATGCACTCTGCGCGCTTGGTGAACGCCGATGTGCCATTGGGAGGCCGTCATACCGGCGAACGCCGGTATCCACTCGTTGGCACTCTGCGCGCTTGGTGAACGCCGATGTGCCATTGGGCAGTGGATCCCGGCGTTCGCCGGGATGACCGGCTTCGTCACGCGCTCGGCTGAAGTTCGTCGCTTATCAGGAAAGAAGTTGGGCGACACGCTGTGGGGCATTGCCGACGAGCTGCGCGGCGCGATGAACGCGGACGATTTCCGCGACTACATGGTGTGGTTCCTGTTCCTGCGCTACCTGTCGGACAACTACGCGCGCCCAGCCGATCCGCTCACCCAGCCTCACTCATCACCGGCTCCGCATGCACCTGCTCATGCTCGGCACGCTTCAGCAAGTCCAGCGCCACGTCGACGATCATGTCCTCCTGACCCCCCACCATCCGCCGCTTGCCCAGCTCCACCAGGATGTCGACCGCCTTCAACCCATATCGCTTCGCCGCCACCTCCGAGTGCCGCAGAAAGCTGGAATACACCCCCGCGTAACCCAGCGCCAGCGTCTCGCGATCCACCCGCACCGGGCGGTCCTGCAGCGGCCGAACGATGTCGTCGGCGGCGTCCATCAGCGGGTACAGATCGCAGCCATGGTTCCACCCCATGCGCTCCGCCGCCGCGATGAACACCTCCAGCGGCGCGTTGCCCGCCCCCGCGCCCATGCCGGCCAGACTGGCGTCGACGCGGTCGCAGCCTTCCTCCACCGCGACGATGCTGTTCGCCACGCCCAGGCTCAGGTTGTGGTGGGCATGCATGCCGGTCTGCGTCTCGGGCTTCAGCACGTCCTTGAACGCCCGAAATCGATCGCGCACGTCGTTCATGCTCAAGGCGCCGCCGGAGTCGACGACGTAGCAGCAGGTCGCGCCGTAGCTTTCCATCAGCTTCGCCTGCTGCGCCAGCCCCTGCGGCGTCTGCATGTGGCTCATCATCAGGAAGCCGACCGCTTCCATGCCGAGGTGGCGCGCGACTTCGATGTGCTGCCTGGAGATGTCGGCCTCGGTGCAGTGGGTGGCCACGCGCACGATGCGCGCGCCGGCGTCGTACGCGGCCTTCAGGTCGTGCACCGTGCCGATGCCGGGCAGCAGCAGGGTGGCGATCTTCGCGTGTTTCACCACGCTGGCCACCGCTTCTATCCACTCGACATCGGTGTGCGCGCCGAAGCCGTAGTTGAAGCTGCCGCCCTGCAGCCCGTCGCCGTGCGCGACTTCGATCGAATCGACCTTCGCGTCGTCCAGCGCCTTCGCGATTTGCCGTGCCTGCGCCACGCTGTACTGGTGGCGAATCGCGTGGCTGCCGTCGCGCAGCGTCACGTCCGAGATGTAGATTTTCCTGTCCATGGTGTGCTCCTCAGGCCGCAACGGCTTCGCGCAGCATCTTCTCGGCCATGCGCTCCGCCGTCGCCAGTGCCGCGCTGGTCATGATGTCGAGGTTGCCGGCGTACGCCGGCAGGTAGTGCGCCGCGCCTTCCACTTCGAGGAAGACCGAGGTCTTGAGCCCGCTCATGCGCGGCCCCACGCCGGGGATGTTGATCGGGCGATCGGCCGCGATGCGCTCGAACTGCACCTTCTGCTTGAGCCGGTAGCCCGGCACGTAGCGCTGCACGTCCGCCGCCATGCGCGCGACCGATGCGGCGATCTCTTCCTCGTCCGCAAGGTCGCTGAGCGTGTACACCGTGTCGCGCATGATCAGCGGCGGCTCGGCCGGGTTCAGCACGATGATCGCCTTGCCCTTGGCCGCGCCGCCCACCACCTCGATCGCCTTCGACGTCGTCTCGGTGAACTCGTCGATGTTGGCGCGCGTGCCGGGCCCCGCGCTCTTGCTCGAGATGCTGGCGACGATTTCGCCGTAGTGCACCTTGGCGACGCGGCTCACCGCGGCCACCATCGGGATGGTCGCCTGCCCGCCGCAGGTCACCATGTTGACGTTCGGCGCGTCGAGAAAGTCGTCGCCGTTGACGACCGGAACGCAGTACGGTCCGATCGCCGCGGGCGTCAGGTCGACCAGCCGGATGCCGGGCTTGAGCTGCCGCAGGAAGGCGTCGTTCTTCACGTGCGCGCCGGCCGAGGTGGCGTCGAACACGATGTCGATGTCGTCGAACATCGGCAAGCGCGCCAGGCCTTCGACACCCTCGTGCGTGATCGCCACGCCCATGCGCGCCGCGCGCGCCAGGCCGTCGGAGGCGGCGTCGATGCCGACCATCGCGCCCATCTCCAGGTGCCTGCCGTGGCGCAGGATCTTGATCATCAGGTCGGTGCCGATGTTGCCGCTGCCGACGATCGCGGCTTTGAGTTTGCGTGTCATCGTCGTGTCCTCAGTTGGTGATACTTCCAATGGGTTCAGTTTGAAAAACGGGCGCGCACGGTGCCGACGCTGCCGATGCGGGCCTCGAAGCGGTCGCCGGCGTTCACCGCGAACATCGGGCCGAGGGCGCCGGTGAGCACCAGGTCGCCGGCGCGCAGCGGCTGGCCCAGCGACGACAACTTGCGCGCGAGCCAGACCGCGGCGTTCAGCGGATGACCCAGGCAGGCCGCGCCACTGCCGGCCGACACCTGCGTGCCTTCGCGGGTCATCGTCATCTCGGCGAGCTTCAGGTCCAGGCCGTTCAGCCGCGTCGGCACCGCGCCCAGCACCAGCAGGCCGCTGGAGGCGTTGTCGGCGACGGTGTCGACGAAGCGGATGTTCCAGTTCGCGATGCGGCTGCCGACGATCTCGATCGCCGGCAGCACGTAGGCCGTCGCGTTGATCACGTCGACCAGCGTCGCGTCGGCGCAGTCGAGGTCGCGTTCGAGCACCAGCGCCACTTCGGCCTCGACCTTGGGCTGCAGGGTGCGCGCCAGCGGCACGTCTTCGTCGTCGCCGTACACCATGTCGGCGAACAGCGTGCCGAAGTCGGGCTGGTCGACGCCCAACTGCTTCTGCACCGCCGGTGAGGTGAGGCCGATCTTGCGGCCGACGACGCGCCGGCCTTGCGACTGCCAATGCGCGACGTTGGCCTGCTGCACCGCGTAGGCGGTCTCGCCGTCGGCCGGCATCTCGTCGCGCAGCGGCGCGATGGGCTCGCGGTGCTGCTCGGCGTGGCGCAGGCGCTCGGCCCAGGCGTTGATCTGTTCGGATGGGGTCATTGAATGTCTCCTTGGTCGCGTCAGGCGCTGTGCATGAACATCAGTCCGTAGCCGGCGATGAGCTCGGGGATCGCGCGGTAGTAGCGCAGCGGACAGGGCAGGGCCGTGCCGGGCGGCAACGCGGCACGCGCCACCAGCCAGGTCTTCGATTCGTGGGCCGACAGGCCGGCTTCGTGTTCGATGCTGTCTTCGCCGAGCGCGGCGAGGGCGTCGAGCTCGCCGCTCGCGAGCGCATCCATCCATTGCCGGTCCCACGCGGGGTTCAGCGGCTTCATGGAAGCGTCGCCGGCCGCGAGCGCCAGGCCCGCCGCCTTCACTCGGGCGGTCTTGGCATCGCGCTCGGCCGCGGTGGGTTCGCGCTTGCGCGTGATGCGCTCGCGCACGGCCGCATCCGGGTGCGCCAGCGTCGGCACCGGCGGCTCGTGCGACAGTCCGCCGGAGCCGATCAGCAGCGTGCGCTTCGTGCCGGTGTCGAGAAATCGCCCGATCGCCTCGCCCAGTTGGCGGCAGCGGCGCAGGCGGGCGATGCCCGGTTGAGCCACCGCGTTGAGAAAGACCGGCACGACCGGCGGCGTGGCGAGCCCGCCCCACAGCATCTGCAGCGACTGCGCGAAGCCATGGTCGACCTGCATGCGCCGCGATACCGCGATGTCGAAGTCGCTGTCCATCAGGTGCGTTGCGAGCGCCAGCGCCGCCTCGCCGTCGACGTTGAGCGAGCCCGAGGGTGTCAGGTAGTCGCCCACCGAGGTCGCTTGCGTGCCGATGCAGAACGGCGGCATCAGCTCGTTGAAGAACCCGTTGTAGTGGTCGGGGCCGATCAGCACGATCAGCTCCGGGTCGAAGGCCAGCACCTGCGCGCGCGCCGCCGCAATCGCGGATTGCAATTCATCCTCGACGGCCGGCGCGACCGGGTTGAGCCCGATCAGCGGCGAGTGCGACATCCCGAGAAAGGCTCTCATGCGACGGCCCTCAGCGTGGTGGCCACCGTGGGCTCGGCCGCGACCGCGGGGCGATCGGACAGGTCCAGCTGCATGCGTTGCGCGAGGCCGCGCAGCGTGTCGCTCAGCTCCCACGGCTTGCAGACGGCAGCGACGATGCGGTCCGGCCGCAGGATGACGATGCCGCCGCGCGCCTCGTCGAACCAGAGCTTGAACGCGCCTTCGGTGTCCGCGAGCACCACGCCGCCTTGCGGCGGCTCGCGGTCCAGCGACTGGCAGTCGGGACGCACGACCACTGGCAGCGCGCCCAGGCGATCGAGGATGAGGCGAGCCTCGGCATCGATCCAGGCGTCGGCGCGCGCGCTCCACGACAGCAAGGCAAAGCGCAGGCCGATGGCATCGTCGAGCCGGCGCACCGTGCCGTTCGCATCGGCCACGCGGGGCTGCATGAACACCTTGCCGACCTGGCCTTTCGGGTCCGGAGTGCCACCGTGCGCAACGACACCCTCGCTGAAGAACGGCATCGGCTTGAAGCGCATCTCGGCGATGTACTGGCGCAGGCTGGGCAGCTTCGACAGCCACGGGCCGACGACATTGCGCACGACGCGCAGCAGCGGGTTGCTCGGCACGAAGATCTTGCCGACCAGCACCGACAAGTCGATCATCGCGCCGGCATGGGCGTGCCGCTCTTGCGTGTAGGTGTCCAGCAGCGCATCGCCGGCCCGGCCCTTCACGATCAGCGCCAGTTTCCATCCGAGGTTGGACGCATCGCGGATCCCGGTGTTGAAACCCTGGCCCTGCCACACCGGCATCAGGTGCGCGGCATCGCCGGCCAGCAGCGCGCGCCCCCTGCGGAAGGTCGGCGCGATGCGAGCGTGGTGCATGTAGACGCGGCGGCGAATGACGTTCGGCTTCACGTGCCCCGGCAGCACGCGTGCCAGCAGCTTGCGCACGTTGTCGTCGCTTTCGAAGGTCGCATCGTCGGCGCCGGCCGGGACCATGAATTCATAGCGCAGCACGCCGTGGGGCAGCGCCAGCACGACATGCGGGAACTCGTCGTCCAGCACGAAATGCACGTTCGGCGTGCCGATCGGCTCGTCGGCGATGTCGATCACCAGCCACTTGGTGGACTCGCTCTTTCCGTCGAAGGGCAGGCCGAGCGCGGTGCGCACCGGGCTGCGCCCGCCGTCGCAGCCGACGAGGTAGCGCGCGGTCACGCCCCGCAATTCGCCGACAGGTTCGCCTTGGGCGTCGACCGGCTGCACGTCGACGCGAATGCCGCCGTCGAACTCGGCGAATCCCGTCACGCTGCGCTGCATTTGCAGGCTCACGTGCGAAAAGCGCTTGAGCCCCTCGGCGAGTTCCCGATCGACCAGCGGCTGGATGAACCCGCTGCGGCGAGGCCAGCCGAAAGGCTGCGCGGTCGGCGCGATCGCGGCCAGCACACGGCCGCGCCGGTCGACGAACCGCATGATCTGGTTGGGCACCGTGTGGCGCCGCACTGCGTCGACCAGGCCCACGGCCTGGAAGCTGCGCAAGGCCTCGTCGTCGACGCCGACCCCGCGCGGGTAGTCGATCAGTGTCGGCAGCTTCTCGAGCACCAGCGTGCGCACGCCCAGCGTGCCGAGGTGGTTGGCCAGCGTCAGCCCGGTGGGCCCGGCGCCGGCGATCACCACGTCGTAGTCGATCTGTGTTGTCGTCGCCATGTGTGTCTCCTTCGACGAATCGGGTGCTCAGGCGACGGGCGTGGACGCTTCGCGACCGAGCAGGAAGTTGATGTGCAGGCGGTTGAAGGTCGGCACGTCTTCCCACTGCGGCCAGTGGCCGCAGTCGTCCATCACGACGAACTGCGAGCCGGGGATCATTTCGGCGATCCGGCGGCCTTCGCCGACGTCCGCGGTCGGATCGTCGGAAGTCCACAGCACGAGGGTCTGCGCCTGGATGCGGCCGTAGTCCTCGGGGCGCATCAGGTTGCGGGTGCGGATCTCCAGGTCCTGCAGCACGATGGCATTGGCCATCGCCTGCTTGAAGCCCGGCTGCGAGTAGATCGCCTGGCGGCAGGCCACGAGGTCGGGCGTGGCGTCGCGCTTGTCCTTCATCAGCCATTCGACGCGCGCCTTGATGAAGTCCCAGCTCGGGTCCTCGGCCGCCTGGGTGGAGATGCTTTTCAGGCGGGCCATCACCGTCGGCTCGGCGCGCGAGCCGCCGGCGGTGTTGAGCACCACCCGGTTCACGCGGTCGGGGTGACGCGAGGCCAGCCACGACGCGACCCAGCCGCCCAGCGACTCGCCGCTGATGTGGGCTTTGTCCCAGCCTTGCGCATCCATGAAGCGCAGGATGTGGTCCACGTAGTGGGGCAGCTCGTAGGGGTGGTTGGGCTTGTCGGTCCAGCCGTGGCCCAGCATGTCGAGGGCCCAGGTGTCGAAGTGGCGGCCGTGCGCGTCGAGGTTGCGGGCATAGGCCTCGGCGTGGCCGCCCACGCCGTGCAACAGGATCAGCGGCGGCAGCGATGAGTCGCCGGCGTGCAGGTAGCGGGTGCGGATGCCCTTGGCGTCGAACCAGCCTTGCGAAAACGAGGTGGCGCGCAAGTCCTGCCAGAGGCTGGTGTGGGAAGCGGCGGTGGGAGTGGAAGCTGAGGCGGAAGCGGCGGTCATTGCAATCTCCTGGATCAATGGGAGGCGGCTTTTTGCCGCGGTGACCGCACTGTCGTTGCTTTGAATCAATGAATAAACTCCGTGCACCAGGTGCACGTTCGACCTGGGGTTCACCCTGGGAGCGAGCGGCGATGCGCAGCGGTCCGAAGGCGACGACAGGGCAGTACAAGGAAGTGCGTAGCCTGGCGCGCGGTCTGGAATTGCTGAAGGCCTTGAACCGCGTGCCCGGCGGCATCGGTTCCACCACCGAGCTCGCCAAGGCCTGCGGGCTGGACCGCACCACCACCAAGCGGCTGCTGGAGACCTTGCGCGCGCAGGGGCTGGTGCGCCAGGGCGAGCGCGACGGGCAGTACTACCTGACCTTCGAAGTGCGTCGCCTCAGCGAAGGCTTCGAGGACGAGACCTGGGTCGGGCAGGTCGCCACCCCGCTGATGCATGCCTCGGTGCGCGAACTGGTGTGGCCCTGCGACCTCGGTACGGCCGAAGCGGGATTCATGGTGGTGCGCGAGTCGACCCATCGATGGAGTCCGCTGTCGCAGCACCGCGCGATGATCGGCGAGCGCATGCCGGTGCTGGTGACGGCACTCGGCCGGGCCTACCTCAGCGCGTGCGAGGAGATCGAGCGCGAGGGCCTGCTCGAACTGTTGAAGCGGCGCGACGACTGGATCGGCGAACAGGCGCGCGATGCGGGCTACGTGAAGCGAGCGATCCGCGAGACCTTGCGACGCGGCTATGCCTACAACGACGGCGAGTGGCTTCGCGAGGCCAGCTTCGCCGCGGTCGCCGTCCCGGTGCTCGCCGGCGATCGGGTGCTCGCGGCGCTGAACCTCGTGTTCCCGAAGGCCGCCGTCTCGACGAAAGACCTGGAGAAAAGGTTCGTGCCCGCATTGAAGCGTCTTGCCGTCACCCTGGGCAATGCCAGCCGCGCCTTCCTCGAAGAGTGAAGGGCGGCCGGCGAAGCGTCAGCGGATTGCGCCGTCGAGGACCAGCGGCGCCTGTTCGAGCGCCCGCCCCACGCCGCGCGCGAAGGCACGGTGCATGTTGTGCAGCGCCGGCTCGTTGCGACCGAAGGTGTTGAACGAACGCAGCCCGCCTTTCAGGCTCTTCATCACGTTGGCGCTGACCCAGTAGTCCTCTTTGGTGACGATGTTGCGCACGAACTCGAAATGGGCCTGCGGGTCGTCCACGCCCCAGCCGGCCCCGCCTTCCTGGGCGCGCCAGTAGCAGCTGTAGCGCGTCACGTGCTCGTCGACCGACTGGCCCGGATAAAGCTGGAAGAGCTCCACCGCGGCCGGCGAGACGAGCAGCGAGATGTTCGGGTAGATGAAGTGCACGAACTGGAACTCGTGGAAGATCTCCAGGCCCCAGCTTGCCTCGGGTTTGCCGCGCAGGTTCGAGATGCTGGTGTTGGGGAACGCCACGCGGTGGTTGCGGCGGTCCGGACCGAAGAAGTCGACCACCGACAGGTTCCCGATGGAGACGTCGCCCAGCGTCGCCTTGTGCAGCGGCGTGAAGTGGTAGCCCTCGCAGAAGGTGTCCAGCGCGAGCTTCCAGTTGGTCTTCAGGTGCCATTCGTGGCTGCCGACCACCTTCGCCGTGCCCAGGTTCCAAGTGGCGAACAACGGCGCCATCTCACCGAGGATCTCGTCGACCGACACATGCACGTCGGGCGCCAGGCCGACGAAGACCATGCCGTACTTCTCCTGCACCGGCAGGCGGACCAGGTCGTAGTAGGACTTGTCGATCGTGCCGAAGGTCTTTTCCTCGTACACCGTGCGCAGCCGGCCCGTGAGGTCGAAGCCCCAGGCGTGGTACGGGCAACTCAGCGCGGCCGCTATGCCGCTGCCTTCCTTGAGCCGTGCCGAGCGGTGCGTGCAGGCATTCAGGAAGGCGTTGACGATGCCGGCGTTGTCGCGTGTCAGCAGCACCGGCACGCCGAGGTCGTCGAAGGTCGTGTAGCTGCCCGGTCCGGGCAGGTCGGAGCTGAAGCAGACGAACTGCGGGCTGCGCCGGAAGATGGTCTCTTTCTCCAGCGCGAACAGCTCGGGGTCGGTGTAGAGGCTGGTGGGCACGCGCAGCACGTCGGCGGCGCTGTCCGTCGTGGCGGCATCGAGGTGGGCGAACACGCGGTTCACGATGTCGACGTAGGCCTGTCTTTCGTCCATGGGGATCTCCTGGCTCATCAGAGGTCCAGCACCAGGCACGCGCTGCGCGAACGCGAGCAGCACGGCAGGAACTGGTCGTTGCGGCACCGTTCTTCGTCGGTGAGATAGCTGTCGCGATGCTCGGGCTCGCCGGCGAGCACGCGGGTGAGGCACGTCCCGCACACGCCCTGCTCGCACGACACCGGCAAGTCGATGCCGTGGTCGTGCAGCACGGCCGCGACCGAGCGGCCGGCCGGCACGGGCAGGGTCGCACCGCTGCGGGCCAGGCGCACCTCGAAGGATTGACCGTCGGGCTGCGGGCCGTCGCCCGCGAAATGCTCGACGTGGATTTGTGCCGGCGCCCAGCCCGACGCCCGGGCCGTGCCGCACACCCAGTCGATGAAGCCGCGCGGGCCGCAGACATAGAGATGGGTCTGCACGTGCGGCGCCGGCAGCACGCAGTGCAGGTCCAGGCGTTGCGCAGGCGGGCCGTCGTCGTGGTGGATGCACACGCGGCCGGCGAAGGCCGATGCCGCGATGCGGGCCGCGAAGGCGGTGCGTGACGGCGAACGTGTGCAGTAGTGCATCTCGAAGGCCGCCGCATCGCGTGCCAGCTGCTCGGCCATGCTCAGCAGCGGCGTGATACCGATGCCGCCGGCGAACAGCAGGCTGCGCTGCGCCGGCACCAGCGGGAACCGGTTGCGCGGCGCGCCGATGCGGATCCGCTGGCCCTCGCGCAGGGCGTCGTGCACGGCGATGGAGCCGCCGCGCGAGTTCGGCTCGCGCAGCACGCCGATCTGGTAGCGGTGCGTTTCCGCCGGGTCGTTGCACAGGGAGTACTGGCGCAGCAGCCCGGGCCGCACTTCGACGTCGATGTGCGCACCGGCGCTGAAAGCCGGCAGTGCGCCGCCGCCCGGCGGCAGCAGGTCGAGCTCGACGATGTCGAGCGCGGCGACGGCTTTGCGGCCGACGATTCCCTCGAACAAGTCGCCGCTCATGGCGTGCCCGAGCGCAGCCGCTCGCGGATGTCCTGCCGCAGCCGCTCCTTCTGCACCTTGCCCGAGGCGGTGCGCGGCATGTGGTCGACCAGGACCAGCCGCTCGGGGTGTTTTTGCCGCGCGACGCCGGCGCTTGCCATGCACGCTTGCAGCTGCGCGAAGTCCAGGCCCTGGCCGCTTCGGGTCACGACGTAGGCGCACACCGTCTCGCCGAGCCGATCGTGCGGCATCGCGACGACGGCCGCCTCGTCGACCGCGGGATGGCGATGCAGGATGTCCTCGATCTCCTTGGCGCTGATCTTCTCGCCCCCGCGGTTGATCAGGTCCTTCTTGCGCCCGGTCACCACGATGGCGCGTTCGGGCGTCAGGCGGCCCAGGTCGCCGGTGGCAAAGAAGCCGTCTGCATCGAAGCTCTGCGCGGCGTGCTCGGCATCGGCGTACCCCAGCGCCATGGCCGGGCCGCGCACGCAGATTTCGCCCTCGTCGCCGACGGGCAGGGCCTGCCCCGAGTCGTCGACGATGCGCACGTCGTAGTGCACCACCTCGCCGTCGGTCGTGGCGGCCAGATCCAGCGTGCCCTCGCGCACGAAGCCCAGCGTGACCAGCGGCGCCTCGCTCGAGCCGTAGACGCGGAAGGCGCGACAGTTCTCCAGCACGTCGGCGCAGCGGCGGATCAGCGACTGCGGCACCTCGGCGCCGCCGCAGGCGAACAGGCGCAGCGAGGGCAGGCGCCGTCCCTGGCTCGCCGCTTCGGTGAGCAGCTCGTGCAGGAACGGCGTGGCGCCCATGCTCGCGCTCACCTGTTCGCGCTCGATCAGCGCCACCGCCTCGGCGGCATCCCAGCGTTCCATGAACACGGTGCGCGTGCCGCAGATGAACGGCAGCTCCATGCCGTAGCTGAAGCCGGTGATGTGGGTCACCGGCGAAGCCATCAGCACGCTGTCGCCCGGCCGCTGGCCCCAGTGCTCGAAGGCCTTGCGCAAGGTCACCGGGCCGGTGTTGTGGGAGTGCAGCACCGCCTTGGGCCGGCCGGTCGTTCCCGAGGTGTAGAGCAGCAGCTTGACGGCGTTCGCGTCGACGCGCGGCGCGCCGTGCCAGGGGGCTTGCTCGCCGACGAGCGCTTCATAGCTGTCGAAGCCCTGTGCTGCACCGCGCACGCTGCACCACAGCCGCAGCGCAGGCAATGCCGGGGCGAGGCGCTGCATCATGGCGGCGTGGTCGAAGCCGCGGTAATTGCTGGGGAAGAAGACCGCGCGCGCGGCCGAGTCGGCCAGCATGTGGGCCACCTCGGCGTCGCGGTAGATCGGCACGATGGGGGCGACCACCAGGCCCAGCAATGCCGCCGCGAGGTCGATGACCAGCGCTTCGCGCCAGTTGGGAAGCTGGAAGGCGACGACGTCGCCGCGGACCAGGCCGCGCGACTGCAGGCCTGCGGCCAGGGCCTGCGCCTCTTGCATCAGGTCGCCGATGCGGCAGGCCCGGCCCTCGAACACATGCGTGACGCGATCGGGCTCGCGCTCGGCCGCCTCGGCGGCGAACTCGGCCACGGTCTTGTCCAGCCAGACGCCGGCGTCCCGGTAACGCGCGACGAAGCCCGCGAATGGCGACGTGGATGCGTTCGTCATGCCGTGGCCTCGACGAAGCGCGCGAAGTGCTCGTCGCGGCTTCCGAACAGCGCGTTGATCACCATCACGCGGCGGAAGTAGTGGCTGATGTCCAGCTCCTCGGTGATGCCCAGGCCGCCGTGCATCTGCACCGCGTCGTTGGCGACGCGGCGCGCCGCCGTGGCGACGTAGGCGCGGGCGCCGCTGACGCTGCGCGCCCGCTGCGCGGGTTCGGCGTCCAGATCGCGCTGCGCGGCGCGCGTCAGCGCCTGCATTTCCTCCTGCAGCAGGAACAGCTCGACCATGCGGTGCTGCAGCGCCTGGTTGCTGCCGATGGTGCGACCGAACTGCTTGCGCACCTTGAGGTAGTCGCAGGTCGCGGCGACCAGGCTGCGCACCACCCCCAGGGCTTCGGCACACAGGGCGACGGACGCTTCGTCGCGGGCCCGGGCGATGGCCTCGGCCGCATCGGCCTCGGCCAGCCGTTCGACGCGCACGCCTTCGAAGCGCAGGTTGGCAGCGCCGCGCCCGTCGACCAGCCGGTAGGGGCGGCGCTCCACGCCCGCCGCCGTGGGGTCGACCAGGCACAGCGCCGCGGCGCCCTCGGCATCGCGTGCGCTGACGAGCAGGCGGCCGGCCACGTCGCCGTGCAGCACGTTGATCTTGGCGCCGTGCAGGCGATCGCCGCGCAGTTCGCAGGCACGGCCGGTGGCGGGATCGTCGTCGCAGGCGAAGGCGAGCTTGAGCGTGCCGTCGGCCAGCGCCGGCAGCAGGGCGGCCCGCTGCGCGGCGCTGGCGCCGGCGAGCACGAGCCCGGTGCCCACGACCGCACTGGCGAGCACGGGCTCCAGCAGGAGCCGGGCGCCGACCACTTCCATCAGCGCGCCCGTCGCCGCCGCGTCCGCGCCGATGCCGCCATCGTCCTCGGGCAGGCGCAGCGCGAGCCAGCCGAAAGCGGCGTAGTCGCGCCAGGCGCGCTCGCTGAAGCCCTCGTCGAGGAAGGCGCGGCGCTGCCCGAAGCCGTACTGCTCGTCCGCGTAGCGCTGCATCGTGTCGCGAAGCATCGCCACCGTGTCGGCGTCCGTTGTGCTTGTCATAGCCCGAGCACCGCCTTCGCGAGAATGTTGCGCTGCACCTCCGACGAGCCGCCGAAGATCGTCGCCGCGCGGTTGTAGAAGTGGTCCTTGACGATGCCGCCGGCATCGTCGGGGCCGAGCGGCGGCGCATCCGCGCGGTGCAGCGCCGCGGCGTCCCACGCGATGCCGGCCGGCCCCAGCCCTTCGACGAGGGCCTCGGCGACTTCCTGGTACAGCTCGGTGCCGCGCAGCTTGATCAGCGACGCCTCGGCGCCGTTCTCGCGGCCTTCGAGCATCGCTTCCATCGCCTGGTAGGCGCATTCCTCGAGCGCGAAGGCGCGCAGCGCCAGCTCGCCGATGCGCGCGCGCAGCGCGGGCGTCGGCGCGGCCAGCGCCTTCAGCCGCGCGAGCGCGTGCTGCACCATGCCGACCATCGCGCCGGCGGTGCGCTCGTTGCGCAGCAGGAACTTGGCATACGTCCAGCCCGCGCCTTCCTCGCCGACGAGGTTGTCCACCGGCACGCGCACGTCGTCCAGCCAGACCTCGTTGACGTGGTGGTAGCCGTCCATCGTCGCGATCGGCTTGACCGTGATACCGGGGCTGCGCATGTCGATGAGCAGGAACGAGATGCCGTCTTGCGGACGCACGTCGCGGTTGGTTCTAACCAGGCAGAAGAGCCAGTCGGCCCACTGCGCATAGGTGGTCCAGACCTTCTGGCCGCTGACGCGGTAGTGGTCGCCGTCGCGCACGGCCTCGGTGCGCAGTGCGGCGAGGTCCGAGCCGGCGCCGGGTTCGGAGTAGCCCTGGGCCCAGAAGTCCTCGCTGCTGACGATGCGCGGCAGGAAGCGCTGCTTCTGCGCCTCGCTGCCGTAGGTGTAGATCACCGGGCCCACGTACTTCACGCCGAACGGGATCACCCAGGGGCAGCCGTGGCGCGCCAGTTCGTCTTCGAAGGCGAAGCGCTCCAGCGTCGACCAGCCGGCGCCGCCGTAGGCCTCGGGCCAGTGGCCAACCCCCCAGCCCTGCTGCTCCAGCAGCTTCATCCACTGCAGGTAGTCGGCCTTGTCCAGCACCTGGTGGCGCGCTGACTTGCTCAGCAAGGCCGCCGGCATGCGCTCGACGCAGAAGCGGCGGATGTTCGCGCGCAGTCGCTCGGCGCGCGCGCGAGCCTCGGCGGCGGTGCCGTCGGTCATGCCCCGCGCTCCGGCGACAGGCGCAGCAACTGCACGCCCAGGTTGCGGCCGTGGAAGAGGTTCTCCAGCGCGACGGGCAGCTGGTCCAGGCCATCGAGGATGTCGATGCGGTACTCGAGGCGGCCCTCCAGCACGAGCGCCTGCAGCTTGGCCGCCACTTCGGCGTAGCGGTGGAAGTGATCGCGCACCAGAAAACCTTCCATGCGCGCGGCCTTGGTCACCAGCCGCATCAGCGCATGGGCGCTTTGCGTGCCGCCGCCGTTGTAGCTGGCCACCATGCCGCACAGCGCGATGCGGGCGCGGTCGTTGATGCGCTCGAGCAGCCGGTCCAGCATCGGGCCGCCGACGTTCTCGAACACCATGTCGATGCCCCGCGGGCACAGCGCGGCTAGCCGGGCGCCGACGTCCTCGGCCTTGTAGTCGATGGTCGCGGCGATGCCGCAGTCCTCGCGCAGCCAGCGGCACTTGTCGGCGCCGCCGGCAATGCCCACGACGTGCAGGTCGAGCTGCGCGCCGAGCTGGCACACCAGTGAGCCAACGCTGCCGGCGGCGGCCGTGACGACCAGCGTCTGGCCCGCCTGCGGTTGGCACACCTCGTGCAGCCCGGCCCAGGCCGTGAGGCCTTGCACGTCGAGCACGCTGCGGTAGGCCGCCAGCGGCACGCCGGGATGCGGCGCGAGCGGCATCAGCTGCGCGGCGGGCGCCGTGAACCAGTCCTGGCAGCCGCCCATGCCGTTCACGTAGGTGCCCACCGGCAGGGCCGGGTCGTGCGAGGCTTCGACGATGCCGAGCGTGATGCCCATCATCGGCTCGCCCAGCGGCTGGGCCGGCACGTAGCTGTCCTCCTCGTTCATCCACAGGCGCATCGCCGGCGGCACGAGCAGGTAGATGTTGCGCACCAGTACTTCGCCGGCAGCCGGTACGGGCCGCTCGACGCTGCCCATCTGCAGGTGACGCTCGTCGACCGCGCCCTGCGGCCGCTCGCGCAGGATCCATTGGCGGTTTTGCGTCGTGCTGTGAGTCATGCTGTGAGTCATGCCGCGCCGCCCAGTCCGAGGAACTTGTCGAGCGTGACGTGGTGGTGGCGGATGCGGCTTTCCTGGTAGCTCGCGAGGCTCACCTTGCCGCGCAGGCTGGCGCGCATGCCCTTCATCATGTGGGGCAGGTTGCGCATGTCCTCTTCGAACACCGGCCCGAGCGCGCCGATCTCCGGCGCGCTGGTGAACGGCTCGTCGTCGCCCAGGCGATGCAGCGGCGCGGCCGGCGGGCGCTCGCTGCCCTGCGGATGGCGGCCGAGCAGGTAGACGTCGAACAGGCAATGGTCCGTGTCGTCGCCGTCGGGGATGAAGCGGTAGACGATGTTGCCGAAGTAGCCCGCCCAGACCTGGAAGTTCGGGAACACCGAGTACAGGATCGCGTCCTCCAGCTCGGCGAGCGTCGCTTGCGACAGGTCGGCGCCAGCCGCCGCGGCGTAGGCCTGGCGGTTGAGCTCGCCGACGTATTGGCGCGCCGACACGCCCTCGGGCAGCTGGTGGCGCGAGCCGTCCGTCTCGGACATGCGGCCCGAGAGTGCCAGGATGTCGTTCAGCGTGGTGCCGTCGTCCACGCCGCCGAGGTTCGGGCTCACCACGCCCATCGGCGTGATGGCGCGCGCGATGATGTCGCCGAACACGTCGTACTGGCTGTCGACGTCGCCGGTGAAGGTCATGATGCCGGGGTGCGTGGCCTTGGTGTGCATCGCCTCGAAGAAGGCTTCCTGGCCCACCTTCCAGTTGCAGGCGATGCGCCGCTGCACGTGGGCGATGGTCGTCGAGCGGTCCATCAGGTAGGACTCGAAGTGCCCGGGCAGCACGCCCAGGTAGTCCAGCAGCGGCTGCGCCTGCAGGT
Organism: Piscinibacter sp.; assembly: GCA_035513255.1. GTDB lineage: Bacteria > Pseudomonadota > Gammaproteobacteria > Burkholderiales > Burkholderiaceae_C > Albitalea. Next base: position 3,389 of record DATKCI010000085.1, on the reverse strand, counting down.
CGAAGTTGATGAACACGAAGCCCGCCCAGCTCTCCGCGCGCACCTGCGGCAGATCGAGCTGCTGGTCGTCCAGGTGCTTGAAGTCCCAGCTGCAGGGCTTGCTCTTGAAGCGGCCCTGGATGTCCCAGGTGAAACCGTGGAACGGGCACTTGAGCTGCCCGGCGGTGCCGCCTTGCGTGCGCAGCGTGCGGCCGCGGTGCAGGCAGGAGTTGTAGAAGCCGCGGATCGCGCCGTCGTCGCCGCGCATCAGGATCACCGAGCGATCGACGATGTCGTAGACGACGTGGTCGCCCGGGTTCGGGATCTCCTCCTCGCGGGCGACGAACTGCCAGGCCTTGGGCCAGAGCTTCTCGGCCTCGAGGCGGTGGAAGGCGTGCGAGGTGTAGCGCGCCACCTCCAGGTCCTCGTCGCCGAAGCGCGGCGGCGAGGGCTGGAGGTAGGCCGGCACCGGCACCGTCTCCTGTGCCAGCAGCTGCTGGAACTTCTGCGGGTCGCCGGCGGTTTCCGGCGGCTGGAAGAAGATCTGCTTCTCGTGCGGCTTGTTCATGTCTTGTCTCCTGCTTGAAGAATCGTCACCGCGCTGACGCCGGGTGCGCCGTAGACGTGCGTGTAGCCCAGCCGCGGGCGGCCGCCCACCTGGCGCGCGCCGGCCTGGCCGCGCAGCTGCGTGCAGATCTCGATCACCTGGCGCAGACCGGAGGCGCCGACGGGCTCACCGTTGGCCATACATCCGCCGTCGGTGTTGATCGGCAGGCGACCGCCGATGTCGGTCTCGCCGCGCTCGATCAGGCGTTCCTGCTCGCCGTGCTCGCAGAAGCCGTTCTCGGCCATGTGGATGAGCTCCGAGCCGCTGTCGGTGTCCTGGATCTGGATCACGTCGATGTCGGAGGGGCCCACACCGGCCTGCTCGAAGGCGGCTTGCGCGGCGAACACCGTCGGCGCCGGTGCGGCCTGCGCCGCCAGCGCCGGGCTGAAGACCTCGAAGGAGCCGTGCCGGCGCGTGCGCATCAGCGCCGCCTTCACGAGCACCGGCGTGCGCGTGTACTTGTGCGCCGCCTTCGCGCTGCACAGCACGAGCGCCGCACCGCCTTCGGCCGGGCTGCAGAACATGTACTTGCGCAGCGGCAGGTTGACCGGCATCGATGCCGCGATCTCCTCGGCGCTCAACGCCTGCCGGCGCCAGGCGTTCGGGTTGAGCGCGCCGTTGCGGAACGAGCGCTGCGCGGCGAGCGCCAGTGCACGCTCGCTCAGGCCATGCTCGTGCAGGTAGCGCTGCGTCTTCAGCGCGAAGAACTGGGTCGTCAGCATCAGGCCCGTGGCGCCGTACCAGTCCTCCAGGCCCCAGTCCGCCGGCCGGGCGTTGAAGGCGCCGCGCGGGTGCTTGTCGAAGCCGACCGCCACGCCGATCTCCGCCACGCCGGAGCGGATCGCCGCGACCACGCTGGCCAGCGCGCTGCCGCCGGTGGCGCAGCCGTTGGCGACGTTGACGAAAGGTGCGCCGGTCAGGCCGAGCAGGTTGGCCAGTGCGTCGGCGTTGCCCGCGTCCTGGCTGCCGCCGTAGGCCACGCCGACGGCGTCCCAGGCGACGCCGGCGTCTTGCAGCGCCAGGCGAACCGCGTGGGCCCCTTGCTCCAGGCCGGACAAGCCGTCGGTGCGGCCGAAGGGGTGCATGCCGATGCCGATGATGGCGACGTCGTCGATCATGTGCCGCCTTGCTCGCCGTGCACCGGCCGGAACGCGTAGGTGTGGACCGGGGCCCCGTCCGCGTCCTGGTGGTACGGCTCCAGCACCAGTTCCATGTCCATGCCGATGTGCAGCCGCGCCGGGTCGGCCAGCGTCAGCCGGCCTTCCACCTTGATGCCGCACGCCATCTCCACGTAGCCCACGCCGTAGGGCACGAAGTCGGCCTCGGTCCCGGCGCCGTCGTAGGGCGGCTTGGGGCGAAAGCCCTGCACGGTCCACGACCACAGGCGAGCGCGATCGCCCAGCTCGAAGGCGTCGAGCTGCGTGCCGCAGCAGCGCGTGCAGCCGCGCGCGGCCGGGAAGTACACCTCGCCACAGGCGCTGCAGCGGCTGCCGAGCAGCGACGGCCGGCCGCCCTCCAGATGCAGCAGGTGCGGGGCGGCGAGACGCGTGTCCATCGTGTTTAAAACCATCGTGTTGGTTTGTTTATGGTCGGTGAAAAGCCTGCGTCGGCCTGTGAAGAGAAGCGCCCGCTCATGCGGCGCGCCGCCGGGCGCGCTGCCCGCGCTCGAGCGCCGCGGAGCCGTGCGCCGAGGCGTAGTCCTTGTCGAACTCGGTCTGCGTCACACGCGCAAGGAGATCCACCAGGCGCTGCAGCCGCGCGCCCTTGACGTAGCCCACCGGATCGATCGCGATGCCCTGCAGGCTGGAGAAGATCAGGTCGCGCAATACCTCGGCGGCGCCCTGCACCTCGGACCAGAACGGGAAGTGCTGCAGGATGTGCGCCGAGATCCTGTCGTCGAGCACCTTCTCTAGCGGCGCCATCGCGGACTTGAGCGTCTTGTCGGTGCGCGCGCCGCGCTGCAGCTCGTGCAGCGCGATGAACGACGGCCGGGCGTAGTACTTCTGCAAGGAAACGATCGTGTCGCGCATGTCCTCGTAGGTCGGCAGCGTGCCCGCGGGCACCCGCACCTTGCCGATCGCCTCGCCGTACTCCGCGGCACGCAGGTCGGTCACGTACTTCGCCGCCGCGATGAACACCGCATCGCGCGACTTGAAGTGGTGCGTCATCGCGCCGCGCGAGACGTTCGCCTTCTGCGCGATCTTGTCGGTGGTGGTCTGGGCGTAGCCCAGTTCGATCAGGCACTGCATCGTGGCCTGCACGATCTGCGTCTGCGTGATCAGGCTCTTCTCGGCTTGCCAGGTGCCGCCGTCGTTGCTTCGGCTCTGGCGGGTGGGGCGCGGGGACTTGGCTGTCGGCATGGTTTTCAGGGGCACGGGGCATGGTGGGAACTCCCGTATTGTGTGTGCTGCAGCGGCGGCGTCACGACAGCCGGATCGAGTGGCCGTGGTCCACGGTGAGGACCGAACCGCTCATGTACGAGGAGGCGTCGCTGGCCAGCAGCAGGAGCGGCCCGTCGAGTTCGTCGAGCCGGCCCAGGCGGCCCGGAGGCAGCGCGGCGATCTCTTTCTTGCCCGCGTCGGTCTCGAAGAAGGGATTGGTCATCTCGGTGGGGAAGTAGCCGGGCGCGATCGCGTTGACGCGGATGCCATGCGGCAGCAGATCCAGCGCCATCGCCTGGGTCAGGTTGATCAGCGCGCCCTTGGTCGTGCCGTAGTTGAGGAACATGGCCTTGGCCAGGTGGCCCAGGATCGACGCGATGTGGACGATGGTCCCGGGCTGTCCCTTGGCGATCAGCCGCTGG
>DATKCI010000084.1:0-48059 GCA_035513255.1 Piscinibacter sp. | reverse complement strand
GCCTTCGGCGCCTCCCCCCAGGGGGCTGAGCCCGGACACGAAAAGGTCCAGTGGACCTTTCGTGCCTGGCGAAGGGCCGAGCCCCCTGGCTCGGCGCGGCCTGCAAGGCCCGCCAGCGGACCGGCAAAGCCGGATCCGCGGCAGCCGCTTGACCGATTCGTCATCCCGGCGAACGCCGGGATGACGAAGTCGGCTCCGCGATGACCCTGCCGCCCCGCTACCATCCGCACCCATGAAACTCGCCGAGGCGGCCGGCCTCCTTCTCGCGTCACTCGCCCGCTTGATCACCGGCGCCCAGGGCCACTGGTACGGCTGTCCGCCGAAGGCCGAGCAGCGCATCTACTTCGCCAACCACCAGAGTCATTTCGACTGGGTGCTGATCTGGGCCGCGCTGCCCAGCGACCTGCGCGCCGTCACGCGGCCGATCGCGGCGCGCGACTACTGGACTTCGAGCCGCTTGAAGCACTGGATCACGCGCGAGATCTTCAACGCCGTCTACGTGTCGCGCCAGCGCACCGAGGACGAGGATCCGCTGGAGCCGCTGGCCGAGGCGCTGAAGAACGGCGACTCGCTGGTGATCTTTCCGGAAGGCACCCGCGGCAACAAGGGCGACCCGCAGCCGTTCAAGGCCGGCCTGTATCACCTGGCCGAGCAGTTTCCCGGCGTGCAGCTGATTCCGGCATGGATCGACAACGTGCACCGCGTGATGCCCAAGGGCGAGGTCGTGCCGGTGCCGATCCTGTGCTCGGTGACCTTCGGCGCGCCGCTGCAGCTGCAGCCCGCTGAAGACAAGCGCGCATTCCTCGAACGAGCGCGCGATGCCGTCACGGCACTGCGCAGCGTCGCCTGATGGGAGCGCTGCGCGACCTGACGATCACCCAGCAGGTGGGGCTGCTGTTCATCGGCCTGTTCGGCCTGTTGACGGCCGTCACGCTGTACGAGCTGACCCGCAGCCTGCGCGAAATGCCGCCGCAGCAGCAGGCGCTGCACGCACGCTTCAAGCGCGACCTGCGCGCCGTGTGGCTGGGCGCCGTGCTGTTCTGGGTCTCGTGGGTGCTCGGGGCGGTGGCGGCGACGCTGCTGTTCGGCATCGTCTCCTTTCTCGCGTTCCGAGAGTTCATCACGCTCACGCACACACGCCGCGCCGACCACCGCAGCCTGCTGCTGGCGTTTTTCTTCGTGCTGCCGCTGCAGTTCGTGCTCGCCGGCAGCCGCCACTTCGACCTGTTTACCGTGTTCGTCCCGGTCTACGTGTTCTTCGCGATTCCCGTCATCAGCGCCTTCGGCAACGACCCCCAGCGCTTTCTCGAACGGACCGCGAAGATCCAGTGGGGCATCATGGTCTGCGTGTACGGCATGAGCCACGCGCCGGCGCTGCTGCTGATCGACCTGCCGCGCTACGCCGGCCGCGGCGCTTTCCTCGTGTTCTACCTCGTCGTCGTCGTGGCAGTTGCGCAGATCGTCCAGGAGCTCGCCAGCCGGCGGCTGCGTGCGCGGCCGGTGGCGCGTGCGATCAGCCGCTCGTTTTCGTGGCGGGCGTGGCTGATCGGGGCGTCCGCGGCCGCCTTCGTCGGCGCGCTGCTGTACTGGGCGACGCCGTTCAAGCCGATCCCGGCGCTGGTGATGGGGTTCATCGCCGGTGCGACCGGCTCGCTCGGCGAATTCGTGATGAAGGCGCTGAAGCGCGACGCCGGCGTGCGCAGCTGGAGCGGCAAGGCCTCGGTCACCGGCGCGGTCGGCCTCCTCGACCGCGTGGCGCCGCTGTGTTTTGCCGCGCCGGTGTTTTTCCACGCGGTGCGCTGGTACTTCGGACTCTGATCATGCGCATCCTCGGCATCGACCCCGGCCTGCGAACCACCGGTTTCGGCATCATCGAAACCGAGGGGGCAAGGCTGCACTACGTTGCCAGCGGCACGATCAAGACCGATGCGGTGCACATCGGGCAATTGCCGGCGCGGCTCAAGATCATCTTCGACGGCGTGCGCGAAATCACCGCGCGCTACCAGCCTGGCTGTGCGGCGATGGAGATCGTGTTCGTCAACGTCAACCCGCAGTCGACGCTGCTGCTCGGCCAGGCGCGCGGCGCGGCGCTGACCGCGCTGGTGTCGAACGACCTCGACGTCTCGGAGTACACCGCGCTGCAGATGAAGAAGGCGATCGTCGGCCACGGCCAGGCGCGCAAGGAACAGGTGCAGGAAATGGTGATGCGCCTGCTGAAGCTCCCGAGCCTGCCCGGCAAGGACGCGGCCGACGCACTGGGCCTGGCGATTTGCCATGCCCACGCCGGTGCGTCGTTCGCGGCGATGGCCAAGGGCACGACGCTCGTGCGCAAGTCGCATGCGCAGTACAAACGCGGACGCACGTACTGACCGTAGCCCGGATGCAATCCGGGGCTGTGCCTCCGATGACGCGCCGCAATCCCGGATTTCATCCGGGCTACGGGCCCTACAATTTCGCCGCCGCCCCCGCTTCCACCGGAAAGACCCTCCATGAGCGCCGAGCCTCCCGCCAAACTGCCGCACCATCTCTCGCCCGACTTGAGCCATATTTCGCCGCGCGACAAGGCCGAAATCCTCGCCGAGGCGCTGCCCTACATTCGGCGCTTTCACGGCAAGACCATCGTCATCAAGTACGGCGGCAACGCGATGACCGATCCGGCGCTGCAACAGGATTTCGCCGAAGACGTCGTGCTGCTGAAGCTGGTCGGCATGAATCCCGTCGTGGTGCACGGCGGCGGTCCGCAGATCGACGAGGCGCTGGCCAAGGTCGGCAAGAAGGGCACCTTCATCCAGGGCATGCGCGTGACCGACGACGAGACGATGGAAGTCGTCGAGTGGGTGCTTGCGGGCCAGGTGCAGCAGGACATCGTCGGCCTGATCAACGTCGCCGGCGGCAAGGCGGTGGGCCTGACCGGGCGCGACGGCGGGCTGATCCGCGCGCGCAAGCTGAAGATGATGGACAAGAACGACCCGACAAAGGAACACGATGTCGGCCAGGTTGGCGAGATCGAGTCGATCGACCCGAGCGTCGTGAAGGCGCTGCAGGACGACCAGTTCATCCCGGTGATCTCGCCGCTGGGTTTCGGCAGCGACAACGAGAACTACAACATCAACGCCGACGTGGTCGCCGGCAAACTGGCTGAAGTGCTGAAGGCCGAGAAGTTGATGATGCTGACGAACATCCCCGGCGTGCTCGACAAGGCCGGCAACCTGCTGACCAACCTCTCGGCGCGCGAGATCGACGAGTTGTTCGCCGACGGTACGATCTCCGGCGGCATGCTGCCGAAGATCGCCTCGGCGCTGGACGCGGCGAAGAACGGCGTCAACACGGTGCACATCATCGACGGGCGTGTGCCGCACGCGATGCTGCTCGAGGTTTTGACCGAGCAGGCTTACGGCACGATGATCCGCTCCCATTGAAATCCTTCTTCTCCTGGAGCGGCGGCAAGGACTCGATGCTCGCGTTGCATCGGGCGCTCGACGCAGGCCACGATGTCCAGGCACTGCTCGCGATGTTCGACGAAACCGGCGAGCGTTCCCGCTCGCACGCGCTGCCGCCGCACCTGCTGCAGGCCCAGGCCGATGCATTGAACATTCCGCTCGTGATGCGCCACGCCTCGTGGGCCGACTACGAAGCGGTCTTCATCGACCAGCTGCGCCGCTTCGCCGAGCAGGGCATCACCCACGGCCTGTTCGGCGACATCGACCTGCAGCCGCACCGCGACTGGGAGGAGAAGGTCTGCGGGGCCGCCGGCATCACGGCGGTGCTGCCGCTGTGGCATGAACCCCGGCGCGCGCTGGTCGACGAGTTCCTCGCGCTCGGTTACCGCGCACGCGTCGTCTGCGTCGATGCGCGATTCCTCGAGGCGTGCTTCTGCGCCCGTGAGTTCGACGCGAACTTCATCGCCGACCTGCCGGAAAACGTCGACGCCTGCGGCGAGAACGGCGAATTCCACAGCTTTGTCTTCGATGGGCCGCGTTTTGCCCGGCCCGTCGCCCACGAGGTGGTCCGAATCAACGAACTGAAGCCGATCGCGCCGGCGCCGGGCCACTACTTCGTCGCGGAGCTGCGTTGACCGCCGCCCGCGCCGCCCGCGTCTGGCTGTTCGACCTCGACAACACGCTGCACGACGCGTCGCACTCGGCGTTCGGCCCGACGAACCAGGCGATGACCGACTACATCGCGACGCACCTCGCGCTGCCGCACGAGGAGGCGTCGGCGCTGCGCCAGCACTACTGGAACCACTACGGCGCCACGCTGCTCGGGCTGGTTCGCCACCATGGTGTCAAGGCCGCGCACTTTCTCGAGGAGACGCACCGCCTTCCGGGCCTCGAGGCCCGGCTGCGTGCCAGCGCGCACGACCGCGCCGCGCTGCGCCGCCTGCCCGGACGCAAGTTCATTCTGACCAACGCGCCGCGCGCCTATGCCCTGCGGGTACTGAGCACGCTGCGCCTCGCGGCCTGCTTCGACGGCCTCATCAGCATCGAAGACATGACGATGTTCGGCCATCACCGGCCCAAGCCCGATGCCCGCATGCTGCGCCACGTGGCTGCCAGGCTGCAAACGCCGCCCGCCCGCTGCGTGCTGGTCGAAGACACCCTGGCGCACCAGCGCTCGGCGCGCCGGATCGGCATGCGCACCATCTGGATGCGGCGCTACCTTCGTGGCGCAATTCACGGCGACGGCGCGTGCATGAAAGTTGGCGTTCACCCATGCCACAAGCCCGCATACGTGTGTGCCAGAATCAACCGGATACAACCTCTGCGCTCGCTTTGGTGCATTCGAGATGACCTCCCACACTGAGAACCCACCCGAAGACACCACGGCGACGACCGACGGCGACACCGGCGCGGCAGCGCCCGCCGCTGCGGTCCGCAAGCGGCCCAAGCCCGGCGAGCGCCGCGTCCAGATCCTGCAGACGCTCGCGTCCATGCTCGAACAGCCCGGCGCCGAGCGCATCACCACCGCCGCCCTGGCCAGCAAGCTCGACGTCTCCGAAGCGGCGCTGTATCGCCACTTCGCGAGCAAGGCGCAGATGTTCGAGGGGTTGATCGAGTTCATCGAACAAAGCGTCTTCACGCTCGCCAACCAGATCATCGAACGCGACACCGGCGGCATCGACCAGGCGCAAAAGGTGATCACCGTGCTGCTGCAGTTCGGCGAGAAAAATCCCGGCATGACCCGCGTGATGGTCGGCGATGCGCTGGTGTTCGAGAACGACCGGCTGCTCGCGCGCATGAACCAGTTCTTCGACCGCATCGAATCGCAGCTGCGGCAAAGCCTGCGCACGGCCGCCGAAGCGGCCGGTTCGGTGACGCCGACGGTCGACGCCAACGCACGGGCCTCGGTCCTCACCGCCTTCGCGGTCGGCCGGCTGCAGCGCTATGCGCGCTCTGGCTTCAAACGCAACCCGACCGAACACCTCGATGCCGCGCTGTCGCTGATGACGGCGTGACACCGAGGCCGGGCCGCGCGCCGGCGCGGCCCTCGGCGTGCCGGCGATGCCGGATCAGAAGTTGTGCTTGATGCCGAAGTCCACCGCCCACGGGTTGTCGTCGATGGCCGCGTTGCCGTTGGGCTCGCCCTCGTGGGCAAAGTCGGTGTAAAGCGTGGTGCGCTTCGACAGTTTGTGGTGATAGCCCACGCTGGTGCGCGACGACAGGTCGCTGCCGGTGTCGCGGTTTTCCAACTGGCTGTAGCCGGCACGGATCTCCCCGCTGCCGACGCCGGCGGCGACGCCGACGAAGTAGGAGCGGTGCGATTCGCCGGCGAAGTCCTCGCCGAAGCCGACCGCGGCGCTCAGCTCGGCGACCCCGAACGCGTAACGGGCGCTCGCGATGTGCCATTCGGCGTCGTCGAGCTCGTCCTGGGCCTTGTCGTAGCCATAACCGAGTGCGAGCGGGCCGCTCTTGTAGTTCACGGCCAGTCCGTAGGTCGCCTCGTTGCCGTTGCCTTCGACTTCGTCCAGTTCGAATTGGGCCTGGGCGCTGAAGCCGCCGACGGACGGCGAGCTGTAGGTGAACGAGTTCGCCTTGCGCGTCGGCGCAAAGCCGCCCAGCAGGTTGCCCTCGTGGCCGGCGACCGTGTCGCCGCCCCAGGGGTCGACCTTGTTGGCCACATTGCGCGCCGGCGTGTAGTCGCGGCCCAACACCAGGGTGCCGAAGCCGCCTTGCAGGCCGACCACGGAGCGGCCGCCCCAGAACAGGCTGCCGGCCTGGCCGTTGTCGGCGGTGAAGCGGTGTTCGATGTTGAAGATGGCCTTCAGCCCGCCGCCCAGATCTTCGCTGCCGCGAAGGCCTACACGGCTGCCCGAGCCCTGCCGCACCTGCACGACCTCGCTGCCGATCGTGCGGGCCACGCCCAGGTCGACTCGGCCGTAGAGCGCGACATCCGGGTTCGTCTGTGCAGCCACGGGCAGCGCAGCCAGCAGCGGCAAAGACGCCAGAAGTAGAGTTTTGTTCATGAGATCCTCGTGTTTTGATTGGAAATACGTCGCCGGCAACCCGCACGGGTCGTCCGCGGCCCCCGACAACCCGCGGATTTCAGCAACGCCGACCGCATGGGCGAATGAATTGCGTCAATACACGGAGCGCGCGCTCGGGCTTCACATCCACGTCATGCCGGCGTGCTTCACGGGCGGGCGGCACACACGCCGCCGATAATCCCGGCCCATGGCTGATCTCGATTCCCTGATTTCCCGCGCCGAGGCGCTGATGGCGCGACTCGACGCGGTGCTGCCGCATCCGCCGGCGGCGCCCGACTGGTCGGCGTCGGTGGCGTTTCGCTACCGCAAACGCGGCGGATCGGGCCGGCTCGAGCCGGTGAAACACGTCGCGACGATCCACTTGTCCGACCTGCGCGAAGTCGAGCCGCAAAAGGAGCGCCTGGTGCGCAACACCGAGCAGTTCGTCGCCGGCCACGCGGCCAACAATGTGTTGTTGACCGGTGCGCGCGGAACCGGCAAGAGCTCGCTGATCAAGGCCTGCCTGAACGAGTTTTCGCCGCGCGGTCTGCGCCTGATCGAAGTCGACAAGGCCGACCTCATCGATCTGCCCGACATCGTCGAGCTCGTCGCCGAACGCCCCGAGCGTTTCATCGTGTTCTGCGACGACCTGAGCTTCGACGAAGGCGAGGCCGGTTACAAGGCGCTCAAGTCCATCCTCGACGGCTCGGTGTCGCAGTCCTCGGAGAACGTGCTGATCTACGCGACCAGCAACCGCCGCCACCTGCTGCCGGAGTACATGAAAGAGAACCTCAGCTACCGGCACACCGAGGACGGCGAGGTGCATCCCGGCGAGGTGATCGAAGAAAAGATTTCGCTTTCCGAACGCTTCGGGCTGTGGGTCAGCTTCTATCCGTTCAGCCAGGCGGAATATCTGACGATTGTGGCGGCCTGGCTGCACGGCTTCGGCGTCAGCGACGAGGCAATCGCCGCCGCGCGCCAGGAGTCGCTGGTCTGGGCGCTGGAGCGGGGCTCGCGCTCCGGCCGGGTGGCGTTTCAGTTCGCGAAGGACTACGCCGGGAGGCACCACGGGTGACTGCTCCCATCGAACGCACGCCCGTCGACGTGGCGGTGGGCGTGCTGATCGACCGCGACGGGCGTTTCCTGCTCACGTCGCGCCCCGAAGGCAAGGTCTACGCCGGCTACTGGGAATTCCCCGGCGGCAAGCTGGAGTACGGCGAGACCGTGGAAGAAGCGCTGCGGCGCGAATTACACGAGGAGCTCGGCATCACGATCCTCGCGGCCCAGCCGTGGAAGATCGAGCTGATGGATTACCCGCATGCCCGCGTTCGGCTGCACTTCTGCAAGGTGTTCGACTGGGACGGCGAGTTCGAGATGCGGGAACGGCAGGCGATGAGCTGGCAGACGCTGCCGGTAGGCGTCGTGCCGGTGCTGCCGGGCACGGTCCCGGTGCTCGAATGGTTCGCCTCGGAGCGCGGTTTTACAGGGGCGACCCACGGGGGGTGATTGATACACTGAGCCCGCCTATCGACGAGCCGCCTCTAGATGGGCGGCGCCCCCGCGGGGGGCAGGAGCCGGAGGCGACGTGGGGGCTCTATTGGTGAATTGGCTCGATGAAGTGAAATGGGACACGCAAGGCCTGGTCCCCGCGATCGCGCAGGAGGTCGGCAGCAACGACGTGCTGATGTTCGCCTTCATGAACCGCGAGGCGCTTGCCCGGACCGCGGAATCCGGCGAAGCGGTGTATTTCAGCCGCTCGCGCAACCGGCTGTGGCACAAGGGCGAGGAGTCCGGCCACGTTCAGAAGGTCCATGAACTGCGGTTGGACTGCGACAACGACGTCGTGCTGCTGAAAGTGGAGCAACTCGGCCACACCCCCGGCATCGCCTGCCACACCGGGCGCCATTCCTGCTTCTTCCAGCTTTACAAGGACGGGGCCTGGCACACGGTGGAACCGGTCTTGAAAGACCCGAATCGGATCTACAAATGAGTTCCAACGACACGCTCGCCCGGCTGGCCGAAGTCATCGAGGCCCGCAAGGGCGGCGATCCGGACAAGAGCTACGTTGCCCGGCTGTTCCACAAGGGCACCGACGCGATCCTGAAGAAGATCGGCGAGGAAGCCACCGAAACCGTGATGGCTGCGAAGGACGGAGACCCGCGCAAACTGGTGTACGAAGTCGCCGACCTGTGGTTCCACTCGATGCTCGCGCTCAGCGCGTTCGGCCTGAAGCCGGCCGACGTGCTGGCCGAGCTGGAGCGCCGCGAGGGTCTGTCCGGGCTCGAGGAATTCGCCGCACGCAAAGCCCAGCAACGAGAAGGAGAAGACCGATGAACGATGTGATCGAGTCGCCGGCGCGCTCCAGCCAGGAGCGCCACAACCTGACGCTGCTCACGCACGTGATGTACGCGCTGCACACGGCGTCGTTCTTCTCGGCCGGCATCTTCTCGGTGATCGCGATCATCCTCAATTACGTCAAGCGGCAGGACCTGCCGGACGACTTCTTCCGCAGCCATTTCCGCTGGCAGGCGCGCAGCTTTTGGTTCACGCTGCTGTGGCTGCTGCTCGCACTGCCGCTGTGGATCCTGGTGTTCCCCGGATGGGCCGCCTACACGGTGATCGGCCTGTGGTATCTGTACCGATTCATCCGCGGCTGGTGGAACTTTGCCGAGAGCAAGCCGATGCCGATGCCCACTTACTGAACACAGCCATGAGCGCAGACCCGAACTGTATTTTCTGCAGAATCGTCGCGGGCCAGATTCCGAGCCGCAAGGCCTACGAAGACGACGAACTTCTCGCCTTCCACGACATCCATCCATGGGCGCCGGTGCATGTGCTGATCATTCCGAGGGTGCATGTGCCGACGCTGTCGCACATCGAGCCGTCGCACGAAGGCTGGCTCGGCAAGATGCTGGCACTGGCGCCGCGGCTGATGAAGGAGCAGGGAGTCACCAACGGGTTTCGCACTGTCATCAACACCGGGCAAGATGGGGGGCAGGAGGTCTACCACCTGCACATGCATGTCTTCGGTGGACCGAGGCCCTGGTTGAAGGGCTGACCTAGCTAGAATCGACGGTTGTCGTCAGGAGAAAATTATGGGTTCATTCAGCATTTGGCACTGGCTGGTCGTGCTGCTGATCGTGGTGCTGGTGTTCGGCACGAAAAAGCTCAAGAACATGGGGTCGGACCTGGGCGGCGCCGTCAAGGGCTTCAAGGACGGCATGAAGGACGGCGCTTCCAGCGCCGAGGCGCCGCCGCCGCAAGTCTCTTCGACGCCCGGCCGGCCGGCGGACCCGAACACGGTCGACGTCGAAGCGAAGAACAAGTCCTGACGCCTTCCATGCGCCAGGACCTGAGCGCATCGCCGCATGGTTGACTTCGGCTTCGACAAGATCGCGCTGATCGGGGCGGTGGCGTTGATCGTCATCGGCCCCGAGCGGCTGCCGCGCGTCGCGCGCACTGTCGGCCATTTGCTGGGCAAGGCGCAGCGCTACGTCGCCGACGTGAAAGCCGAGGTCAACCGCTCGATCGAGCTCGAGGAGCTCAAGAAGATGAAGGGCCAGTTCGAAGACGCGGCGCACGAGATGGAGCAAAGCGTGTCGAGCGAGATCCGCCAGACCACGTCCGACCTCGAAAAGGGCTGGTCTGAGTCCGATCCGCTGCTCACGCCCGGCAGTCCGGGGTACGACGAGTTGCGACCGCCGCCCGAATACCGGCACCCGAAGAAGAACTGGCGTCTCAAGCGCGGAGCGACGCCGCAGTGGTACAAGCAGCGCCACGGCATCCGCGGCAAGGCCCAGTCGGGTGCCGCGCGGGTGGCGCGCTTTCGCCCGCCGCGGCACAACGCCTGATTCATGACACAAGACAACCGCCCCGACGAACTCGAGGGCACAGAGCAACCGTTCGTCTCGCACCTGATCGAGCTGCGCGACCGCTTGATCCGCGCGCTCATTGCGGTGGGCATCTGCTTCGGTGCGCTGATGGTGTGGCCCGGCGCGAGCGGGCTGTACGACCTGCTGGCTGCGCCGCTGGTGGCCACGCTGCCCGAGGGAACGACGCTGATCGCGACGAATGTGATCTCGCCGTTCATCGTGCCGCTGAAGATCACGATGCTGGCGTCGTTCATGCTGGCTCTGCCAGTGGTGCTCTACCAGGTCTGGGCCTTCGTCGCCCCGGGGCTGTATTCGCACGAGAAGAAGCTCGTGATGCCGCTCGTGGTCTCGAGCTCGCTCCTGTTCTTCGTCGGCGTCGGGTTCTGCTACTTTTTTGTCTTCGGCCAGGTGTTTCGGTTCATCCAGAGTTTTGCGCCGAAGAGCATCACCGCCGCGCCTGACATCGAGGCCTACCTGAGCTTCGTGATGACGATGTTCATCGCCTTCGGCGCGGCGTTCGAGGTGCCGATCATCGTCGTCGTGCTGGCCCGCATGGGCATCGTCAGCATCGAGAAGCTGCGCCACTTCCGCAGCTACTTCATCGTGCTGGCGTTCATCGTCGCGGCCATCATCACGCCGCCGGACGTCGTCTCGCAGCTTGCGCTGGCAATTCCGATGTGCCTGCTCTACGAAGCGGGTATCTGGGCCGCTCAGCTGTTCATCAAGCACACCAAGGCGCCGGAAGAGGAGTCGTCGCCCTCTCCATAGGCGCCCCCATCGCGTTGCCGAGTCAGCGGTTTCGCAGCAGCGGGTTCTTCGGCCGCTGCGCGATCGTGACGCTCAGCTGCATCGTCTGGTCGCCGCGCTGGATGCCGATGGTCGCAGGGGTGGCCGGCTTCAGAGCCGCCACCGCAGCCAGCAGCTGAGAGGTGTTGGTCACCGGCACGTCCGCCACCTTGACCACCACGTCGCCGGGGCGCATACCGCCCGCGCTGGCCGGGCCACCCTGCAGCACCCCGGTGATCAGCACGCCTTCCTTGACCGGCAGATTGAAGGTTTCGGCGATCTCCGGCGTCAGGTCGCGCGGCTCGACGCCGATCCAGCCGCGCGTCACGTGGCCGTCGCGGATCAGCCCTTCCATGACCTGCTGCGCGGTGCTGACCGGAATCGCGAAGCCGATCCCCAGGCTGCCGCCGGTTCGCGAGTAGATGGCCGTGTTGATGCCCAGCAGGTTGCCGTTCGCATCGACCAGCGCGCCGCCCGAATTGCCCGGGTTGATCGCCGCATCGGTCTGGATGAAATTCTCGAAGGTGTTGATGCCGAGCTGGTTGCGCCCGAGCGCGCTGACGATGCCGGAAGTGACGGTCTGCCCGACACCGAACGGATTGCCGATCGCGAGCACCACGTCGCCGACCTCGAGGTTTTCGATGCTGCCGAACGTGATGACCGGCAGCTTGTCGAGGCTGATCTTCAGCACCGCGACGTCGGTCTCCGGGTCGCTGCCGACGAGCTTCGCGCTGGCGCGGCGGCCGTCGGTGAGCAGCACCTCGATCTCGTCGGCGCCGTCGATCACGTGGTTGTTCGTCAGCAGGTAGCCCTCGGGCGACACGATGACACCCGAACCCAGGCCGATCTGCGTCTCTTGCTGCTGCAACTGCCGCCCGCGTTCGCCGAAGAAGAACTGGAACCACGGGTCGGTGGCATGCGGATTGCGCGGCGGGGCCTTGCTGGCGGTGATGCTGACGACCGCGGGTGTGGCGCGTTTGGCCGCGGCGCTGTAGGTGCTCGGCGCGTTCAGCGCGGTGCCGCTGGACCGCGAGACCGGCTGCACCGCAGTGATCGAAATGCCGCTCGGCAGGCCCGTCGGCCGGCCGCGTTCCAGCCAGTCGGGCTTCAGTGTGGCAATGACGAACAGCACGGCCACGGCGACGGTGACTGCTTGGGAGAAGAGAAGCCAGGTTCTGCGCATGATGCATCCGAGGGCCTCACTCACCGGGATCGAGGCGTACATGAATACGCCGCCGGAGGTGGAGCGGTTTCGAGATTATCGGCCGAACGGTTCGCGGGGGGAGGCCGCGGCCGGCGCGACCCGCCTTGTCTGCCGTCTCACCGCGAACCCCCGGCCAGTGGACGCGGTGCGAGGATCGCCGCGGCGCCGGCGAACGACAGCGCGGCCGCGACGGTGCGCACCACGTTGCTGTGGTTCCAGAGATCACGCGCCTCCGCCCAGTTCGCCGGCGGCGCCGCGGGGTTCCATGCGGCCAGCTCGTTGTTGATCGGGACGTTGACGCTGCGGGTGATCCAGAACACCGCCCCGAAATTTGAAGCGGCGATGAAGAAATGCAAAGTCGCGCGTCGTCGCAGGGCGCAGCCGGTCGTACGCGGCGCGGCGACAATCGCCCCATGAGCGAAGCCGGTTCAGCGCTGCCGATCGCGATCACGCAGGGCGACGCCTGCGGTATCGGCCCCGAGATCATCGCGAAGGCGTTTCGCGGTGGCCAAGCCGCCGGCTGCTTCGTCGTCGGCGATGAAGCGGTGATGCGCCGCGCCGCCGCCCTCGCCGGCGGCATGCTCGCGGTCGCGACGATCGAACACGTCGCCGAAGCGCGGGACGTGCCGCCGAACTGCGTTCCGGTGTGGCAGGCGCCCGGCCTGCCGGGCGACCTTGTCGAGGCGCCGATCGGCCGGGTCGACGCGCGCTCGGGCGCCGCGGCGGCTGCCTGCATCACCGAAGCCGCGGCGATGGCCATGCGCGGCGAGGTGGCTGCCGTCGTGACCGCGCCGATCCACAAGGAGGCGCTGGCGGCGGCCGGCGTGTCGTTCCCGGGCCATACCGAGATGCTGCAGGCGCTTGCCGCCACCGGCGGCGAGCCGCCGCCGGTGCGGATGATGCTCGCCAACGACGAGCTGCGCACGGTGCTGGTGACGATCCACCTGTCGCTGCGCCGGGCGATCGACGCGGTCACCTTCGACGCCGTGCTGCAGACGCTGCGCATCGCCCACGCCGCCGCGGCCCGCTGGGGCCAGAGCGCGCCACGCATCGCGGTGGCCGGCCTGAACCCGCATGCGGGCGAGGGCGGGCTGTTCGGCGACGAAGAGATCCGCATCGTTGCGCCGGCGATCGCGGCGGCGCGTTCGGAAGGGATCGCCGCGTCCGGTCCGTTCGCGCCCGACACCGTGTTCATGCGCGCCCGCCACGCACCGGGCCATCCCGGCGAGTTCGACATCGTCGTCGCGATGACGCACGACCACGGGCTGATTCCCGTCAAGTACCTCGGCGTCGAGCACGGCGTCAACGTGACGCTGGGCCTGCCGTTCGTGCGCACCAGCCCCGATCACGGCACGGCGTTCGATATTGCCGGCACCGGCCAGGCCGATCCGTCGAGCCTCGAAGCCGCGATCCGCATGGCGCGCACCCTGTGCGTGACCTCCTCTCCCTCTGGGACCCCCTCTCCCTCTGGGAGAGAGTTGGGGTGAGGGCTGCGAAGTCAGCTTTTGGTGGTGCTCTTCAGCGCCGCCAGCTGGCGTCTTGCGCGCGCGGTCGCACGCTCCATCAGGTAGGCGTGCTCGACCGCCCGCAGCCGGTTGCTCTCGCACATGCGCGCGAGCATGCGCGACGTCAGTGAAATCGTTTCCTGGTGCTTGCGCCCGCGTGTGAAGACGAAGAAGTTGCGCCCGGGGCTCACGTAGTTCAGCCGCACCTTCTGCCACTGGTCCTTCAGCAGCATCTGGTAGGCGAACCCGACGCGGATGTGGTCCATCAACCGCGGCCCGTGTGACGGCTCGGCCGGGTCGGCGGCCACGAGGTCGAGGTTGATGTCGATGCCCAGGTCCGACGGCATCGTGTCGCCGGCGTCGCCGGCGTCGCCGCTGCCGGTGTCGCCCGCCTGCGCCAACTCGCCGCTCAGATCGATGTCGATTTCGCCCGACCAGTCGACCGCGCTCTCTTCGATCAGCCCGACCTGTTGCGCCTCGTCGGGCGTGAAACGCTGTTCGATCTCCTTGGACTCGAGGCCGACAGGTTCGGCCTGCGAGAACTCGTGGGTGCCCGGAATGTGCGAGTTGAAGATGCCCTCGAGCTGCTTGGCCAGCAGGTTGTGCTCGAGCTCGGTCATCGGCGCCGCCTTCAGCGACTCCGCGTGCGAAGGCAGCAACTGGCCGAAGAACGCCTTTTGCGCGGCATCGGGCCAGCCAATCAGCTTCATGCCTTCGTTCAGGTCCTTCATCAGCGTGGGCAGCTGCATCAGGAAGCGCTTGCGCATCACGGGCGAGCCCTTGGGCTGCACGCTCATCACGACGTCGCGCCCGACGAGCCGGAAACGCTTGGCGAGGTCGGAGTCGACGCCGTGGCGGCGCACCGCCTGCACGAGCGCCTGGCTCCACACCTGGGCGACGAAGTCGCGCAGGTATTCGGGCATGCCGATGCCGCCGAGCGCCGAGCTGAGCTGCAGCATGTAGCGCTGCTGCACACGAAGCTCGGACTCCTTCGTCTCGAGCACGGCCGCCGCCCCGCTGGTCTTGGCCGCGCCTTCGGTCTGGTCGGAAATGAAGCTCTCGAGCTCGCTCAGCTTGGCGGAATAGAGCTCGACCTGGTCGAAGTCGCCCTCGACGATCTCCTGCACCAGCTCCTTCACCCGGTTGAGGAAGGACTTGCCGGGGCCGTCGTCGAAGTCGTCGAACGCGCAGGCGAGCGAGGCAATGCGGTTGACGAATCGGCGCACCGGGTGGCGGCGCGACGAGAAGAAGTTCGAGTCGACCAGCGCCACGCGCAGCACCGGCAGCTGCAGCCGCGCGATCTGGCGCGCCATCTGCGGCGGCACCTTGGGGTCGGACAGGATCTGGTCGAACAGGCTGCCGACGACGTCGATCACCATGTGATCGAGCTTGCCGCTGGACGCCTGCATCAGCTCGTCGCGGTGCGCGCGGATCAGGTTGACGGCCATCAGGCCGGTCAGCCCCTCCGCGGTGAAGTTCGAGGCGGCGCCGCCAGCGTCGGCCGCCAGCGCGCCGATTGCGCCGTGCAGCCCGATTCCCGCGCGGCCGCCGGAGGGGCCGCCGACCCCCCCGGGCTGGGTGGGCAGCGTGATGTCCAGTGCGCCGGGCCGGCTGGCGAGGAAGGTCAGCCGGCGCAGCAGCGTCATCAGTTGGGCGTCGGCCTCGGCGCTCATGCGGCCGGAGCCGCCTCCCTGCGGGGCGCCGAAACCCGCCGAGCCGCTGGCGTAGCCCGAACCGGCGCTGCTTGTCGGGCCGGTCGAATAGCCGCTCGTCGGATAGGTGCTGGGCTGTGTCGGCATGCCGCCGCGGGACGTGGCCGACATGCCGGAAACGCCGTGGCCGGAGGCGAAGTCCGACCCCGGCTGCGTGCGGCTGGACGGCAGGTCGTCGCGCATGCTCGCGTAGCCGGAGTTGGCCGTGTGCCCCGGCCCGTCGACCGTCTTCACCGCGAGGCCGACCGGCTGGATGTTGCGCTGCTGCAGGTCGCTCACGATCGCCGCATAGCAGGCAGGCATCGCGCTGGCCATCGCCTGCCCGAATTCGCGCGCGAGCAGCTTGCGGCCGTCGGAGTCCCCTGTCACCGCCTCGATGGCGCGAAACAGCGCCATGCCGAGCACATCGGCGCGAAACGGGTTGCGCTCTTCGTCGGCGCGGCCGATCTTCAGCACCGTTCCCATGTAGGCCGCCATCTCGCGCAGCTCCCACTCGCAGGCGTGGGAGATCTGCTGCCCGATGCGCTCGGAGAACATGCGCTCCTCGACCTCATGGTCTTCGACCAGCGTGAGGGACTGCCAGTCGGTGGCGGCGAGCTTGCGGCGCTGGCCGGTGCGGGGCGCCGCTTCGTCCTGGACCTTGTCGGTGAGCTCCTTCGTAAAGCTCATGTGGAAGGTGTTCATCTTGCGCCGCAGGTCGATTTGCGTCGCCAGCAGCAGGTCCCGCTCGCCGATCCGCGTGGTCGACGTGGCCTGCGCGCCGAGCCCCGAGGCGACGCGTTCGGCCACGGCGAAGGTCGTCGCCTTCACATGGCCAAGGGCCGCCTCCAGGGCGGTGGGCAGTCGTGGTTCGGTCGGGTTCATCGAGAACAGGGCCGCTTCTTCCCGCAAGGTTTACCGGTGCAAGATTTTCCTCCGGGCGTGGAAGTATGGGCCAAAACCGAACCGCCTCATCCGGCGAAGAGCGGGGGCTTGGTTCACTTTCTCAGCGAATCGCGGATCTCGCGCAGCAACTGCACCTCTTCCGGCGGGGCCGTCGGCACCGGCGGCGGCGTTTCGCGCTTGAGGCGGTTGATCTGCTTGATCATCAGGAAAATGATGAAGGCGAGAATGACGAAGTTGACCGCGACAGTGAGGAAGTTGCCGTAGGCGATCACGGCCCCGAGCTGCCTCGCCTCCGCCAGCGGCAGGCCGGTGGGCTGGCCGGCCAGCGGCAGGTAGTGGTTCGCGAAGTTGAGCCCGCCGAGGAGGCGGCCGACCACCGGCATCACCAGGTCCCCGACGACGGAGTCGACGATCTTGCCGAACGCGGCGCCGATGATGACGCCGACCGCAAGGTCGACGACGTTGCCTTTCATCGCGAACTGTCTGAACTCGGTGGCGAAACTCATCGGGTGCTCCTTCGGGGTGTGGAATTGGGGGGTGGCCGAGCCGGCGGCCGGCGCCAGTATTCACCGGCTTTGCGCCAACTCAACAGGCCCGGCGTGATGAACGGCGGCAGGGCGTCGGCGCCCGAGGCCGGACGGCGACGGCCTGCCGCCGGGCCGGGACCCCTTGACGCGTCCGTTAGAATCGCGGGTTGCCCCTGAGTAGAAAAGACTTTCGAGGAACCCCATGAGTGACCAGCCAGTCGATAACGGCAAGCGCACGTGGCTCATCGCGTCGGGCTGTGCCGGCGTGGTGGGCGGTGTGGCAGCCGCCGTTCCGTTCGTCTCCTCCTTCCAGCCGTCCGAGCGCGCACGCGCCGCCGGCGCCCCGGTCGAGGTGGACGTGAGCAACCTGAAGCCCGGCGAGAAGGTCACCGTCGAATGGCGCGGCAAGCCGGTCTGGATCGTTCGGCGCACCCCCGAGCAGCTCGCCGAGCTGCCCAAGCTCGATCCGCAGCTGGCCGATCCGAATTCGCAGCGCAAGCCCGACGAACTCACGCCCGAGTACGCGCGCAATGAGCACCGCTCGATCAAGCCGGAACTGCTCGTCGCCGTCGGCATCTGCTCGCACCTGGGCTGCTCGCCGATCGAGAAGTTCCAGCCCGGACCGCAGCCCTCGCTGCCCGACGACTGGACGGGCGGCTTCCTCTGCCCGTGCCATGGTTCCACCTTCGACATCGCCGGGCGCGTCTACAAGAACAAGCCCGCGCCGGACAACCTCGAGGTGCCGCCTCACATGTACCTGTCCGACAGCCGAATCCTGATCGGCGAGGACAAGGCCTGACGGTCACGCAGTCGACGGCATCCTGAAGAGAACACGACATGGCTGAATACAAAGAAGCGCCCCCCAACGCCAATGCGGCCGAGAAGCTGCTGGTCTGGGTCGACAACCGGTTCCCGGCAAGCAAGCTGTGGAACGAGCCCGTGGGCCAGTACTACGCGCCGAAGACCTTCAACTTCTGGTACATCTTCGGGTCGCTGTCGCTGCTCGTGCTGGTGATCCAGATCGTCACCGGCATCTTCCTGACGATGCACTACAAGCCCGATGCGACGCTCGCGTTCGCATCGGTCGAGTACATCATGCGCGACGTGCCGTGGGGCTGGCTGATCCGCTACATGCACTCCACCGGCGCGTCGGCGTTCTTCGTCGTCGTGTACCTGCACATGTACCGCGGTCTGATCTACGGCAGCTACCGCAAGCCGCGCGAGCTGGTGTGGATCTTCGGCTGCGCGATCTTCCTGTGCCTGATGGCCGAAGCCTTCATGGGCTACCTGCTGCCGTGGGGCCAGATGAGCTACTGGGGCGCGCAGGTGATCGTCAACCTGTTCGCCGCCATCCCCTTCGTCGGTCCTGACCTCGCGCTGCTGATCCGTGGCGACTTCGTGGTGAGCGACGCCACGCTGAACCGCTTCTTCAGCTTCCACGTGATCGCGGTGCCGCTGGTGCTGCTGGGCCTCGTGGTGGCGCACATCATCGCGCTGCACGAGGTCGGCTCGAACAATCCGGACGGCGTCGAGATCAAGGCGAAGAAGGATGCCCTCGGCCGGCCGCTGGACGGCATCCCGTTCCATCCGTACTACACCGTGCACGACATCTACGGCACCAGCGTGTTCCTGCTGATCTTCACCGCGATCATCTTCTTCGCGCCCGAGGTCGGCGGCTACTTCCTCGAGTACAACAACTTCATTCCGGCCGATCCGCTGCAAACGCCCGCGCACATCGCCCCGGTGTGGTACTTCACGCCGTACTACTCGATGCTGCGCGCGATCACCAACGAGATGATGTACGCCCTGTCGCTGATCCTGCTGGTCGCCGTCGGCCTTGCATTCCTCAAGACATCCGCGTCGCTGCGCGTCAAAGGCCTGCTCGTGGCCGCCACAGTGGCCTTCCTGTGGATGTTCAACGCGTTCGGCTTCACCGGCATCGAGGCCCTCCAGGGCATCGACGCCAAGTTCTGGGGCGTGGTCGTCATGGGCGGCGCGGTCATCATCCTGTTCTTCCTGCCCTGGCTGGACAAGAGCCCGGTCAAGTCGATCCGCTACCGCCCCGACTGGCACAAGTACATCTACGCCCTTTTCGTCGTGACCTTCATCGTGCTGGGCTATCTTGGCGTCCAGCCGCCTTCGCCGATCGGCGAACGCGTGTCGCAGATCGGCACGCTGATCTACTTCGGCTTCTTCCTCCTGATGCCGTGGTGGAGCCGCATGGGGCAGTTCAAGCCCGTCCCCGAGCGCGTGACCTTCGCCCATTGACGCCGCCGGAGCATCCCACAATGAAGAAATTCCTCCTCTCCCTGATGCTGTCGTTCGGGTTCGTCGCGGGCGCGGCGGCCGCCGAATCCAGCATTGCGCTGGACGAGTTCCCCTACGAGAAGATGTCCGACGTGGCCGCGCTTCAGCACGGCGCCAAGGTGTTCGTCAACTATTGCCTGAACTGCCACAGCGCCGCGTTCATGCGCTTCAACCGCATGCGCAACCTCGAGCTGACCGACGACCAGATCAAGAAGAACCTGCTGTTCGGCACCGACAAGGTCGGCGAGGTGATGAAGGTCTCGCTCGACCCGAAGCAGGCAAAGCAGTGGTTCGGCACCACGCCGCCCGACCTCTCGCTGATCGCGCGTTCGCGCTCCGGCCCGAACGGCACCGGGGCCGACTACCTCTACACCTACCTGCGCTCCTACTACCGCGACGACACCAAGCCCACCGGCTGGAACAACCTCGTGTTTCCGAGCGTCAGCATGCCGCATGTGCTGTGGGAATTGCAGGGCCAGCGCGCCGCCAAGTTCGAGGACGTGAAGGACGCGCACGATCCTACCAAGACTGTGCACCGGTTTGTCGGCTACGAGCAGCTCACACCCGGCACGCTGAGCGCCCAGCAATACGACGAGACGGTGGCCGACCTCGTTGCCTACATGAACTGGATGAGCGAGCCGGCCCAGTTCCAGCGTGTTCGCCTTGGGGTGTGGGTGCTGATCTTCCTCGCGGTATTCACGCTGATCGCCTGGCGGTTGAA
Organism: Piscinibacter sp.; assembly: GCA_035513255.1. Taxonomy (GTDB): domain Bacteria; phylum Pseudomonadota; class Gammaproteobacteria; order Burkholderiales; family Burkholderiaceae_C; genus Albitalea. The sequence continues at coordinate 28,077 of DATKCI010000084.1, read as the reverse complement.
CGCCGTCTACTGGAAAGACGTGAAGTGACAGCGACCCGTCCAGGCGACCGCCGGGACACTCTGCGCAGTGGCCGTCCCCGCACGGGGGGCTCCACTGCGTTCTTGCCTTCTGAATACCTGACCGCTTAAGGAGCACACGCTCATGATGGTGCTTTACTCCGGAACCACCTGTCCCTATTCGCACCGCTGCCGATTCGTGCTGTTCGAAAAGGGCATGGACTTCGAAATCCGCGACGTCGACCTGTTCGCCAAGCCCGAAGACATCGCGCTGATGAACCCGTACAACGAGGTGCCGATCCTGGTGGAGCGCGACCTGATCCTCTACGAGTCGCACATCATCAACGAGTACATCGACGAGCGTTTCCCGCATCCGCAGCTGATGCCCGGCGACCCGGTGGCGCGAGCCCGCGTGCGCCTGTTCCTGCTCAACTTCGAGAAGGAGCTGTTCGCCCACGTGAACGTGCTCGAGTCGCGCGGCGTCAAGCCCACCGACAAGCAGCTCGAGAAGGCACGGTCGCAAATCCGCGACCGCCTGACCCAGCTCGCGCCGATCTTCCTGAAGAACAAGTACATGCTGGGCGACGACTTCTCGATGCTCGACGTGGCCATCGCGCCGCTGCTGTGGCGCCTCGATTACTACGGCATCGACATGTCGAAGAACGCCGTGCCGCTGTTGAAGTACGCCGAACGCATCTTCTCGCGCCCGGCCTACATCGAGGCGCTGACCCCGTCCGAGAAAGTGATGCGCAAGTAGGCGCCGCGAACCGATGACACCGGCCAACACAGGCACGTCGACCCGGCCGTACTTGATTCGTGCGCTGCACGACTGGTGCACCGACAACGGCTTCACACCGTACGTTGCGGTGTTCGTCGACGCGAGCGTGCAGGTGCCGGCCGAGTACGTGAAGAACAACGAGATCGTGCTGAACATCGGCTTCGAGGCCACGACCGGCCTCAAGCTCGGCAACGAGCTGATCGAGTTCAGGGCACGTTTCGGCGGCGCCTCGCGCGAGATCGTCGTGCCGGTCGACCACGTGATCGCGATCTACGCGCGTGAAAACGGCCAGGGCATGGCCTTCCCGGTGCCCACCGATGCGCCGGCGGGCATGGCCCCGGGCAGCGAGGCCGCACAGCAGCCCGGCTCTCCGGCACCGGGCCCCAAGAGCCGAAAACTCACGCTCGCCGACTCCACGCCGAGCGCCGGCGGCGACGCCTCCACCGACCCCGCCGACGAACCGTCGCCGGAGCCGCCCAGCGGCGGCCGCCCCACGCTCAAGCGCATCAAGTAGCGGTGCGCGGCGCCGGGCGCGACTTATACTGCTTCCCTCTCGCTGCAACACACGGGCGGCCTCCTCGGCCGCCGCAGCGCCGGCTTAGCTCAGCTGGTAGAGCACCCGCCTTGTAAGCGGAAGGTCGTCCGTTCGATTCGGACAGCCGGCACCACATCTGCACTGTCCAATCGGCTGTCGGGCCGTGCGGCCTACGCAGCCTTTGGCCGCGCCCAGTTGTCGTCGCCCTCGGCCGCTGGATCGACCCCTGCTGCCTTTCCGAAGGCCGCGACCACCTGTGCAGTCTTCTCGGCTGGAATGATCAGGTAGTCGCAGACGGCGGAGCTGCGGAATGTGTAGACCTCATCGGGGAACCTTGGCACCGGCACCAACTCCACGACCTGCGTTTGAGGGCTGTTCTTGATGATTCGGTGTACCACGTAGCCTGCATTGACCAGCAGTGACATCAAGTCATCATTGCGCGCCCGCAAGAGGGGGATCTGCTGGTCGGTGTGGGCATGCAGCACTTCGCAAATCACACAGGGCCGCGAGTCGGCCAGGAAGCGTTTCATCCCGCGCAACACCTCGAGTTCCGCGCCTTCCACGTCAATCTTGACCACGGGAATACTGTCCGTCTCGAGACTACCGATCTCATCGAAAGCCAGCGTCGGGACGTACTGTCGGCGAACGCTTTGCTTGCCAGGACGCAGATCGGGGAGTGTCGATGCTGCAGCGTCCGCTTCGCTGTCCGCGACGAAATCGACCAAGCCCGGCTTGTCGGCCAATGCGACGGGTATGACGACACATTGCGAGAGTCGATTCAGCCTGATGATTTCATTCGCATATTGAACACAGAACGGGTTGGGTTCGAACCCGATGTATCGTGCGTTCTGATCGACGCTCTTCAGCTTAAGCAAGGTTTGGCCGATATTGACGCCGATGTCGATCAGGCCGGCACGTCCGGACGAGTGGAACAGACGCCGCAGTGTGTCCACCATCCAGGGTTCGACACCTTGACGGTGGCTGCCCCCGACCCCTCGAATGATGGGCACCATGAATCGCGCTCCATAAGGAGTCGCCGGCACAGCGAAGTTGAAAGGACGCAGCAGTTCTTTCACCCAGAGGCGCAGGCGCCGCTTCAGTTTGTGGGTCGGAATCATCTGGTCTCCCCGAAACTCGCAGTGCATGCAACTGCGATTCTCTTTACGCCAGAGAGCTACACGGTTGCGGTCACTGCACCAGTTGCTCCAACCGGGTTTCCGCTCGGCGCCTCCGTCGAGCGCCTAGATACTAACCCCGCTTCGACTCGGACGCCGGCGCCAACTCCTTCACACGATCCGCATCGCTTGCATTTCGTTTCCGGCCGTGGCGGCCGGCTGCGCCTCAGTTCGATTGAACCTTGATACGGATTGCGCTAACCTGCCATCCCCGCTCTCGCATTGCACTCTCCAGGCGGGGTTGTAGTTGGCGAAGTTTGGCGGCCACCGATGTATTGGCCGCAAGCAGCGTCCAGCCGTCGTCGTCCACCGGTCCCGGTTTTACATGGGGCGCCAGGGCGGCGGGGAGCTGGGCGGCAATCGCGGCAAAGCGGGCGTTCGAATCCTGCAGCCGCTGTCGCAGTTGATTCAACGGTGCGCTGCGCTGCAGCGCCTCGGCGATCGGCAGCGAATCGGGGACGGTCGGTCGGGACTTCACAGCGGGTGACTTTGCGTTCACCCCGGAGAGTGTAGCGATGCAGATTCTCATCACCCACGGCAGCGTGGCGCGCACGCGGGTGCTTCATTTCAATCGGTGGCAGCTGCTGGGCGCGGTGCTCGGCCTGATGGCCCTGCTGATCTTGATGTCCGGCACGGTCTACCACGTCATTTTCCTGAAGGCCGCCCGCGAAGGCTGGCCGGTCGTGAGTCCCGTGGTGAAGCTGGTGGTGCGTGACGAGTTCGCCCAGCGCGACCGTTTCATGCGCGAGAACCTCGATGCGATGGCGCAGCGGGTCGGCGAGATGCAGGCGAAGCTGATCAAGCTCGAGGCGATGAGCGAACGGGTGTCGGGGCTCGCCGGCGTGAAGCCCGAAGAACTGCCGCAAGCCGAAAACCAGGTCGCGGTCGGCGACGCCGCCAAGGGCGGGCCGTTCATCCCCGCGGCTTCGCCGTCGCTCGACGAGCTCAACGGCTGGATCGGCTCGTTGGACGAGCTGACGGATCACAACACCGACCTCTATACGTTGATCGAATCGCGGCTGCTGGAGACCCGCCTGCAGTCGTTGCTGATTCCGAACAGCCGACCGGTCGAAGGCCCGATCGGTTCGGGCTTCGGTTTCCGTTCCGACCCGTTCACCGGGCGTGCCGCGCTGCACAGCGGCCTCGACTTCCCCGCCGAAGCGGGCACGCCGATCAAGGCGGCCGCCGGCGGCGTCGTGCAGCTCAGTGGAGTCCACCCGCAATACGGCCGATTGGTCGAGGTCGATCACGGCCGCGGCCTGGTCACGCGCTACGCGCACGCCTCCAAGACACTGGTGCGCGCCGGCGACATCGTCAAGCGCGGCCAGTCCGTGGCGCTGGTCGGCAGCACCGGCCGATCCACCGGTCCGCACCTGCACTTCGAGGTGCTGCTCGATGGCGTGCCGCAGAACCCGGCGAAATTCCTGGCGTCGGGAGATGCCGCGGTGAAGGCGCTTGCCGCCGCAAGATCGCGCCGCTAGCCTGGCCATTCACCCCTGAGCCCTTGCGGGGGTCAGGCGGGTAAAATTCTCCGTTTTGCGGCTGTCTCGCCTTGTATCGGCCGAGGCCGGCCGCACATTCCCCAGGCTTTGCCCCCGCGCCGGTGTCGATGACGCCGGCAGCCCTCATTCCCAACCCGACGTCGCATGTTGCCCCAGCTTCTCACCCAAATATTCGGCAGCCGCAATGAACGATTGCTGAAGCAGTACCGGCGCGTCGTGCAGCAGATCAACGCCCTCGAACCGCAATTCGAGGCGCTGGACGATGCGGCCCTGCAGGCCAAGACGGACGAATTCCGCGAGCGATTCGAGAAGGGCGAGACGCTGCAGCAACTGCTGCCGGAGGCCTTTGCCGTCGTGCGCGAAGGCAGCAAGCGTTCGCTGAAGATGCGCCATTTCGACGTGCAGCTGATGGGAGGCATGGCGCTGAACGACGGCAAGATCGCCGAGATGCGCACCGGCGAAGGCAAGACGCTGATGGCCACGCTGCCGGTGTACCTGAATGCGCTCACGCGCAAGGGTGTGCACGTGGTCACGGTCAACGACTACCTCGCCCGGCGAGACGCCGAGTGGATGGGCCGCCTGTACAACTTCCTCGGACTCACCGTCGGCGTCAACCTGCCGCAGATGCCGCGCGAGCAGAAGCAGGGCGCTTACGCCGCCGACGTGACCTACGGCACCAACAACGAGTTCGGTTTCGACTACCTGCGCGACAACATGGTCCACGAGACGGCCGACCGCGTGGCGCGCGGCCTGTCCTACGCGATCGTCGACGAGGTCGACTCGATCCTGATCGACGAGGCCCGCACGCCGCTGATCATCAGCGGCCAGGCCGAAGACCACACCGAGCTGTACGTGCGCATCAACGCCGTCGTGCCGCAACTGAAGAAGCAGATCGGCGAGGCCGATCCTCGCACCGGCGAAGGCGTGATCGAACCCGGCGACTTCACCGTCGACGAGAAGACGCACCAGGTCTACCTCACCGAAACCGGCCACGAGAATGCCGAAGCCATCCTGACGACGGCCGGCCTGCTGGCCGAGGGCGCGAGCCTGTACGACGCCGGCAACATTGCGCTGATGCACCACGTGTACGCCGCGCTGCGCGCGAACCACCTCTACAACCGCGACCAGCACTACGTCGTGCAAAACGGCGAGGTGATCATCGTCGACGAGTTCACCGGCCGCCTGATGACGGGCCGCCGCTGGTCCGACGGCCTGCACCAGGCCGTCGAGGCGAAGGAAGGCGTGACGATCCAGAGCGAGAACCAGACGCTCGCGTCGATCACCTTCCAGAACTACTTCCGCATGTACGGCAAGCTGTCGGGCATGACCGGCACGGCCGACACCGAGGCTTACGAGTTTCAGGAGATCTACGGGTTGGAGACGGTGGTCATCCCGCCGAACAAGCCGACGATCCGCAAGGACGAACTGGACCTCGTCTACAAGACCTCGCGCGAGAAGTTCGAGGCGGTCATTGCCGACATCCGCGACTGCCACGAACGGGGGCAGCCGGTGCTCGTGGGCACGACGTCCATCGAGAACTCCGAGCTCATTTCGGACCTGCTCACCAAGGCGAAGCTCCCGCACCAGGTGCTCAACGCGAAGCAGCACGCAAAGGAGGCGGAGATCGTCGCCCAGGCCGGTCGCCCGGGCGTGATCACGATCGCCACCAACATGGCCGGCCGCGGCACCGACATCGTGCTCGGAGGCAACGTCGAGAACCAGATCAAGTTCATCGACGCCGACCCCGAGCTGTCCGATGCCGACAAGCAGGGCCGCGCGCAGCAGCTGCACGACGAGTGGCAGGGCCTGCACGACAAGGTGAAGGCGCAGGGCGGCCTGCGCATCATCGCGACCGAGCGCCACGAGTCGCGCCGCATCGACAACCAGCTGCGCGGCCGCTCCGGCCGCCAGGGCGATCCGGGGTCGTCGCGCTTCTACCTGTCGCTGGACGACCCGCTGATGCGCATCTTCGCCGGTGACCGTGTCCGCGCGATCATGGACCGGCTGAAGATGCCCGACGGCGAGGCGATCGAAGCCGGCATCGTCACGCGAAGCATCGAGAGCGCGCAGCGCAAGGTCGAGGCTCGCAACTTCGACGTCCGCAAGCAACTGCTCGAATACGACGATGTGAGCAACGACCAGCGCAAGGTCATCTACCAGCAGCGCAACGACATCCTCGAAGCGGAAAGCCTCGTCGCACAGATCGCCAGCCTGCGCCAGAGCACGATGGAAGACGTGGTGCGAACTTTCGTCCCAGCCAACAGCGTCGAGGAGCAATGGGACCTCGACGGCCTCGAGAAGACGCTGCGCGACGAGTGGCAGCTCGAGCTGGCGCTGAAGGCCGAAGTCGAGACGAGCACCACCATCACCGACGAAGACATCGCCGAGAAGGCCGTGAAGGCGGCCGACGCCCTGTTCGAGGCCAAGGTCGAGCGAGTGGGCCTGGAGCAGTTCACGCCGTTCATGCGGATGATCCTGCTGCAGTCCATCGACTCGCACTGGCGCGAGCATCTTGCCGCGCTCGATTACCTGCGCCAGGGCATCCATCTGCGCGGCTACGCGCAAAAGAACCCGAAGCAGGAATACAAGCGCGAAGCCTTCGAGCTGTTCAGCCAGCTGCTCGACGTCGTGAAGATGGACGTGACGCGCATCCTGATGACGGTGCGCATCCAGTCGCAGGAAGAGGTGGCGCGCGCCGCCGAGGCGATCGAGGAGCGCGCCGACCGGATCAGCAACGTGACCTACACGCACCCGAACGAAGACGGCAGCGTGTCGCAAGAGGCCGACGAGCGCCTCGCCGCGGTGCCCAAGGTCGGACGCAACGAACCTTGCCCTTGCGGCAGCGGCAAGAAGTACAAGCAGTGCCACGGCAAGCTGGCTTGAGGAGCGTGCGATGGCCGTCAATCTGAGCGTCCCGGATCCGAAGGACCTGCACCCCGTGGCGGGTGTCAAGCTCGGCATCGCGATGGCCGGCGTGCGAAAGGCCAACCGCCGCGACCTGACCGTCGTGACGCTGGATGAAGGCTCGCAAGTGGCCGGCGTGTTCACGCGCAACCGTTTCTGTGCCGCGCCGGTGCAGCTGTGCCGCCAGCACCTGGGCACGAACGTCGGCCCGCGGGCGATTTTGATCAACACCGGCAACGCCAACGCCGGCACCGGCGAAGACGGTTTGGTGCGCGCGTTCTCGACCTGCGTCGCGCTCGCCCGGCATCTCGAGATTTCGCCGGAGCAAGTGCTGCCGTTCTCCACCGGCGTCATCATGGAGACGCTGCCCAACGACCGCATCGAAGCGGGGCTGCCGGCGGCACTCGCCGATCTGAAGGCGGACAACTGGGCGGCGGCCGCCGAGGCGATCATGACAACCGATACGCTGCCCAAGGCGGTGTCTCGCCGGGTCGAAGTCGGCGGCAAGACGGTGACGATCACCGGCATCAGCAAGGGTGCCGGGATGATCCGTCCGAACATGGCGACGATGCTGGGCTTCGTCGCCACCGACGCGGTCATCGCGCCGGCGCTGATGCAGTCGCTGGTGCGCGAAGCCGCCGACAGCTCCTTCAACCGGATCTCGATCGACGGCGACACGTCGACCAACGATTCCTTCCTGCTGATCGCGACCAGCCAGGCCGGCCACGATCCGGTCACACGGCTGGACACGGCCGACGGGTCTGCGCTGCGCGACGCATTGATCGACGTGTCGCAACGGCTCGCCCAGGCCATCGTCCGCGACGGCGAAGGCGCCACGAAGTTCATCACGGTGCGCGTGGACGGCGGCAAGTCGGAAGCGGAATGCCGCCAGGTGGCCTACGCAATCGCGCATTCGCCGCTCGTCAAGACGGCGTTCTTCGCGAGCGACCCCAACCTCGGCCGCATCCTCGCGGCGGTGGGTTATGCCGGCATCGACGACCTCGACCAGACCGGCATCGACCTGTTCCTCGACGACGTGCACGTGGCCACCGAAGGCGGCCGCCATCCCGGCTACCGCGAAGAAGACGGTCAGCGGGTGATGAAGCAAAGCGAGATCACCGTGCGCGTGGACCTGAACCGCGGCAGCATGTCGACGACCGTCTGGACCTGCGATCTGAGCGTCGACTACGTGAAGATCAACGCCGACTATCGGAGCTGAACAACCCGTGTGCCGTCATCCCGACGAAAATCGGGATCCACCGCTGGCACCGCCGCAGACGCATCGCTGCCGCACCGGGCCAGCCAACGGTGGATGCCGGCTTTCGCCGGCATGACGGGGTGCGTGGTCAATCGATGGTTCGCGTCGCCGCCCGCAGCAACCACCACGCCGCACCAGCGGCCAGCAGGTGCTTCAGCGTGTGGCCGCTCGTGACTCCCAGCGCTTCCAGCACCGCATGGTCGCCCAGTTCCATCACCTTCGCGACTGCGTAGAGCACCAGCACGGTCCACCATGCGCCGGCCGGCACGGCCCGTTCGCCGGTCGGCACAAGCCGAAGCGCCAGCGCCGCCGGAACGAGCAGCATCGGCAGGAACTGGACCGCGAGATACGGCCGGAGGTCACCTTGCCCCCGCTGCTCGGTCATCCACCAATATAGGACGGACAGGGTGCCTGCGACGACGGCGACGCCGAGCGTCCAGCTGCTGGCCCAGCGCCGGTCGACCCGCTCGGCCATCAGCGCGCAGGTCAGCGTCGCACAGGCCCACGCGATCGGTAGCCGGTCCAGCACCAGCCACCCGTTGGTCGGTTCCCAGTGGTACAGCGCGGAGCCGAGCGCCGTGCAGGCAACGGCCGCGCTGAACCAGCACCAGGCGGCGTGGGCGGGGCCGGTCGGCGCCTGCTTCGCGAGCCTGCACAGCCCCCAGCCGCCGATCAGCGCAAACGGCAGGTTGCTGAACACATTGGCGGCGTTCGGAATGCCGAACCACGGCCGATCGTCGGCGAACGCGTGGTAGCTGGCCCATTGCGCGATCGGCCCCTGCCACCAGAGCGCCGCAACGGCGGCGACGGCCACCGCCAGCAGCCAGACCGCCCGAGACGACAACGTGTGCCCGGGCCGCGGCGCCGCATTCGACATCCCCATGCTGACTTCCTCGTCTTCTGAACAGGGAGCCATGGTCCGCCGTCGAAGCACGCCGCGCAAGTGCGCCGGCGGCAGTGTCGGCAGCGCGCTCCGGCGGTATCGCCGGCCGCCACCGCGGCCGGGTGCTTCAGGCGGCGTGGATGTGGCGGATGCATCGCTGCAATTGGTTGCATCGAAGAAGGCGTCGGGGCCTCGCAACGCAGCGGGCTGATCCCCTTGTCTCGGCGAGCATCTCGCTGCTAGCATCCTGGCTCTTTCCGCACACGCCCACCGCCCCATGACCACGCCATCCACCCGCTCCGAACAGGCCACCGCCTGCGGCGCGCGCGTCGGAGGCGTGTCGTGGCAGCCGGCTGCCTCCCGACGGCGCATCTGCGCTTGCGTCCCCGCAGGCAACGGCCACCTCGGTGGCGCAGCGAACGTCCCGTTCGCCGCAGCGTTCTAGTTCTCCCAGCGTTCCGCTTCCTACCGAAGTTCCGCTGAGAGCAGCGGAAAAGTCGGTTCCTTCGCCTTCCTTTCGCTGTCTGGATCTACCGATCCGCCAGGGCATCCACCGATGCCCGCACGAAGAAGACGTACGAGGAGTGAAGAATGACAAGCTGGCTCGCCAGAATCCGAAGCGCCGTCGCGCGAACGATGACCTTGCCGGTCGACGACCTCCTGCGCCAGGCCACCTATCGCCGCCTCTGGACCTCGATCCTGATCAGCTCGTTCGGCGGGCAGGTGACGATGCTCGCGCTGCCGCTCACCGCCGCCGTGCTGCTGCACGCCACGCCGACGCAGATGGGCCTGCTCACCGCGATGGAGATCGTGCCCTTCGTGCTCTTTTCGTTGCCGGCGGGCGTGTGGCTGGACCGTGTGCGCAAGCTGCCCGTGTACATCGTCGGCGAAAGCTCGCTGGCCGTCGTCGTCGCGAGCGTGCCCTTCGCCTGGTGGATGGGCTGGCTGACGATGGGCTGGCTGTACATCGTCGGCTTCGTCATCGGCACCGTCTACACGGTGGCCGGCGCGGCCGCGCAGATCGTGCTCACGCGCGTGGTGGCGCGCGAGCGGCTGGTCGAGGCGCATGCCAAGAACGCACTGGCCGTATCGGGCGCCGAAGTCGCGGGGCCGGGTGTGGCCGGCGCGCTGATCAAGGTGGCGGGTGCACCGCTCGCGCTGCTCGTCGACGCCGTTCTGCTCATCGTCTCTGCCGCGATCTTGCGCGGCGTGCGCATCCACGAGGAGCGTGCACAGGCGTCGCCGCCGCACTTCTGGCGCGACCTGCGCGCAGGCGTGCGCTTCGTTGCCAGCCAGCGGCTGCTCGTCTCGCTGGCGGTAACGGTCGGCTTCTGGCAGATGTGCTACCACGCGGCCCTGGTCGTGCAGATTCTCTTCGCGACCCGCACGCTGGGCCTGAGCGAGCAGGCCGTCGGCCTGAGCTACATGGGCATGGGCCTGGGCACCATCATCGCCAGCGTGCTGGGCAACCGGATCAGCCGCCGCATGGGCCCAGGACCGAGCCTCGTCGCCGGCATTGCGATCTGCGCCGCCGGCTGGCTGCTGCTGGCCGTGGCGCCGGCCAATGCCGTCGGCGTGGCCGCCTTTGCCGTGATGCTGCTGCTGTTCAGCGCCGGCGCGGTGCTGATCTTCATCAACTTCCTGGCGATGCGCCAGGCGGTGACGCCCGAGCCGCTACTCGGGCGGATGACGAGCACGATGCGCTGGCTGATCCTGATTCCGGCTGGCCCGGGGGCGCTCGCCGGCGGGTGGCTGGGCGAGCACATGGGGCTGAGGGCGGCTTTGGCCTTCGCCGGTGGCATGGCAGTCCTGGTGGCGGCGATCGCGTGGCGCCATCCGGTGATCCGCCAGGTGAAGGTTTTGCCGAAGGCGGAGAACGCGGAGGACTGGATCGGGGGCGAGGCGCAGGTGCGGCCGGTCGCCGCCATGGATCCCAGCTGATTCACGCTGAGCCGCGCAGCACGAGCGGTGGCGACTGGTTCAGCCGCAGACGAGGGCTGACGGCGACAAACGATCCACTGCATCAGTGATCACTCCGTCGATGCCGTACTCCATCAGCCGCTGGGCGGTGGCCGGGTCGTTGACGGTGTACGCCAGGGCGAGCATCTCGGCGCCATGGATGCTGGCGATCACCTGCGTGCTCAACAACGAGTGGTGCGCGACCACCGCCGCGCACCGCAGCGCATTCGCGCAGTCCAGCCAGCCGGGCCACAGGCTGTCGATCAGCAAGGCGCGCGGCACCGATTCCTCGGCAGCTTTTGCCGCCTCCAGCGCCTGAGGCTGAAACGAGCTGAGCAGCGGCTTCACCGCTTCGCCAGCCCACAGCCTCGCGGCTTCGCCCGCCACGACTCGCCCGGTCTCCTCCTCTGTGCCAGGCGTCGGCTTGATCTCGATGTTCAGCGCAAACCCGTTGTGCAGGCAGTACTTCGCGATGTCCGCAAGCGTCGGAATCGGCTCCCCGCGAAAGGCGGGGCTGTGCCAGCTGCCGGCATCCAGCGCAGACAACTCGGCCCAGCTGCGCTCGCCGGCCACGCCCTGCGCGGTCGTCGTGCGCTCCAGCGTCGCATCGTGCAGCAGGAACGGCACACCATCGGCGCTGAGCTTCACGTCGCATTCGAAGGCGCGATAACCATGGCTCGCGCCGACGCGAAACGCCGCGAGGGTGTTTTCCGGCGCGAGCTTGCCGGCGCCGCGGTGGGCGATCCAGAACGAGTAGGGCCAGGGCGTCACGGTTCCACGCGCTGCTGCGTGGCCGCGTCGAACCAGTGCAGGTGGGCGGTGTCCATCCGCAAGCTCACGACGTCGCCGATGGCCGGCGGGTGGCGTGTGCCGTCGATCCGCACGGTGAACAGCGCGTCGCCGATGCGCCCGTAGACGAGCCGCTCCGCGCCCAGCATTTCGATCATCTCGACTTTCAGCGGCCAGCCACCGTTGTCGCCCAAGTCGGCGTGCTCCGGCCGCAAACCCATGATCAGCTCGCCGTCGCGCGGCGCGGGCGCGGGCAGCGGCAGCGACGGCCCCGCGACGTTGAACTGCGCGCCGGCAGCCGTGCCCTGCAGCAGGTTCATCGGCGGCGAGCCGATGAAGCCGGCGACGAAGGTTGTCGCCGGACGCTGGTACACCGCTTCGGGCGTGCCGATCTGCTCCATGCGGCCGGCGTTCATCACGATCATGCGCTCGGCAAGCGTCATCGCCTCGACCTGGTCGTGGGTGACGAAAAGCGAGGTGACGCCCAGTTCCCGGTGCAGCTTCTGGATTTCCAGCCGCGTCTGCGCCCGCAGCTTGGCGTCGAGGTTGGACAAGGGCTCGTCGAACAGGAAAACCTGCGGCTCGCGCACGATCGCGCGGCCCATTGCGACGCGCTGGCGCTGGCCGCCGGAGAGCTCGCGCGGCTTGCGCTGCAGCAGCGCGCCGAGTTGGAGGATCCCCGCCGCCTTGTCCACGCGCGTCTTGATCTCGGCGATCGGCACCTTCGCGATCTTCAAGCCATAGGCCATGTTGTCGAACACGCTCATGTGCGGGTACAGCGCGTAGTTCTGGAACACCATCGCGATGTCGCGCTCGGCGGGCTCTACGTCGTTGACGACGCGCCCGCCGATCGCGATCTCGCCGCCGGAGATTTCCTCCAGCCCGGCCACCATCCGCAGCAGCGTCGATTTGCCGCAGCCCGACGGCCCGACGATCACGACGAACTCGTGGTCGGCGATCTCGGCGTCCACGCCGTGGATCACCTGGGTGGTCTTGTGTCCGGCGCCATAGCGCTTGATGACGTTCTTGATCGAGATGGCGGCCATGTGTGCTTGTGCTTGCGTGCTTCTATTTTTCGGTATCGACCAGACCCTTGACGAACCACTTCTGCATCAGCACCACGACGATGGCGGGCGGCAGCATGGCCAGCAGCGCGGTGGCCATCACGACGTTCCAGTCGTTGGCCGCGTCGCCGCCGGCGATCATGCGCTTGATGCCGATCACCACCGGGTACATGTCTTCGCTGGTGGTCGCGAGCAGCGGCCACAGGTACTGGTTCCAGCCGTAGATGAACTGGATGACGAACAGCGCCGCGACCGAGGTCTTCGACAGCGGCAGCAGGATGTCCTTGAAGAAGCGCATCGGGCCCGCGCCGTCCATGCGCGCGGCCTCGACGAGTTCATCGGGCACCGTCAGGAAGAACTGGCGAAACAGGAAGGTGGCGGTGGCCGAGGCGATCAGCGGCACCGTCAAGCCGGCGTAGGTGTTGAGCATGCCGAGGTCGGACACGACCTTGTAGGTCGGCATGATGCGCACCTCCACCGGCAGCATCAGCGTGATGAAGATCGCCCAGAAGAAGAAGTTCTTCAGCGGAAACCGGAAGTACACGATCGCGAACGCCGACAGCAGCGAGATCGCGATCTTGCCGAAGGTGATCACCAGCGCCGTCACCAGGCTGACCCACATCATGCGTGCCACCGGCGCTGTCGAGCCGGCGCCTTCGCCGCCGCCGAACAGCGCGGTCTTGTAGGTGTCCGCCAGGTTGGCGCCGGGCAGCAGCGGCATCGGGGCCTGGACGATGTCCTGCGCGGTGTGCGAGGAAGCAACGAACGCGAGGTACAGCGGAAAGGCGACGATCAGCACCCCCAGCACCATCACCATGTGGCTGAACGCGCGCAGGGCGGGATTGCGTTCGACCATTTCAGTACTGCACCTTCTTCTCGACATACCGGAACTGCACGACCGTCAGCGCGATGACGATTGCCATCAGCACCACCGACTGCGCGGCCGAGCCACCCAGGTCGCCGTTCTTGAAGCCGTCGTTGTAGACCTTGTAGACGAGGATCATCGTGTCCTGCCCCGGGCCGCCCTGGGTCGTTGCGTCGACGATCGAGAAGGTGTCGAAGAAGGCATAGACCACGTTGATGACCAGCAGGAAGAAGGTCGTCGGCGACAGCAGCGGGAACTGGATGGTCCAGAACCGCCGCCACGCGCGCGCGCCGTCGATCGCCGCCGCTTCGATCAGCGACTTCGGGATCGACTGCAGCCCGGCGAGGAAGAACAGGAAGTTGTAGGAGATCTGCTTCCACACGGCCGCCATCACGATCAGCGCGACGGCATGGTCGGAGTTCATTAAGTAGTTCCAGTCGAAACCGACGAGCGCCAGCGCGTACGCCACGACGCCGAGCGTGGGCGAAAACATGAACAGCCACAGCACCCCCGCCACGGCCGGCGCCACCGCATACGGCACGATGAGGAAGGTCTTGTAGAGCATCGCGCCCTTGATGATGCGGTCGGCGAACACCGCGAGCATCAGCGAGATCGCGATGCCGAGCCCCGCCACCACCAGCGAGAAGAAGGCAGTGATCTTGAACGATTCGAGGTAGGCCGAATCGGCAAACAGGTCGCGGAAGTTGTCGAAGCCGATCCACTCGGTGGACATGCCGAAGGTGTCCTGAAGCTGGAACGACTGCAACAGCGCCTGGGCCGCGGGCCAGAAGAAGAACACGCTGATGACGATCACCTGTGGGGCGAGCAGCACCCACGGCAGCCAGGCGGATTGGAACAGGACGCGCTTTTCCATCGTTCAAACGAGAGCGCCCTTCTCGCGGCGGCGAGAAGGGCGTGGGCCGATGCCGCCGAAGCGGCACGCAACGGCGGTGTCGGTCAGAGCTTGTTCGCTTTCTGGAAACGCTCGAGCTGGTCGTTGCCGCGCTGGATGGCGGCTTTCAGGGCCTCTTCGGGCGTCTTCTTGCCGGTCCAGATCTGCTCGGTCTCCTCGTCGATGATCGTGCGGATCTGGTTGAAGTTGCCGAGCCGGATGCCGCGCGACTTGTCGGTGGTCTTGCGGATCATCTGGGTCACGGCCACGTCGGTGCCCGGACGCTCCTTGTAGAAGCCGGACTTGTCGGTCAGCTCATACGCCGCCATCGTGATCGGCAGGTAGCCGGTGCGCTTGTGGCTCGCGGACTGCACTTCGGGGCTCGACAGGTGGTTGAAGAAGGCCGCAATGCCCTTGTACGTTTCGGGCTTCTTGCCGGCCATCACCCACAGGCTCGCACCGCCGATGATCGTGTTCTGCGGCGCACCGGGCACGTCGGGGTAGTAGGGCAGGGTCGAGATGCCGTAGGCGAACTTGGCCTCCTTGCTGACGCGCGAGTACAGGCCCGATGAGCCGGTGATCATCGCGCACTCGCCGGAAGGGAAGGTCACGTCGGCCTTGTTGTCGCGGCCCTTGTAGACGAACAACCCCTGCTTGGCCATGTTCGACAGGTTCTCGAAGTGCCGCACGTGCAGCGGCGAGTCGATGGCCAGGCGCGCCGAGCCGCCGCCGAAGCCGTTGTTCTGCGTCGCGAACAGCACGTTGTGCCAGGTCGAGAAGCTCTCCAGCTGGGTCCAGCTGATCCAGCTGGTGGTGAACGGGCACTTGTGGCCGCTTGCCTTCAGCTTGGCGGCGGCGAGCACCACTTCGGGCCAGGTCTTGGGCGCGGTCTCGGGGTCGAGGCCGGCGGCTTTGAAGGCGTCCTTGTTGTAATAGAAGATCGTCGTCGAGCTGTTGAAGGGGAAGCTCAGCATCTGCCCGCTCGGCGCGGTGTAGTAACCGGCGACGGCCGGGATGTAGGCCTTGGCGTCGAACTTGGCGCCGCCCATCGTCATCACCTCGCCGACCGGCTTCACGGCACCTTTGGCGGCCATCATCGTCGCGGTGCCCACTTCGTAGACCTGCAGGATGTCCGGCGCGTTGCCGGCGCGGAACGCCGCCATCGCGGCGGTGAAGGCCTCGCTGTAGGTGCCCTTGTAGGTGGGCACGACGACGTAGTCCTTCTGGCTGGCGTTGAATTCCTTGGCGAGGTCGTTGACCCATTCGCCGAGCGGGCCGCTCATCGCGTGCCACCACTGGATCTGCGTTTGGGCCTGCGCCGGACCGGACAGGGCGACGGCCAGCAGGCCGGATGTGAGTGCGAGAGATTGGATCTTCATGTCTACTCCGTAAGGGGGGACGGGCGGCTCGTGGCCGCCGGTCACTGTAGGGGTCGCTGATGACAGGACCGTTTATGTCGCGGAAGGGGCGGCGCAGCAACGGGGATAACCCGCCGGGATGTGCAGCGGTGTCGGTCCGTGGCAACCGGGCGTGCGAACCTCGTGCGTTACCATTCGCCGTTAAGTGCTGTGACGGGTGCATCAGTCGCCTGGCTCTGTGATGAACGCACCCGCTTCCCTGACCGAAATCGCCGGCACTTCCGCGCTGGCCCAGGCCGCGCCGCGACTGCGCGAAATTCCGTACAACTACACCTCGTTCTCCGACCGCGAGATCGTTATCCGCCTGCTCGGCGCCCGGGCGTGGGACGTGCTGAACCGCCTGCGCCAGGAGCGCCAGACCGGCCGCTCGGCGCGCATGCTGTATGAAGTGCTGGGCGACATCTGGGTCGTGCAGCGCAACCCCTATTTGCAAGACGACCTGCTTGACAACCCGCGCCGGCGCAAGCTGCTGATCGAGGCGCTGCGCCACCGCCTGGCCGAGATCCAGAAGCGCCGCACGCCGTCGGCGGACGCCGAGCGTGACCGGCATGTCGGAGAGCTGATGGAGGCCGCGTCGGCCGCCGTCGACGCGTTCGCGGCGCAATTCGACGCGGTGGCCGAGCTGCGCCGCCGCGCGACCAAGGTGCTGGGCCGGCACACGGCTCGCGACAACGTCAAGTTCGACGGGCTGAGCCGGGTGTCGCACGTGACCGACGCCACCGACTGGCGCGTCGAATACCCCTTCGTCGTGCTCACGCCCGACACCGAAGCCGAGATGGCCGGGTTGGTGAAGGCCTGCATCGAGCTCGGCCTCACGATCATTCCGCGCGGGGGCGGCACCGGCTACACCGGTGGCGCGGTGCCGCTGACCTGGAACAGCGCCGTCATCAACACCGAGAAACTTGAGGCGATGACCGAGGTGGAGCACCTTCGCCTGCCCGGCATGGACCGCGACGTGGCGACGATCTGGACGGAGGCCGGCGTCGTCACGCAGCGGGTCGCCGATGCGGCCGAACGGGCCGGCTTCGTTTTTGCGGTCGATCCGACCTCGGCCGAGGCGTCGTGCGTCGGCGGCAACGTGGCGATGAACGCCGGCGGCAAGAAGGCGGTGCTGTGGGGCACGGCACTCGACAACCTCGCGTCGTGGCGCATGGTCACTCCCGATGCGAAGTGGCTCGAAGTCGTGCGGCTGAACCACAACATGGGCAAGATCCACGACGTGGACGTCGCTCGCTTCGAGCTGCGCTACTACGACGCATCGGGCAAGACGCTGGAGCGCACCGAGCTGCTCGACGTGCCCGGCCGCGTCTTTCGCAAGGAGGGCCTGGGCAAGGACGTGACCGACAAGTTCCTCGCCGGGCTGCCGGGCATCCAGAAAGAGGGCTGCGACGGGCTGATCACGAGCTGCCGCTGGGTCGTGCACAAGATGCCGGCACACACCCGAACGGTGTGCATGGAGTTCTTCGGCAACGCGAAGGATGCGGTGCCGTCGATCGTCGAGATCAAGGACTTCATGTTCGCCGAAGCCAAGGCGGGCGGCGCGATCCTCGCCGGCCTGGAGCACCTGGACGACCGCTACCTGAAAGCGGTGGGCTACGCCACGAAGAGCAAGCGCGGCACGCTGCCGAAGATGGTGCTCGTGGGCGACATCGCCGGCGACGACGCCGACGTGGTCGCGCGTGCGACCAGCGAGGTCATCCGCATCGCCAACAGCCGCGCCGGCGAAGGCTTCGTCGCGGTGAGCGCCGAGGCCCGCAAGAAGTTCTGGCTCGACCGCAAGCGCACCGCGGCGATCAGCCGGCACACGAATGCGTTCAAGGTCAACGAAGACGTGGTGATCCCGCTGCCGCGCATGGGCGAGTACACCGAGGGCATCGAGCGCATCAACGTCGAGCTGAGTTTGCGCAACAAGCTGGCGCTGGTGGATGCACTGGAACAGTTTTTCCTGCGCGGCAATCTGCCGCTGGGCAAGAGCGACGATGCGGGCGAGATTCCGGCGGCGGAGCTGCTGGAGGATCGGGTGCAGCAGGCGTTGGCGCTGCTGCGCGACGTGCGAGGCCTGTGGCAATGGACGCTTGCGAACCTCGACGTCCCAGTAACCCAAACCACCCCCCCGCCCGTCATACCGGCCCTTCGACAGGCTCAGGACAGGCCGGGCGAAGCCCGCGCCGGTATCCACTCTGCGCTGACCACCGCTCTGGCAACAGTGGATCCCGGCTTGCGCCGGGATGACGCCGTCACCGTCTTCTCCCTCGTCCAAGACCACCGCCTGCGCGCCTCCTGGAAGACCCAGCTCCGCACCCCCCTGCAGTCCATCTTCTCCGGCGACGCCCTCAAGCCCGTCGTCGACGAGTGCCAGAAGATCCACAAGGACATCCTGCGCGGTCGAGTCTGGGTGGCCTTGCACATGCACGCCGGCGACGGCAACGTTCACACCAACATCCCCGTCAACAGCGACAACTACGAGATGTTGCAGACCGCGCACGAAGCGGTGGCGCGCATCATGAAGCTCGCCCGCTCGCTCGACGGGGTGATCTCCGGCGAGCACGGCATCGGCATCACGAAGCTCGAGTTCCTCACCGACGAGGAACTCGCCAACTTCACCGACTACAAGCACCGTGTCGACCCCGAAGGCCGCTTCAACAAGGGCAAGCTGCTGCGCGACGCGTCGTTGAAGGCCGACCTGACGAACGCCTACACGCCGAGCTTCGGGCTGATGGGGCACGAGTCGCTGATCATGCAACAAAGCGACATCGGCGAGATCGCCAACTCGGTCAAGGACTGCCTGCGCTGCGGCAAGTGCAAGCCGGTGTGCGCCACGCACGTGCCGCGCGCGAATTTGCTGTACAGCCCGCGCAACAAGATCCTCGCGACGTCGCTGCTCGTCGAGGCCTTTCTCTACGAAGAGCAGACCCGCCGCGGCGTCTCGATCAAGCATTGGGAAGAGTTCGAGGACGTGGCCGACCACTGCACGGTCTGCCACAAGTGCCTGTCGCCATGCCCGGTGAAGATCGATTTCGGCGACGTGTCGATGAACATGCGCAACCTGCTGCGCAAGATGGGCAAGAAGAGCTTCCGGCCGGGCAACAAGATGGCGATGATGATGCTCAACGCCACGAACCCGGAGACGATCAAGCTGCTGCGCACGGCGATGGTCGACGTGGGTTTCCGCGCGCAGCGCGCCGCCAACCAATTCTTGCGCGGCCTGGCCAGGCGGCAAACCGCGGCACCGCCATCGACGGTGGGCACCGCGCCGGTCAAGCAGCAGGTCATCCACTTCATCAACAAGAAGCTGCCGGGGAACCTGCCGAAGAAGACGGCGCGCGCGCTGCTGGACATCGAGGACAAGAACTACGTTCCGATCATCCGCAACCCGAATGCGACGACGGCCGACACCGAGGCGGTGTTCTACTTTCCCGGCTGCGGCTCGGAACGCCTGTTCTCGCAAGTGGGCCTCGCGACGCAGGCGATGCTGTGGCACGCCGGCGTGCAGACCGTGCTGCCGCCTGGCTACCTGTGCTGCGGCTACCCGCAGCGCGGCTCGGGCCAGTTCGACAAGGCCGAGAAGATCATCACCGACAACCGCGTGCTGTTCCATCGCGTGGCGAACACGCTGAACTACCTGGACATCAAGACGGTCGTGGTGAGCTGCGGCACTTGCTACGACCAGCTGCAGGGTTACCAGTTCGACAAGATCTTCCCTGGCTGCCGGATCATCGACATCCACGAGTACCTGCTCGAAAAGGGCATCACTTTGAACGGTGCGGGTGGCTCGGCGCAGGGTTACCTGTACCACGACCCTTGCCACAGCCCGATGAAGCAGCAGGAACCGATGAAGACGGTCAAGGCGCTGGTCGGCAACGACGTGAAGAAGAGCGAGCGCTGCTGCGGCGAAAGCGGCACGCTGGGCGTGACGCGGCCGGACATCTCGACGCAGGTGCGCTTTCGCAAGGAAGAGGAACTGCGCCGCGACGAGGCGGCGCTGCGGGCGACGGGGGCGGTGCCCGACAAGGGGCCGGTGAAGATCCTCACGTCGTGCCCGAGCTGCCTGCAGGGCCTGAGCCGCTACACCGGCGACCTGAACAACGGGCTGCTCGAAGCCGACTACATCGTCGTCGAGATGGCCAACCGCATCCTCGGACCGCAGTGGATGCCGGAATACGTGGAACGTGCCAACGACGGTGGCATTGAGCGAGTGCTGGTTTGAGACAAAGGAGACGTCATGGCGGTGCCTGCTGAAGGCCGGGCAGCGCCCTCCGACTGCGAGTTGTGCAGTAGCGCTGGTGGGAGGCTGCTTTGGAGCGGCGGCAACTGGCGGATCGTCCGCGTCCAGGACACCGACTTCCCCGCTTTCTATCGCGTGATCTCGCTGCGCCATGTGCGCGAGTTCTCCGAGCTGCCGGCGCCCGAGCGGCAGCACAGCATGGAACTCGTCTGCGCAGTCGAGCGCGTTCTGATTGAGCAGCTTCGACCGACGAAGGTGAACCTTGCGGCCCTCGGAAACATGGCACCGCACCTGCACTGGCACGTCATCGCCCGATTCGACTGGGACAGCCATTTCCCTCAATCGATCTGGGGACCGCGGCAACGCGATGTGAATCCCGCCGCTGAGCTTCGGTTGGGAATCGAGTTGGAAGCGCTCGACGGCCTCGTCACCGCCGCGGCGTCCGGCGCCTGAGTGCCCCCAAGCCCTCAGTCGGGGCGGGGCGAACCGCTTCGCTACACTGCTTCGGCCCTCACCTGGAACGCCCGATGGCTGGTTTGACCGCTCAATCCCCACTTCCGACCGACATCGTCGTGCATCAACAGTCGCATGCGCTGGAAGTCGCCTTCTCCGACGGGCAGCGCTTTCGCATTCCCTTCGAGCTGATGCGGGTGTACTCGCCGTCGGCCGAGGTGCAGGGCCACGGCCCCGGCCAAGAGGTGCTGCAGACGGGCAAGCGCGAAGTCGATCTGCTTGCCCTGGACCCGGTGGGCAACTATGCCGTGCAGCCCCGTTTCTCCGACGGCCACGACAGCGGCATCTTTTCCTGGGATTACCTGTACTTCCTTGGCTCCCAGCAGGACGAGCTGTGGCAGAAGTACGAGGCCCGATTGCAACAAGCCGGTATCGACCGTGACACGCCGATGTCCTCGGCTGGCGGCTCGGCTTGCGGCCACCACTGACGACACCGACGATGAGCGAAACCCATTTCGGCTTCCAAAAGGTCGACGAGGCCCAAAAAGCCGACCGCGTGCGCGGCGTCTTCAATTCCGTCGCGGCCAGGTACGACGTGATGAACGACCTGATGTCGATGGGCCTGCACCGCGCCTGGAAGGCCTACGCGGTGGCCGCGGCCGACGTGCGGCCGGGCCAGCGCGTGCTCGACCTGGCCGGCGGCACCGGCGACCTTGCCCGCGCTTTCGCGAAAAAGGTCGGTGCCGGTGGCATGGTGGTGCACACCGACATCAATGAAGCCATGCTGCGCCAGGGGCGCGACCGCCTGCTGGACGAAGGGTTGGTACTGCCGACCTCGATCTGCGACGCCGAAGTGCTGCCATTTGCAAGCGGTGGTTTCGATCTGGTGACCGTCGCTTTCGGCTTGCGCAACATGACGCACAAGGACCGTGCCTTGGCCGAGATGAACCGGGTGCTCCGCCCCGGCGGCCGGCTGTTGGTGCTCGAGTTTTCCAAGGTGGCGCAGCCGCTTTCCAAGGCCTACGACTGGTACTCGTTCAATGTGCTGCCTCGCCTGGGGCAGTGGGTGGCCGGCGACGCCGACAGCTACCGCTACCTCGCCGAGTCCATCCGCATGCACCCGGGGCAGGCCGAACTGAAGGCGATGATGAAATCCGCCGGCTTCGGCCACGTCGACGTGCACAACCTCAGCGCCGGCGTCGTGGCGCTGCATGTCGGCATCAAGTGCTGAGGGGTTCGGGAGCGATCCGTGTGCCCGGCCGCCCCCCCGGAACGTGGGGTCGACCCCCATGAACTTGGCAACCTCATCACGCTCCAATCGCCGACATGGCGAGGATGTGACAGGAGGTTGCGAAGCCGCAACGCTTCGCCGGTACACTCGCCAGGATTTGCCCCATAAGCGGCTCGCGGCCCGCGCTGGCGGCTGCTCGACGTACCCCAAGCCGCCACAGAAAGCCCTGGAGCCCAGCGTCAATGAACTCGACCCAACTGCTTTCTCGCCCTTTGCCGGCCGCCGGCCGCGCCGCAGTGATTGCTGTGACAGCGCTCACCGTGCTGCTGGCCGGCTGCGGCGACAAGAAAAAGGACAAGCCCGCCACCCAGACGGCGGCGCGCGTCAATGAAGAAGAGATCACCGTCCACCAGATCAACTACATGCTGCAGCAGCAGCGCGCACTGCCGCCGGAGCAGGCGGCTTCGGCCGGCAAGCTGGTCCTGGAGCGCCTGATCGACCAGGAACTCGCGTTGCAAAAGGCCATGGAGCAGAAGGTCGACCGCGATCCTCGGATCACCCAGCAGCTCGAGGCCGCCCGCCGGGAGATCATCGCCCGCGCCTACGTGGACAAGATCGGCGCCGGTACCCCCAAGCCCGCGGCGGATGAGATCTCGGCCTACTACGCCGAGAACCCGGCGCTGTTCAAGGAGCGCCGCGTCTACACGCTGCAGGAAATCGCCATCGAGGCGACTCCGGAGCAGGTGGCCGAGCTGCGCACGAAGCTGCAAGCAGCCAAGAACGTCAACGAGTTCGTCGACCACCTGCGGGCCGGCCAATTCAAATTCACCGGCAACCAGGCGGTTCGTGCGGCGGAGCAGCTGCCGCTGGCCAGCCTCAAGACGTTCGCGCAGCTGAAGGATGGGCAAGCCATCTTCAATCAGATGCCCAAGGGCGCCCAGGTCATCATCCTGGTCGGCTCGCGCAGCCAACCGGTCGACGAAACGCGTGCCCGCCCGGCCATCGAGCAGTTCTTGCTGAACGAGCGCAAGCGCAAGGTCATCGCGGACGACCTGAAGGCGCTGCGCAAGGCGGCGGAGGTCGAATACCTGGGTGCCTATGCGCGGCAGCCGGGCGACCCCGATCCGGAGGAGGAAGCGCTTGAAGTGAAGCCGACCGTCTCGCCGATGACCAGCACGCCGGCATCGGACATCGAGCCGATCATTCCGATCACGCCCGCGTCGGTTCCCAGCGGCACGGCGCTGGACAAAGGTCTCAAGGGATTGAAGTAACCCGCGGGTCCTGGTCTCGGCGGCTCTCTCCCGCCGGGATGCGGTCCTCGCATCCATACGGAGGCGTTAGAAAATGATCAGAACCGCAATGCGTCATCTCCTGCAGTGCTTGCTGCTGCTGTCCTTCGCCGCGGGCTCCGCGGCCTTCGCGCAGACGGCGCCGGCCCAGCATGTTCTCGGCCCCGGCGACGTGATCCGCACCACCGTCTTCCAGAGTCCGGACCTGAGCAACGAAGCCCGCGTGTCCGAGACCGGCCAGATCACGTTTCCGCTGGTCGGCAACATCGCGGTCGGGGGCTTGACCCTTCCAGCCGCCCAGGACCGCATCGCCAAGGCGCTGAAGGACGGAAAGTTCGTCATCAACCCGCAGGTCAGCATCATGCTGCTGCAGATTCGCAGCGCCCAGGTGTCCATCCTCGGCCAGGTCGGCAAGCCCGGGCGCTATCCGATCGAGGCGGCCGGCAGCAAGGTGTCGGACATGATTGCCGCCGCCGGCGGCGCGGTGCCCGGCGCTTCCGATGTGGTCACGCTGGTGGGCACCCGCAACGGCCGCCCCGTCAAGCTCGACATCGATCTGCCGGCCGTCTTGCAGGCCGGCAAGACCGAACTCGACCCGGTGGTGGCCAACGGCGACATCATCTACGTCGACCGCGCGCCGATGATGTACGTCTACGGCGAAGTGCAGCGCCCCGGCGTGGCGCGCGTCGAGCGCGGCATGACGGTGATGCAGGCATTGGCACAAAGCGGCGGGCTCACGCAAAGGGGCACGGAGCGCGGTTTGCGCATCCACCGGCGCGACGCGAACGGCGAGGTCAAGGTCATTCAGCCCGGCATGAACGACCCCGTCCAGCGCGACGACGTCATCTACGTTCGAGAGTCGGTGTTCTGAGCACTACAAGGATGTCGACATGACCCCGTTCCAGTACCTGCGCATCCTCTGGGCGCGAAAGTGGATCGTGCTGAGCGCGTTGCTGCTGGTCAGCATCGCCGGCACATTGATCACCTTGTTCGTGCTGCCCAAGCAGTACGTGGCCGAAGCTTCCATGGTGGTCGAGGTGCGCGCGGACCCGGTCCTGGGCGCCCTGGCGCCCGGCATGGCCTCGGCCGCCTACATGGCCACGCAGGTCGAGATTCTGCGGAGCGACCGGGTGGCGATGCGCGTCGTCAAGATGCTGGGTGTCGAGCGCTCGCCTGCAGCGGTTCAGCAGTGGCGCGAATCCACCAATGCCAAGATCCCACTGGACCGGTACTTCGCGAACCTGCTGCAAAACGGACTGAGCGTTGAACCCACGCGGGGGAGCAATGTCATCAACATCCGATTTGTCAATCCTGACGCGGCGTTCGCGGCCGCAGCCGCGAACGCCTTCGCGCAGGCGCACATGGATGTGTCCGTGGAATTGCGCGTGGAACCGGCGCGCCAATCGGCGGCGTGGCTGGACGAGCAGACCAAATCGCTGCGTACCAACCTGGAGAACTCCCAGAGCCGGCTGTCGAAATTCCAACAGGAAAAGGGCATCGTCGTATCCGACGAGCGGATCGACCTCGAAAACGCCAAGCTCAGCAGCCTGTTGGGTCAACTGGCGCAGGCCGAAGCCGAGCATCTGGCCACCACCACGCAGCAGCGCCTCAGCGGAAGCGAGTTGTCACCCGATGTGCAGGCGAGCCCGTCGGTGCAGAACCTGAAAGGGCAGTTGGTGGCCGCGCAGACGCGGTTGAGCGAAATGAGCGGTGTGGTGGGTCCCAACCATCCGCAACGACAGGCGATCGACGCGCAGATTCGCGAACTGCGACAACAGCTGTCGGCCGAGATTGCCAGGGTGACGGGCGGCAGCTCGGTGATGACCCGCGGCACCGCGCAAAAGGTCGCCGAGCTGAGGGAAAAGTCCGATGAGCAGAAGAAGTACATCCTGTCGCTGCGTTCGCAGCGCGACGAAATGGACGTGCTGGTGCGCGATGTCGAGACCGCACGCCGCGCCTACGATGGCGCAAGCGGTCGAGTGCAGATGCTGAGCCTGGAGAGTCAGAATACGCAGGCCAATCTACGCCTGTTGAGCCCAGCCATCGAGCCGTACGCACCGTCGCGGCCGAGAGTGATGGTGAACATCGTCGGCTCGATCGCGGGCGGGTTGCTGCTCGGTGGTTTGCTGGCCCTCGGCCTCGAACTGCTAGACAGGCGCATCCGTGATCCTGAAGACATGGCTGCTGTGGCCGGCGTGCCGGTCATCGGCGTGTTGCGGCCGATCGACTCGAAGCGTCCGGTCTTCCGCCGGATGACGTCCGGCGGGCCTTACCCGCCCTCCGGGCGGGCACTTCTGGCGGCCCCTGGAGCGCGCTGATGAAAATGACCGTCTCCATGGCCACCGGTGCGCCGAGGGCCAACCGCTCGATCGGCGCGATTCTGATGGACAGCGGTGCGCTGACGCCCGAGGACGCCGAGCGCATCCTGCTGCTGCAAAAGGAGCAGGGGCTGCGCTTCGGCGAAGCCGCCGTCAAGCTGGGTCTGCTCAGCGAAGCCGACATCCAGTACGCGCTGTCGCGACAGTTCTCCTATGCCTACCTGCGCACCGTGGGCGACAAGAAGCCGCTCAGCGATGAGCTGGTGGCCGCCTACCAGCCGTTCAGCGCGCGCGTGGAGGAGCTACGGGCCATCCGCAGTCAGTTGATGCTGCGCTGGTTCGACAAGACCGAACAGCGCCAGGTGCTGACCGTCGTCGGCACCGAGCGCGGCGAGGGGCGCAGCCACCTGGCTGCCAACCTCGCCGTGGTCTTTTCGCAGCTTGGCGAGCGCACCTTGCTGATCGACGCCGACATGCGCAACCCGCGCCAGCACGAGCTCTTTTTGCTGCAAAACAAGGTGGGCCTGTCGACCGTGCTGTCGGGACGCTCGCGCGACGAAGCGATCATCCGCATCACGGATCTTGCAGGTCTCTACGTGCTACCGGCCGGTCCGGTGCCGCCCAACCCGCTGGAACTGCTGAGCCGCCTCAATTTCGACGAGTTTCTGATCCATGTGCGCGCCACGTTCGATGTGGTCATCATCGACACGCCCGCGCTCACGAGTGGCGAGGACGCCGCGATGATCGCCGTGCGCACCGGAGCGGCGCTGGCTGTGGCGCGAAGCGCGCGCACACGCGTGCATGCGTTCAACGACATGGTGCAGGGCTTCGTGAACGCCGGTGTGGCGGTGGTCGGCTCGGTACTGAACGACGTGCCGGAGAAAAGGACGAAAGAGAAGGGCAAGGCGTGAGCATCGTGCAACCCAACTTGGCCGGCCGGTGGACGGTTCCGGGGCCGGCCCAGATGCCGTGGATCATCGCGCTGGCGGGTTTCCTTGTCATGTACGCCCCGGTCTACTGGACGGCGGCCCACGGCATCTGGCAAAGCGACGAAAACGGGCACGGACCCATCATCCTGGCCGTGCTGGTCTGGCTGTTCTGGACCAAGCGGCATGAGATCGCCGAGGCACCGACCCGCCGCGCTCCCTTTCTCGGATGGCCGCTGTTCGTCGTCGGCCTGCTGCTGTACGTCATGGGGCGGGCGTTCAACATTTCCAGCGTGGAATTCGCATCGCACCTCTTCGTCGTGGGAGGTGGGCTGCTCTTGCTCAAGGGCACTCCCGCTCTGCGCGCGGCGTGGTTTCCGGTCCTGTACCTCGTCTTCCTCGTGCCGCTGCCTGGCAGCCTCGTGGATGCGGTTACCGGCCCGCTGAAACAGTGGATCTCCGACATCGTCGAGTCGATCCTCTATACCGTGGGCTACCCAATCGCACGCAGCGGTGTGATCCTGCAAATTGGTCAATACCAGCTGCTCGTCGCCGATGCGTGCTCGGGCCTGAACTCGATGTTCAGTTTGTCGGCGCTGGGCACGCTGTTCATGTACTTGATGGGGCGTACGAGTCGGCTGCACAACGCCATCATGCTGCTCGCTATCCTGCCGATCGCCTTTGTGGCGAACATCATTCGTGTCATCACGCTCGTGCTGGTCACCTACCATCTCGGCGACGAGGCGGGCCAGGGCTTCTTGCACGGGGCAGCTGGGATGGTTCTGATGGTCGCCGCGCTGGTGTTCTTCTTCGCTTTGGATTCGATCTTGAAGGTGGCTTTGCCGCACCGAAGCGGTGAACAAGCCGTGGGCAAGAGTTGATTGCATGCTTCTTGCGCTCGATTTCCGATGCGTGGGCGTGAGCGCGCCTGCTCAAGACAAACAACAAGTGGTGACGTCCTTGCGGCGAGCCTGACCGGGTGTCGGCCGCCGCACACCAGTGATTTATGGAGATGAGATCAATGAGTGCCGTTCTACCAATCGACTTGGAAAACGGAATGGCGCTGGACTACGGTCAGGCGCGCAGTATTGGCGAACAGCTTTCGGCAACATACTGTTTTGCGGAGCCATTTCCCCATATCGTCCTGGACGACTTCCTTCCGCCAGACATCGCTGAGCTTGCGCTTGAGCATTTTCCAGCCGAAAGCCTGCGCTCCGACAAGAAGTTCGAAATGGGATACGCGGGACTTCACAAGCGACAAATCCTGCCGGAAGACTGCGATCCGGAAGCGAGAAAGCTGTTTCATTTCTTCAACTCGCGCCCGATGCTCGAGTTCCTGGAGGGCATCTCGTCGATCCAGGGCCTGATCCCGGATCCTTACTTCCTCGGGGGCGGCTATCACGAAACTCTGCGCGGCGGAAAGCTTGGCATTCATGCGGATTTCCGTATCAATGAGCAGCTGCACCTGAACCGCAGAATGAATGTGATCATTTATCTGAACAAGGACTGGAAAAGGGAGTTTGGCGGTTTTCTTGAGCTGTGGGACAGGAAAATGACCGCCAAGGTGCACGAAGTCGAGCCGATCTTCAATCGTTGCGTCATCTTCAATACTGACG
>DATKCI010000083.1:0-25916 GCA_035513255.1 Piscinibacter sp. | reverse complement strand
GGCTACTGCGCGGTGACGGGCTACTGCGCGGTGACGGGCTACTGCGCGGTGACGGGCTACTGCGGGGTGACGGGCTACTGCGCGGTGACGGGCTACTGCGGGGTGACGGGCTACTGCGGGGTGACGCGAAGCGGCAGGTTTGGGGGGCTCAGAACCTTTCGCGCAAATAGATCAGCGGCGAGCGGTACTGCCCGAAGCTGGCCCGGGCACTCGGATTGCGGTCGTAGTTCGTGGCGCCGCTCCACTTGCCTTGCAGCCACGGCAGGTTTGCAGCCGTCGCGGCGACCGGTGCCCCGCCGATCGCCGTGCATGTTTGTCCCGAGGCGGTGGCCCCCAACTGCAGGCTCACATCTGCGCTGCCGTTGTTGCCCGCTCCGGGCTTCAGCAGCGTGAAGAATCCCCGCCCCGACGCCAGCTGCAGCGTCGCAGGCGCCAGCGCCGTCTCGCAGGCCGCGAGATTGCGCTGGTAGTTGCCCATCGCGACGATGCCGGTCGAAAGCGTCGTGCAGTGGTCGGCGGCGTGTGCCTCGAAGCGGTTGCCGCTCCAGTACAGCGCCTGCATACCCACCGCGAGGTTGACCAGCTCGTTGCCGTAGGCGCTTGCGAGCTTGAGCACGCCGTAGCGGAACGCGGCGCCGGCATCGAACGCGATGGACGGGAACACCAGCGGCGACGCCGTGGCGATCGTGCCGTTGCCGGCGACGGCGCTTTCGCTGCCGTCGCTGACGCTCCAGGTGAGTGAAATGCTCGCGTCGAACGGGTCCAGCGGCGTCGTCGCCGAGCGCACGAAGCTCAGCGTGTCGGTGGTCGCCGTCGCGAGCACGCCGGTGCCGTTGCTGTTGCTGGTGACCGACGGCGCGGTCGCCGCGGACACGTCCAGCCCCGGCGAGGCCGGCGCCAGTGGGCTGTAGGTCTGCGCCACGCCGCTGCCGGCCAGCTTCCACAGTGCACCGGCGTACAGCGCCGTCGTGGCGCCGCTCGCGTTGCGCGCCTGCACCGTGGCCTGCGGCGCGGTCGTGTAGCCGAACGGCTGGCCGACGTAGGTGAAGGAGCGCGCGGCGCAGCTCGTGCTGTTGAAGGTCTTCAGTGTGGGGGTGACCAGCAGCGCGACGTCGAAGTGGTCCGGCACGAAGCGGCCGACGGTCAGCACTGCCGACGAAATCGTTCGCTCGGCGACGCTGGAGTCCGGCGCGTCGACGCTGGCGAAATCCGCGTCGGCGAGCTGCAACGAGAAGGCGCCGACTTCACTGTAGGTCGCGGCGCCGTCGTCGATGGCGCCTGCCACCGCCGGCAGGCTGACCGTCAGCGTGCCGAAGGTGGCGGTGCAGGCGGTGCCGGCGCAGGCCGACACGGTGGCGGTCGGCGTGCCGGTGTAGTTGCCCGCGGTGGCCGACGCCGCGTTCACCGCGGTCGCCCGCACCGTGAACGGCCGGCCGGCCTTGTGCACGTTGCCACCGCTCGCGCCGGTGTTCGCGAGGGAGCGCGCCGTGCCGGCGCTCTGCCAGTCGGTGTCGCTCACACTGAAATTGGCGAACGCCGACGGGCGAACCGCGAAGTTGTCGCTGGAGCAGGCGACGACGGTGGCCGTGCCGGTCGCCGGGTAGCTGATGCGCAGCCGCAGGTCGCGCCAGGCATTGTTCTCGGTGAGGCCGACGTTGTCGCGGCCGGCGTCGCCTGCCACGTAGTTCACCGTGCTGGTCGACAGCACGCTGGTCCAGCTCGACCGGCAGCCGGTGCTCGCATCGACCGCGCCGCTGTTGTCGGCGGTATCGATCAGCTCGACCTTCACGTCGCCGGTGAAGGTGGTGTCGAGCGCGGTCTTCGTGCTGTTGAGCGCGACGACGGCCAATGTGAACGCCGATCCGGCCACCTTCGTCTTGATCACGCCGGCGATGCTGCCGGCCGGCGTGCTGGTTTCGAAGGCGTCGAAACTCCCGGGCCCGGTGACGGGTCGGGACCACAGGATGGTCGTGCCGCTCGGGACGGAGGCGCTCTGGTAGGAGAACTGGTCGAAGTCGCTGTTCGTCAGTTCGTAGCCGATCGTCGCGCCGGCGGGATTCGAATACACGGCGCCGGCGCTGTGCGTGCCGCCCGCGCCGTCGACGTCCTGGTAGCTGAAGACGAACTGTCCTTGCTCGTGGAGCTGGACCTGGAAGGTGGCGCTGGTCAGCCGGGTCTGGTCGCGTGTCGGGTGGCAGTGGGCGCCGCTGTTGCTGCAGTAGTAGGGCACCGCGAGCCACGACACGATGAAGACGCGGTTGGGGGCGGTGCCCTGCATCCGGTAGCGGATGAGGTCGCCGTCGCCGCCCGGGTTCAGGTCGTCCCACAGCGGCAGCATCACCGCGTTGATGTTGGGCTCGCCGCTGCTGCCGGTCAGCGGCAACTGGCTGTTGTCGTATTCGTCGGATGTGCCGCCGAACTGCAGCATGCCGTTGCTTGCGACACGCAGCTGCGTGTAGTCGGTGCCGCCGTAGGTGAAGGTGAAGCCGATGTTGATCGCACCGGACACGTCGTCGTCGTCCAGCGCGAGCGTCGTGCCCGTGGCCGAGATGTCGAGCCAGGGATAGGCCGCCTGCGCCGCCGCGGAGCTGTCGGGCACGTAGGTCTGTGCGTGGGCAGGTGCGGCGATGCATGCGAGCAGCATCAGCAAACGCAGCAGCAGGATGCGCAGCGGCGTCATGGCAGGCTCACGACGGCTTCCAGCTGCCGCTCGGCATGGTCGTGCGAGCCGAGCGTACCGCGGGTGGCAGTGGCGGTGATCTGGTAGACGGTGACGTCGACGCCGGCTTCGTTGACTGGTGTGGAAGCCGTGCAGGTCACCTGCACCGTGAAGTTCGCCGCCGAGCCCGACAGCGCGGGCAGGGTCGCCGATGCGTCGCAAGCGCCCGACTGGATCACCCGGTAGGCGCCCCACTCGATGCCGGTACGCGCAGCGAAGTAGGCCTGCGAGCCGAACAGGTCGCGCACCTGGCCGATCTGCTGGGTGGTCGACAGCGAGACGATCATTGCGCCGAGCAGCGACAGCACGACGACGAGGAACACCGCCGAGATCAACGCGAAGCCGGACTGTCTCATGGCGAGTTGTCCAGGTGGACCTGTTGCAGCAGCGTGACGCTTTCGCCGTCGGAAGTCAGCGTCAATGTCAGCGTGAGCAGCCCGTTGCGCTCCGATGTGACGGCATGGTCGAACGAGCAGCTCGCCACGAGGTTGGTCAGCAGCGCGTTGTCGCTGCCGCTCAGACCGGCCAGCGGCGCCGCGGAGGGACTGGTCGGCTGCGCGGCCTGGATCGCATAGCCGCCGTAGCGGCGCAGCGAGCCGGCGCCGCCGGCAAGCGGCCTGCACAGGAAGGTCACCGGCGTCGCGATCACCTGGAAGCGGTTGCTCGGCGAGGCGAACGGGAACTGCGTGCCGCCGACGCTGTAGCTCAGGCTCGCGAGGCCGTTGCCGGCGCTCGTCAGCACGCGGCGGCTCTCGCCGCTGTAGGCGTCGGCGCCCGGCAGGCCGAGGTTGTAGACGACGAGGTGGCTGCCGGCGGCGACGTCGACGGGGGGACCGAGCACGGCGAAGCTGCCGTCGGTCGTCGAGTCGAAGTCGAGGAAATTGCCGCTGCCGTCCATCTCGGGCGCCGCGCGGTAGCGGCCGCCGGCCGACACCGGCAGAAATTCGAGCACCTGGCCGGTGGCGTCCACGCGCACGCTGTTCGGCAGCGCGCGTTGCACCTCGCGCGCGATGCGGCGCAGCGCGATGTCGGTCGCGTCGCTCAGTTCGGCTCGGCGGGCCTGGTCCACATAGCCGGTGATCGGCGCGCGGATGAACACGCCCACCATCGCGGCGACGACGCCGGTCAGCATGATGACGAGCACCGCCTCCATCAGCGTGAAACCTCGCTGGCGGCGATGGAGGAGGCGGCTGCGCATCATCCGGTCGCGTTCGGCGAGTGGCGGAAACGGTAGCCGCTCAGCGTGATCGTTTCGCCGCGGCCGGTGACGAGCACGTCCACCCGGAGCACGGCGTCGGCGGCCAGGCCGAAGACCGCGCCGGAGCGCGTGACCGTGACGCTGGCGGAGTAGGCGGAAAGCTCGGGAATCGCCGTGCCGCCGTGGGTCGAGACGCCCGGGCCCATCGTATAGCCGTGGTAGTCGGCCACGTTGTCGAACGGGTCGGTGGTGGAGGAGCGCGATTCCGTGGCCGGTTGCGGGCCGAGCGCGCCGCCGCCGTTGTCTTGCGAGTTCGCGGCGCCACCGGTGCAATCGGCGGCCGATGCCGGCGGCGTACCGGCGTCATTCGCGGCGTCCTGCGGGTCGCACCACGTGAACGGCTGCATCAGCACCTCGTTGAGCAGCGACTCGGCGATCGCGACGGCCTGCTTGCGCACCAGCGGGTCGGCGCTGCCGCGCACCGCCTGGTTGTAGACCACCAGCACGCCCGCAATGGCCATTCCCACGATGGCGATGAACATGACCAGCTCGATGAGGCTGAGGCCGCGCTGGCCAGGTCCAGCGCCGGGCCGCCCCAAGCGGACCTGCGCCCCCGCGGGGGGCAGGAGCGAAGCGACGTGGGGGCCACGCTTCCTAGTGCACGTAGCCGGTTTCGGGTTCGATGGTGATGGGTGTCGCATGGCCGTTCACGGTGATCGTCAAGGCCGTGGTCAGTGGAACCGACGGTGCGGACAGCGGCCGGCCAAGCGCATCGAAGATCACGAGGGCGGCCGCAGCCACCGTCGCGCCCTGTTCGTACGTGCTGCTGCCGAACGCCTGGCCGGTGGCCGGGTTGGGCACGCTGCCCGCGCAGACCTGGCCGCTGCCGGCGGCGAGCGCATGAGTCACGTCCAGGCTGGTCGTGCCGATGCTCACGCAGACGTTGCGCCGCATTGCGACGGCCGACTTCTGCGCATAGCGCAGCGACGAGCCGACGAAGTCGTGTGCGCCGCGCGATGCGAATCCGCTCTTGTCGAACAAGCGCGGGAGCGCGACGACCGCGAGGATGCCGATCAGCATCAGCACGACGATCAGTTCGGCCAGCGTGAAGCCGCGATGGCGCCGCATGGTCGAGCGTTCAGCGGCAAGCTGCCGCTGCGTTCAGTTCAATCAGCGGGCGCACATCACGACGGCGTTCGCCGGCGTGACGCCGCTGCCGTCCGGGGTGACGGTGCAGGTGACGGAAGCCGTGGTGACGACGCTGCAGTCGCCGGTGCCGGCAATCTGGAACTCGTCATCGGTCGTCGGGACCACAGCGGTGAGCGTGACGCCGGCGACGAATGGCTGCAGCAGCGCGGCCGTGCAGACGTTCGCCGCGTTCAGCGTCACGGCGTTCGCATTGTTCGCGCTCTTGGCGGCGAAGTTCACCGACGAGCCCGACGAGATCGCGCCGGCGACGCCCTTGGCGGCGGCATTGTGTGCATCGACGGACATGTCGATGAACTTCGGCACCGCCACGGCGGCGAGGATGCCGAGGATGATGATGACGACCACCAGCTCGATCAGCGTGAAACCACGTTGCGCTTTCATCAGAGTTTCTCCTTCAGAGGACTGCAAGAACAGGGACGGAAGTGGAGGGCGCGTCAGCACCCGGAAATGACGGACGGCGAGACGGACGGCGCCGCTCGTTCGGCCTTCGGTTCGGCATAGGTGAAACTGCAGCGCGCCGGGTCCGGCGCATCGGCGCGAGCGATGGTCGTCGTGCCGCCGGCCGCGATGACCAGGTAGCCGTCGGCGCGAAGTTGTTCGGTGGTTGCGTTGAAGACGGTGCCCAGCCCCGCGGCGCCGAGGATGCCCGGTGCGTCGGTGGTGCCGGGCGGGATCGATGCCGGATAGCCGTGCAGGGTGCGCACCAGGCCATGCTCGGTGCACACGCTCCCGGGCCCGGCGAGCCGGTTGTCGGCCGTGCCGCCGCCGCCGGGGCAGGGTGTCGAGTCCGGGACGCCGCGCCGCGCGAGCAGGCCGGCGTGCACGATCATCGCGGCCGAATGGACCGCGCCGCGCGTGCCGTTCAGGTTGCCGATGCGGGCCTCGCGCTGCCAGTGCCACACGCGCGGCAGCACCATCGCGGCCGTGATGGCCACGACGGCGATGACCACCACCAGCTCGATGAGCGTGAAGCCCATGTTCATCGATCCTTTCGAATTGCGAGCGCGCACGGCGAAACCCTTGATTCCTGCTTCGCATCTTCGGGGCGTTGCGACGGCGGGCATGGGCCGAAAAGCAAGGCGAATGACCGGCAGATCGGGGTCCGCATCCACGGCCTATCGGCCAGGCGTGGTTCCGCTTGAGCTGTCACCCCGGCGAAAGCCGGGGTGACGGTGATCGGGCGTCAATGCTTGATCGCCGCCTTGCCCAGGTCCCACACCGGCAGGAATACGCCGAGCGCGAGGATCAGCACCAGGATGCCGAGGAAGATGATGAGGATCGGCTCGATCTGCGCCGACAACGACTTCAGCTCGTACTCCACGTCCTGTTGGTAGAAGTCCGCCACCTCCGACAGCATCTCGTCGAGCGTGCCGGATTCCTCGCCGACGGCGATCATCTGGAGCACCACTGGCGTGAAGATGCCGCTGGCCGCGGCGGTGCGCAGCACGCTGTCGCCGCGCTCCACGCCCTCGCGCATCTTGTCGATCGCGCGGCCGACGTAGGCGTTTTCCACCGTCGTCGCGACCACGCTCATCGCCTGCACGACCGGCACCCCGCTCTTCAGCGCCAGCGCGAAGCTGCGCGCAAAGCGGGCGAGCGTGGCCTTTCGCGCGATCTTGCCGGCAATCGGCAGGCGCAGCTTCAGGCGGTCCCAGCGGTAGCGGCCGTCTTCCGTCTTTGTCCAGGCGCGGAAGCCGAAAGTGGCGGCGGCCGCGCCGGCCAGCAGGTAGGGCCAGCCGGTCACCATGAACTTCGAGAAGCCGATCAGGATGCGGGTGACCAGGGGCAGCTCGGCGCCGAAGCCGTCGAAGACCTTCTGGAACGCAGGGATGACGAACAGGTTGATGACGCAGATCGCGACCGCCATCACCGCGATGACGAAGCTCGGGTAGCGCAGCGCGGTCTTCACCTGGTCGCGCATCAGCTTCTCGAACTCGAGGTGATGGAACAGGCGCATGAACACTTCGTCGAGCCGGCCGGTGAGCTCGCCGACGCGAATCATCGCGACGTAGAAGCTGTTGAAGACGCCGGTCTGGCGCGCCATCGAGGTCGACAGCTCGATGCCGCTTTCGAGGCTCTCGCGCACCTGGCGGATCACCTGGCCCATCGCCTGCGCGGCCGACTCCTGCAGGCCGGACAGCGCGCGGGTGATCGGGATGCCGGCCTTCAGCAGCGAGTGCAGCTGGCGGCTGAACAGCAGCAGGTCTTCATGCTGAACCTTGGCCCCCGTGCCCCAGGCGAGCTTGGGGGCGGGGGCCCGTTCGGCGGTTTCGCTCGACGCGGTGATCTTCAGCGGCGTCATGCCGCCGCCGATCAGCTGGTCGGCCACGGCCGCGGCGGTCGCGCCTTCGGCGACGCCTTGCATGAGCTGGCCGCGCATGTCGCGGGCGGAGTAGGCGAAGCTGGGCATCACGGATCGATCTGCACCGACACCCGCATCGCCTCGTCGATCGTCGTGCGCCCGCTGCCGGCCAACGCCATCGCGCTGCGCAGCAGCGTTTCGCCGCCGATCTGCTCGCGCGCGATCTGCACGAACTCGATCGGCGAGCCGCGGTTGGCGGCGTCGACCAGCGCCTGCGTCATTTCCAGCATTTCGTAGACCGCCGTGCGCCCCACGTAGCCGGTGCCGTTGCAGCGCGAGCAGCCGAGGCCGCGGGCGTAGCCGCCGTGCGAAGCCGCGCCGTCGCCGCCGTAGTGCCGCAGCCACGCATGTTCCTGCGGCGTCGGCGTGTGCGGGCCGTGACAGTCTTCACAGATCAGGCGCACGAGCCGCTGCGCGATCACGAGGTTCAGCGACATCGCGACCATGTACGACGGCACGCCCATGTCCAGCAGCCGCACCGGCGTGCTGGCCGCATCGTTGGTGTGCAGTGTCGACAGCACCAGGTGGCCCGTCATCGCGGCGCGCAGCCCGATCTCGGCGGTCGTGCGGTCGCGCATTTCGCCGACGAGGATCACGTCCGGGTCCTGGCGCAGCGCCGAGCGCAGCACACGCTCGAAGCTCAGGTCGATCTTGTCGTGCACCTGCACCTGGTTGATGCCGGGCAGGCGGTACTCGACAGGGTCCTCGACGGTGATGATCTTTCGGTCCGGCGAGTTGATCTCGTTCAGCGCCGCATACAGCGCGGTCGTCTTGCCGCTGCCGGTCGGCCCGGTCACGAGGATCATGCCGCTGGAGCGCCCGAGCGCCACGCGCACCCGCTCCAGCATGCGCGCCGGCATGCCCAGCCGCTCCAGCTTCAAGAGGCCGGTGGACTGGTTCAAGAGCCGCATCACGACCGACTCGCCGTACTGCGTCGGCATCGTCGAGATCCGCACGTCCAGCGGCTGGCCCTTGATGTCGACGTGGAAGCGGCCGTCCTGCGGCAGGCGCTTCTCGGAGATGTCCAGCCCCGACATCAGCTTCAGCCGCAGCACCAGCGCCGGCGCGATCTTCGGGTCGGCCTCGGTCTGCAGGTGCAGCACGCCGTCGATGCGAAAGCGCACGTGCAGCTTGTGTTCCTGCGGCTCGATGTGGATGTCCGAGGCGCGCACCTGGGCGGCGTCTTCGAACAAGGTCTGCAGCAGCTTGACGACCGGTGCGTTCTGCACGGCGGCGTCGCTGCCGAGCAGCGCGCCGAAGTCGGCCTCCGTCTGCGCGAGCTCGGCGGTCAGCTCCTGCGACAGCTGCGTGATCTC
Organism: Piscinibacter sp.; assembly: GCA_035513255.1. Classification (GTDB taxonomy): domain Bacteria; phylum Pseudomonadota; class Gammaproteobacteria; order Burkholderiales; family Burkholderiaceae_C; genus Albitalea. The sequence continues at coordinate 17,112 of DATKCI010000083.1, read as the reverse complement.
GCCGGTGCGGCGGTAGACGCGGTCGATCGTCGCGAGCAGCTGCGTTTCGGTGACCACCGCGAGCGTGATCTCGCGCTTGAGGATGCGCGCGAGCTCGTCGTAGGCGAACAGGTCGCTCGGATCGGCCATGCCGACGCGCAGCGTGCCGTCCACGTCCTCGAGCACCAGCGCGCGGAACCGGCGCGCCTGCGCTTCGGGCAGCAGCTGCGTCAGCGCGGCGTTGAGGTTGTACATCTTCAGGTTGATGTACGGAATCTGCATCTGCCGCGCGAGCGCGCCGCAGATCTGCTCCTCGGTCACGAAGCCGCTGTCGACGAGGATGCGCCCGAGCTTGCGCCCGCTGGTCTTTTGCTGCGCCAGCGCGGTGCCGAGCTGGTCGGCGGTGATCAGCTCCTGCCGGACCAGCAGGTCGCCCAGGCGGATTTTCTCGGGAGGAGGCACGGTGCTCCATTCCACGGGAGTGGTGGATGGGCGATTGTCGGAACGGGGAAGCGAGGCGGTCGGTGGAAATCGGGGGCGGTTCGCGGCCAATTCGACGGGCTGGGCTATTGCAATGGTGCAGCCGCGCCTATCGGTTGCGAAAGCAAATGACGAGGCCTTTGCCGTCCGTTACTTATTCTGCAAGAACGCCTCGGCGTCAATGCCCGCCTGCTTCAGAATGGCGCGCAGCGTGCCCTCGGGCATGTCACCCGGATGATTGGGAATGGTGGTGAACCGGTTCAATGCGGGGTTCAACCAGATTTCGTGCGAACCGGCGGCTTGGCGGTGAAACTCCAGCCCCAGTGCTTTCAGCCGCTTGACGATGTCGCGGTACCGAAACCCGGCGAGCGCGCCCATCAGGTGGCGACGATCAGTGGATAGTCGAAGACTTCTTGCGCCGGCGCCAGCGGGCTCGCGCCGGCGTCCGATTGCGCCTCGATCAGTTTCTTGGCCACGTCGCGCGCGATCTCGATCGTCTCCTGGATCGTGCGACCCTGAGCGACGAGCCCCTGCACTTCATCGCTGGTGGCAAGGTACACCCCCTCGGGCAGCTTTTCGATGTGGAGTTGAATGACGTGTTCCATGATGGCCACTTTGCGAGTTGCCGTTCAGGATACCCGCAAATCGGCCTCCGGCTCGCCGCCTTCGCTCAGGTCCGCCAGACCCGCGGCACGTTCGCCGTCGTCCCCCAGGCGACCTCGCGCCAGCGCGCCCACACGGCCGTCAGCAGGCTCATTGCCGGCTCGACACGTGGCGCGAGCACGCGCAGCGCGACCAGCTTGTCGTGCGGCGCCGTCGCGCCGGCCGTGCGATGCAAGCCATGGGCGAGCGCGACTTCGCGCGCCGCATCGAGCAAGCCGTCGCGGCGCGCCGGGGACAGGGCCGAGCCGCCGGCCATCCACGCGGTCGCCATCACACGATGGCCGGCGAAGCCGAGCGGCGAGTCGAGCAGGCGTGTGTCGGCGCCGTCGACGGTGCCGCGCTCCAGCCAGGCGCCGGGCAGCTCGATCTGCTGCGTGAAGCGCCCGCGGTCGAAGGGCTCGCCGCTGGCCGGCAAGCCCAGCGCCAGAATGTCCCAGCCGATCATTTCGGCGCCCGCGGCCAGTTCGAAGCGCATGCGGTTCTCCGCCAGCGTGCCGGGGTGGCAAATCGTTTCCAAGGGCAACCACTCGAGCCGGGCGCCGTCAGCCAGCGACGCGGTCAGCGACTGTTCGGCCAGCGCCCCGGCGCTGCGGTAGAAGCGGGTCGCGCCGGGGGTCGTGATCAGTGCATGCGATCCGGCCGCGAGCGCCACGTCGATTTCCAGCCGGTCGCCGCCGACAATGCCGCTCGGCGGGTGCACCAGCACGTTGTGGCAGATGCCGGGAGACTCCGGATAGAGGCTTTTCAGGATCCGCAGCGGACCGCTGTGGCGGTCGTGCACGACGGTGCGGTCGGCGTCGCGGCGGTAGCGGAGATCGAGTCGGCCGTGCCAGCCCATGGTTGTTCGTGTGCGTGGGCGGCAGCCCGTTGGAGTCCGCCAGTGTAAGAGGGCCTTGGCGCGACCCAGGATCTCTGGCGATCCTCGAATGGAAGGAGCAAACTCGACCGCACCGGGTCACCCACGGAGGCCACCATGTCGATTTCGCCCAGACTTTCGAACTACCTCGAACGCTGCGGCGCGCAGTACGACCTGTGCCCGCATGCCCACAGCCGCAGCAGCGCCGAAACGGCGCGCCTCGCCCACGTGCCGGAGCACCAGCTCGCCAAGTCGGTGATGCTGGAAGACGACGACGGCAGCGTGGTGCTCGCGGTGGTGCCAGCCGACACCCGCGTGCACGTCGGCCACCTCGCCCGCATCCTCGGCCGCTCGTCGCTGAAGCTGTCGGACGAGGCGAAGATCAAGTCGACGTTCGACGACTGCGAGCCGGGTGCGGTGCCGGCCTTCGGCATGGCATGGGGCGTGGAGACGATCGTGGACGACGAGCTCGAGCGCAACGCGCAGATCTACGTCGAGGTCGGCGACCACGAGCAGCTGATGCGCATGACACGAGCCCAGTTCTGCGAGCTGATGAGCGCCGCGCGCCACGGCGACATCTCCAAACAGCCCGTCCACTAGGGCCTGCCAGGCGCCGGCGTGGGCTCGCATTCAGTGCGGACAGGCCCTAGGCAGCTCCCGGTGCCGGCGCTCAGGCGAAAAGTCGCATGACGCTCGCGCACTTTCGCTTCTACGAGGAGCTGAACGACTTCATCGCGCCGGCGCGGCGCAAGCGCGAGTTCGCGCTGCGCTGCGCACGCGCCGCGACGGTGAAGAACGCGATCGAGTCGGTCGGTGTGCCGCACACCGAGGTGGAGCTGATCCTCGCCAACGGCGAGTCGGTCGACTTTGCCTATCGCGTGCGCGAGGGTGATCGCGTCAGCGTGTATCCGATGTTCGAGGCCTTCGACGTGCAGCCGCTGCTGCGCGTGAGGGCCGAGGCCTTGCGCGAGCCGCGTTTCATTGCCGACGCGCAGCTCGGTGGCCTCGCACGGCTGCTGCGCATGCTCGGGTTCGACACGCTGTACGACAACGATACCGGCGACACGGCAGTCCGCCGCTGCGCGGCGGAGGAAGGCCGAACCATCCTGACGCGCGACCGCCAGCTGCTGATCTGTCGCGACGTGACGCACGGGTGCTATGTGCATGCACAGAAGCCGCCGCAGCAACTGCGCGAGGTCGTCGATCGCCTGCAGCTCGCCGGAAAGGCGCAGCCGTTCTCGCGCTGCCTGTGCTGCAACGTCGTGCTGGAGCCGGTGGAGAAAGCGCAGGTTCTCGACCGTCTGCCGCCGGCGGTGGCAGTGCGGCAGACGGTGTTTCGGCGGTGTGCGGGATGTCGGCGGGTGTACTGGCCGGGGGACCACTACGCGCGCATGACCGCGATGCTGGACGGGCTGATGGCGGAGGTTTCCCCGGATTTCATCCGAGCGCCGTAGCCCGGATGAAATCCGGGGAATCGGCCTATGCCAGCAGATCGAACAGCGCCCGCGCCACGACCTTCGTCGCCCGCCGCAGGTCCTCCAGCGCGATGTGTTCGTCGGCGCGCTTCGCATTGCTCTCGATGACCGAGCGCGGTCCCGCCCCGTAGATGACCGCCGGGATGCCGTGCTCGCTGTACAGCCGGACGTCGGTGTACAGCGGCGTGCCCGAGACCGGAATCGGAACGCCGAACACCGCCTCGGCATGCGGTTGCAAGGCCTGCACCAGGCGCTCGTGGCCGGGCAGCGGCTTCAACGCGTGCGCCAGCAGCAGGCGTTTGATCTCGACACGAATCCCCGGCACCGTCCCGGCCGCGTCGACGATCACCCGCCGGATCGTGGCCTCCACCTCGATGGGGTCCTCTTCGGGAATCATCCGCCGGTCCAGCTTGAACACCACCTTGCCGGGCACGACGTTGGTGTTCGTCCCGCCTTCGATGCGGCCGACGTTGAGGTACGGGTGGGTGATGCCGGGCACCTCGGAGCGGACCTGCTTGTAGAGCGTGTTCTGCCGGTACAGCGCATCGAGGATGGCCACGGCGCCTTGCAATGCGTCGACACCGCTGTCGGGAATGGCGGCGTGCGCCGTTTCGCCGAGCACCGTCACTTCCATCTGCAGGCAGCCGTTGTGCGCGGTCACGACCTGGTAGCTGAAGCCCGCCGCGATGAGCAGGTCGGGTTTCGTCAACTGGTTGTTCAGCAGCCAGCCTGGGCCGAGTTCGCCGCCGAATTCCTCGTCGTAGGTGAAATGCAGCTCGATGCTTCCTTTCAGTGCGACGCTCAGCGCCTCGACGGCGCGCATGGCGAAGGTGTAGGTCGCGAAGTCGCTCTTGCTGACGGCGGCGGCGCGGCCGTAGAGCCAGCCCTCGACGATCTCGCCGCCGTAGGGGTCGTAGCGCCAGCCGTCGCCCGGCGGCACGACGTCGCCGTGCGCGTTCAGCGCGATCGTCGGCCCATCGCCGTAGCGGCGCCGCACGATCAGGTTGGTGATCGACTCGAGGCCGTACTCCTTCACCGCCCAGTCGGGCACCGGGTGTTTTTCGGCGCTGAGACCGAAGCCCGCCAGCAGCTCGGCCGTGCGCTCGGCGTGCGGCGCGTTGTTGCCCGGCGGCGTGTCCGTGGGCACCTGGACGAGCGCCTGCAGAAAGCGCACCTCGTCGTCGAAGTGGGCGTCGATCCAGGCGTCGATCTGCGTGTGGGAGGAAGTCATGGTGTCGCCAGTTGTTCGAGCAGTTGTTGGAAGGCGCGCACGCACAGGTCGGTGTCGTCGTTCGTGATCGTCTCCAGCGGGTTGTGGCTGATGCCCGAGTTGCCGCCGCGCAGGAACAGCATCGCCTGCGGCATCACTTCGTGCAGCTTCATCGCGTCGTGGCCGGCGCCGCTCGGCAGGCGAAACACCGGCAGCCCCAGCGCCTCGACGGCCCGTTCCCAGTGCGTCTGCCATGCCGGTGCGCTGGGGGCCGCGGCGGCGCGCATCGTTTCCTCGAGCGTGACCTGCAGGCCGCGCCGATCGGCGATGCGCCGGCACTCGGCCAGCACGTCGGCGGCGAGCCGGTCGCGCTTGTCGTCGGTGGTCGCGCGCAGGTCCAGGCTGAAGCGGCAGCGGCCCGGCACGACGTTGATCGAGCCGTTGGGCACCTCGAGCATGCCGACGGTGCCCACGATCTCCGGTTCGCTCGCGGCGCGCCGCTCGACGTACAGCGCGAGCTCGGCGACGCCGGTGGCTGCGTCGCGGCGCCGGTCCATCGGCGTGGTGCCGGCGTGGCTGGCCAGGCCGACCATCTCGCCGAGGTGGCGCACGCCGCCGTTGATCGAGGTCACGACGCCCAGCGGCATGTCGATCTCGTTGAGCACCGGGCCTTGTTCGATGTGCACTTCGACGAAGCCGAGGTAGCGCGCCGGGTCGCGCACGAGCTTGGGGATGTCCTCGATCGCCAGCCCGGCCGCCGTCATCGCCTCGCGCATCGTCACGCCGTCGGCGTCGCGTTGGTCCAGCCACGCGGGGTTGAACTGCCCCACCAGCGCGCCCGAGCCGAGGAACGTTGCCTTGTAGCGCTGGCCTTCCTCCTCGGCGAAGCCGACGACCTCGATGCCGAACGGCAGCCGGCGCCCCGCGCGATGCAGTTCGCGCACGCACGCCATCGGCACGAAGATGCCGAGCCGCCCGTCGTACTTGCCGCCGTTGCGCACCGTGTCGTAGTGCGACCCCGTCAGCAACCGCCGGGCCCCCCCTCTTACTCCCTCTCCCTCTGGGAGAGGGTTGGGATGAGGGCCTGCGGCGTGATAAATGCCGACGACGTTTCCGACCGCATCGATCCCCGCTTCATCAAACCCGCACCCCTTCATCCAGTCAATGAGCTGCGCCGCACACGCCCGATGCGCCTCCGTCAAATACGTCACCGTCAACTGCCCCGGCCGGTCACTGTGCTGCGCCAGGCTCTCCGCCCAATCCCACACGAGGTTCCCCCGTTCCGGCGTCATGCCGAACCGGTCATTCAGCCGAAGCTCGGCGATGCGATGCACCTGCCGCAGGCATTCCGCGAGCTCGACGTCCGGATGCCCCTGCAACCGCCGTTCGAAGACCGCGATGATCTCCGCTCGCGTGAGCCCCGTCCCGCGCGGCCCGCGCACCGCCAGAACGAACGGCCAGCCGAACCTTGTGCCGTAGTCGGTGTTCAGCCGCTGGATCGCCGCGAACTCCTGCGGCGTGCAGTGTGTGAGGCCCGACACGGACTGCTCGCCGTTCGATTCGGCCGTCAGCGTGCCGCCCACCGCCGCCCGGCCGGCGAGCTCGGGGTGGGCACGCACCAGCGCGAGCTGCCGATCGCGCCCCGCCTCGCGAACCACGCTGGCCATCGCCAGCTTCAGATTCTCCAGGCTGCGAAACGGGCGTTGCGCTAGCGCCGCTTCGGCGATCCATGGCGAGTGTTCGTAGATCCCATCCAACGAGGCCAGCGCGTCGGCGTGCGAAGCGGCATTGAGCCGTTCGAGCGTGAGCGTCATGAGGAAACTCCTTCCGACGGCGCGGGAAACTGCTCCCGCCAATGCCGCGCGATGTCGATGCGCCGGCAGATCCACACGTGGTCGTGCGACTCGACATGATCCAGGAAGCGCTGCAGCGCGCGAAACCGCCCGGGCCTCCCGAGCAGCCGGCAGTGCATGCCGATGCTCATCATCTTCGGCGACTCCGCGCCCTCGGCATACAGCACGTCGAAGCAGTCGCGCAGGTAGTCGAAGAACTGGCCGCCGGTGGAAAAGCCCTGCGGCAGGGCGAAACGCATGTCGTTGGCGTCCAGCGTGTACGGCACGATCAGGTGCGGCACGACGCTGCCGTCGCTTTTCGCGACGCGTGTCCAGAACGGCAGGTCGTCGCCGTAGCAGTCGCTGTCGTAGAGGAAGCCGCCGTGGTCGGCCACCAGCCGGCGCGTGTTCGGACTGTCGCGGCCGGTGTACCAGCCGAGCGGCCGCTCGCCGGTCAAGCGTTCAAGGGTCTGCACGGCCAGTCGCAGGTGCTCGCGCTCGGTCGCCTCGTCCACCCCCTGGTAGTTGATCCAGCGCCACCCGTGGCACGCGATCTCGTGGTTCAGCTCGACGAAGGCCTGCGTGGCCTCCGGGTGGCGCTCCAGCGCCATCGCCACGCCAAACACCGTGAGCGGCAGGCCGCGCCGCTCGAACTCGCGCAGCAGCCGCCACACCCCGACACGGGAGCCATACTCGTAGATCGACTCCATGCTCATGTGCCGTGCCGGGTAGCTCGGCGGGGTGAACATCTCGGAGAGGAACTGCTCGCTGCCGGCGTCGCCGTGCAGCACCGAGCTCTCGGCCCCTTCTTCGTAGTTCAGAAGGAACTGCACGGCGATGCGCGCATTGCCCGGCCATTGCGGGTGGGGCGGTTGTTCGCCGTAGCCGCGCAGGTCTCGGGGGTAGGGCGGGGCAGCGTCCATCTCAGTTCTCCACGGCGCCGAAGCGGCACCCGCGACGCATGAAACTCGACGCAGCCAAGCGGCCGCCGCGGATCCGGCTTTGCCGGTCCGGTGGCGTCCTTCGATACCTCAGGATGAACGGGCCCCCCTGGGGGGAGGCGCCGAAGGCGCTTCGGGGGGGATGTTTCACCTCAGGCTTCCGGTTGAAGCGCGTTCGCGAGGTCGCTGCTGCGCGGGTGCAGCCGCAGGTTGCGCTCGACATTGCCGAGATGCCCTTCCATCAACCGCACCGCCGCGCGCGCATCCCGCCGCTGCAGCGCATCGACGATCTGCGCATGCTCGTGCTGCGACTGTTCGGCCGAGTGCGACGACTGGTACATCAGCGAGATCAGCGAGCTGCGCGACAGCAGGTCGGCGAGGAGCTGGGCCAGCACCTCGTTGCCGCGCAGGCGCGCCAGCAGCACGTGGAAGTCGGCCAACAGCCGCGTGCGCCCCGCCACGTCGGTGCGCGCGACGGCCTCGCGTTCGGCCTTCAGGTGCCGGCGCAGTTCGGCAAGCTGCGCGTCGGTGAGCGTGCTGCACAGGTGGCGCACCATCGCCGCTTCGAGCATCTGGCGCACCTCGAACACCTGCCGGGCCTCTTCGACGCTCGGCTGCGCGACGAAGGCGCCGCGCGCCGGCTCCAGCGTGACGAGCCGGTCGCGGCTGAGCTGGTTCAGTGCCTGGCGCACCAGCGTGCGCGAGACCTTGAAGATGTCGGCGATCTGCTGCTCGGCGAGCTTGGTGCCCGGCATCAGCCGACGTTCGACGATCGCGGCGGTGATCGCGTCGACGATGCGCCGCGTGGCGGTGGCCGCAGCGGCGGCCGGCAGCGCGGCGCGGCCGGGCCGCGCAGCCGACGGCGGACGGATCACTTGCAAATGAGTCGGGGCGCGCGGCATGGCGGGAGCAGCATCGGGAGTGGAAACGCTTGCGCTGTATGCGAAAGTGTATACACTTTGCGCCGATCTGCGACCGACGTCAATCCACCAGGACACATCGTTATGGGACAGCTCACCACCCACGTTCTCGACACGATGAACGGCTGCCCTGCCGCGGGCATGCAGGTCGCATTGCATCGCGTCGTCGCCGGCGGACTGGTTCCGCTGCGTGAGGTGGTCCTCGATGCCGACGGCCGTGCAGGCGGACCGTTGATCGACGGGGCCGCGCTGACGGCGGGCCGCTACCGGCTGGTCTTCTCGGTGGCCGCCTACTTCTCGGGCCGCGGCGTCGCCTTGCCCGAACCGCCGTTCCTGGACGAAGTGCCGCTGGACTTCGGCGTTGCCGATGCGTCGGCGCACTATCACGTGCCGCTCCTCGTCAGCCCGTGGAGCTATTCCACCTACCGCGGAAGCTGAAGTGGAACGGAACCGGATCCGTAGCCCGGATGCAATCCGGGGTTCGGCGCATCGCCGACCGCCGCCCCCGGATGGCATCCGGGCTACGGGCTGAGGAAGCATGGACGCCTACCTGCTCGACTGGGTCAACCTGCTGCTGCGCTGGGCCCACGTCGTCGTGGCCATCGCGTGGATCGGCTCGTCCTTTTACTTCGTCTTCCTCGACAACAGCCTCACGCCCCCGCAAGACCCGGACCTGAAGGCCAAGGGCGTCGACGGCGAGCTGTGGGCGGTGCACGGCGGGGGTTTCTACAACCCGCAGAAATATTTCGTCGCGCCCCGGCGCATCCCCGAGCACCTGCACTGGTTCTACTGGGAGAGCTACTGGACCTGGTTGACCGGCTTTGCGCTGTTCACGGTGCTGTACCTGTTCCGTGCCGCGACTTTCCTCGTCGATCCGAACGTGCACGCATGGTCGAGCGCCGCCGCGATCGCCGCATCGCTCGGCTTCCTCGTCGTGTTCTGGCTGGTCTACGACGGCATCTGCCGGGTGTGGGGCCAGCGGCCCGGCGGCGAGCGCATCGTCGGCATCGCGGTGGCGGTGTTCGTCGTGGTCGCGTCGTGGCTTGCGTGCCAGCTCTTCGCTGGCCGCGCCGCGTTCCTGCTGGTCGGCGCGATGCTCGCCACGGCGATGACGGCCAACGTGGCGCACTGGATCATCCCGGGGCAGCGCAAGGTCATCGCACAGATGCAGGCGGGCGAGCCGGTCGACCCGCGTCATGGCCAGCGCGCCAAGCAGCGCAGCGTGCACAACACCTACTTCACGCTGCCGGTGCTGGCGGCGATGCTCAGCAATCACTACGGCTTTCTCTACACGGGCCCGCACAACTGGCTGGTGCTCGTGGTGATGATGGCGGCCGGCGCGCTGATCCGGCATTCGTTCGTGGCGCGGCACAAGGCACTGGTGCAGCAGCGGCGGGTGCCGTGGGAGTACGCGGTGGCCGGCACGCTGATGCTGGTGGGCCTCGCCGCCTGGATCGCACCGGCGCCGGCGGCGGCGCCCGCTGCGGCCGTGACCTTCGCCGACGTGCAGCCGGTGATCGCCCAGCGCTGCGCGCTGTGCCACAACGAGCAGGTGGTCAGCAAGAACGTGCAACTGCACACGCCGGAGCTGATCCGGCAGCATGCGCAGGCGATCTACCAGCAGACGGTCGCGGCGCGCACGATGCCGCTGAACAACGCCACGCAAATGACCGAGGCGGAGCGCGCGCTGATCGCACGTTGGGTCGAGTCGGGTGCGCCACCTTGACGGGGCCGGCGCCTCTGATAGCGTACGCGCCTGGCCTCGAATAGAAGGAGTTCACCATGTTGCGATTCACCCGCCGCCTGTTGCTTCGCTCGGCCCTGATGGCGGCCGTTGCGCTGTCGGGCGCGGCGGCGGCGCAGTCCGGGAAGACCGTCAAGATCCTCGTCGGCTTTCCGGCCGGCGGCGGAACCGATGCGATCGCCCGCACGCTGGCCGACCGGCTGAAGGACGAGCTCGGCGCCACCGTGCTCGTGGAGAACAAACCGGGCGCCGGCGGCCAGCTCGCCGCGCATGCGCTGAAGGCGGCGGCACCCGACGGCAACACCTTCTTCATCTCGCACGACCACACGATCTCCATCCTGCCGCTGGTCGTGAAGAACCCCGGTTTCGATCCGCAGCGCGACTTCGTGCCGGTGGCCGGCTTCGCCACCTTCGTCAACGCGTTCGCGGTGTCGGGCGGCACGCCGGCGAAGGGCTTGAACGAATCTTGAGCGAACTCGGCGTGAAGGGCTTCGAAGACCTGCCGTTCTACGGCTTCTTCGCACCGGCCGGCACGCCGAAGGCGGCGATCGAGCAGTTCTCCGCTGCTCTGGAGAAAGTCGTCGCCGTCCCCGAAGTGCGCGAGCGCCTGACCGCGCTCGGGCTCGCGGTGGAGTTCATGCCGGCGCAGGAACTCGCACGGCGCGAACGGGCCTATGCGCGCACCTGGGCCGACATCATCAAGAAGAGCGGCTTCCAGCCCCAATGACGCCCGAGGCGGCCTGCTTCTTGGCGCCGGCGCGACGCCGCGCCGCCATCTCGCGTCCCATCTCGCGGCGGTCGGTGCTGTTCAGCCGCATGCGGGCCTGCGGGTAAATCAAGGACTCCTCCAGCGCGATGTGGTCGTGCGACAGCGCGACGAACACTTCGACCCCTTCACGCAACAGGTCCAGGTCGTACCACGACTGATCGGCAGCCACCGCGCAAAGGTGGGGCGAGAGTTCGAGCCAGTCCTCCTCGAGCCAGCCATGGTCCTGCTGCAGGCGCAACACGGCCTGGACGATGTCCGGGTCGCCGGCTTCCAGCAGCGCGGGGAAGACGTGCTGTTCCTCGTCTTCGTGATGCAGCCGTGCCGTGGTGGTAAAGAACTCGAGGATGTCGGCGGCCATCGCCCGCGCTTCGCCGTCCACGCCGACGGATATCAGGCGCGACACGAGCGCCGTGAGCTTGCCGAGCTTGAACAGGGTTTGGCGGTGGCAGGCGTCGAGCACGTCGAAGCCGTCCACCGTGGTCGGCGCCTTCGGCCGTTCGAGCGAGTCGTGGGTCGGGCTCATCATGGACTCCAGGGTCGTATGCGGTTCGAGAGTCAGCGTAGTCCTCGGCGCCGGCTGCGACCTTGACCTGGGACAAGGATCGCGCCGGTCTTTCGCCGGGCGCGCGGTGCAGTCCATCACCACCGCGGGGAGCCGCCGCGCTCGGCGTCCGCCTGGAAGCGCTGCGCGAGGAACTCCACGAACTCGCGGACCCGGGCCGTCAACCGATGCCGCTGCGGATACAGCGCGTAAATGTCGGCCGGCGGTGTCACGTACTCGGACAGCACGACCTGAAGGCGCCCGCTGCGCAGGTAGCGCGCCAGGTCCCATTCGGCGCGCATCGCGACCCCGTGCCCGTCCAGCGCCCAGTTCAGCACCACCTCGCCGTCGTTGCTGCTGAGCATGCCGCGCACTTTCACCGCGTGGCGCTGCTTGCCTCGCGTGAATCGCCAGGTGCCGAAGGCAGCGTCGTTCTGGCGCAGTACGAGGCAATGGTGGCGCGCCAGGTCGGTCGGCACCTGCGGCGTGCCGTGGCGCGCGAGGTAGGTGGGCGCGGCGCAGATCAGCCGCCGGTTGGGGGCAAGCAGGCGCGCGATCCGCCGGCCGTCCGGCGGCTCACCGAAGCGGATGCTGACGTCGACGTCTTCGTCGCCCAGCGCGCGCGGTCGGTCGGTCAGGTCGAGCTGCACCTCCACTTCGGGGAATCGCTTGCCGAAGGCCGAGACCGCCGGCGCGATGTGGCTGCGGCCGAAGCCGAGCGGCGCGTTCACCCGCAGCAAGCCGCGGGGCACGGCGCGGCGGCTCGCGACCAGACGCTCCATTTCGTCGATGTCGGCGAGGATGCGGCGCGCATGGGCCAGATAGACCTCGCCCTCACTCGTGACACCCAGGCGGCGCGTCGTGCGGTTCAGCAATCGCACGCCCAGGCGCGCTTCGAGCTGGGCCAGGCGCTTGCTGACGGCCGGCTGGGTGACCGCCAACTCGCGCGCCGCCGCCGAGAGGCTGCCGTGGCGCACCAGCAGGGCGACGAAGGCAAGCTCGGAGACCGCGTTCATTCATTACTCCAATTCATGGATGGACTGAATTGTGCGCCATCCAGCACCCTGGATGGGGCACCAGAATGCGCCGCACCCGGCCGTGTGGCCGATGAAGGAGTCGAACATGCGTGAACACCGGATCGCGGTCATCCCGGGCGACGGCATCGGTCCCGAAGTGATCGCCGCGGGGCTGCGCGTGCTGGGCGTGCTCGCGGCCGGCGACGGTGGCTTTGCCCTGAAGGTGGAGCACTTCGACTGGGGCTCCGAGCGCTACCTCAGGCGGGGCCACTACATCCCGGAGGAGGGCCTGGCCACGCTGCGCGGGTTCGATGCGATTTTTTTCGGCGCTGTCGGCAGCCGGCAAGTCCCCGACCACGTGTCGCTGTGGGGGCTGCGCCTTCCAATCGCTCAGGGCTTCGACCAATACGCCAACGTGCGGCCGGCGCGCCTGCTGCCCGGGGTGAAGAGCCCGCTCGTCAACGGCGCCGACATCGATTGGGTGATCGTGCGCGAGAACTCCGAGGGCGAGTACGCCGGCCACGGCGGCCGCGTGCACCGCGGGCTGCCGATCGAGGTGGCGACCGAGACGGCGGTATTCACGGCGACGGGCGTCCAGCGCATCCACCGCTTCGCTTTCGAACTCGCGCGCAAGCGGCCGTGCAAGCACCTGACGCTGGTCACGAAGTCGAATGCCCAGCGATTCGGCATGGTGCTGTGGGACGAGGTCTTCTACGAAGTGGCAAAGGACTTCCCGGACGTGAAGACCGACCGGGAACTGGTCGACGCCGTGACGACGCGCATGGTGCTGAAGCCGGCCTCGCTGGATGTGATCGTCGCGACCAACCTGCATGCCGACATCCTGTCCGACCTCGCCGCCGCGCTGTCGGGCAGCCTGGGGCTCGGGGCCACCGCCAACCTCAACCCGGAGCGGCAGTTTCCGTCGATGTTCGAGCCGATCCACGGTTCGGCCTTCGACATCGTCGGCCAGGGCATCGCCAATCCGATCGCCACCTTCTGGACCGCCTCGATGATGCTCGAGCACCTCGGCGAGACGGCCGCTGCGCAGCGGCTGATGCAGGCGATCGAGACAGTGACCGCTGCCGGCATCCACACACCCGACCTGGGAGGCACGGCGACGACCGCGCAGGTCACGCGGGCGGTGAGCGACGCGCTGCGCGACGGGTGAGCGGCCGCTGATAATCCGGCGATGACGCTGCCATCGCCACACACCGATCCGCGCGGTTTCCTGCGCGCCCTGTACGACGCCGCCGTGGCTCGCGCCTTGCCGGCGCAGAGCATTGCGGCGTTTCTCCCGGCGCCACCCAAGGGCCGAACGCTGGTGCTCGGCGCGGGCAAGGCCGGCGGCGCGATGGCCGCCGCGGTCGATGCGCTGTGGCCGAAGGAGGCGCCGCTGTCGGGGCTCGTCGTCACGCGCTATGACCACGTGCCGCCGCAGTACAAGAAGCGTCCCGGTCGCATCGAGGTCGTGGAGGCGGCGCACCCGGTGCCCGACGAGGCGGGACGCGAGGCCGCCTCGCGCATCGCCTCGCTGACGAAGGGCCTCGGTGCGGACGACCTGTTGCTGTTCCTGATCTCGGGCGGCGGCTCGGCCTTGCTCTCGATGCCCGCGCCGGGCATCACGCTCGAAGACAAACAGGCCGTCAACAAGGCGCTCCTGAAGAGCGGCGCCGCGATCGACGAGATGAACTGCGTGCGCAAGCACCTGTCGGCGATCAAAGGCGGGCGGCTGGCGGCGATGTGCGCGCCGGCGCGTGTGGTCACGCTGCTGATCAGCGACGTGCCGGGCGACGCGCCGGAGGTCATCGCCAGCGGCCCGACGGTGCCCGACCCGACGACCTGCGCCGACGCGCTGCGCATCCTCGATCGCCACGGCATCGAACTGCCGCCGGCCGCGCGCGCCGGGCTGGAAAGCGGCGCCTTCGAAACCCCGAAGCCCGGCGACCCGCGTTTCGCCGGCCACGAGGTGCATCTGATCGCCACGCCGCAGCAGTCGCTGGAAGCCGCCGCGGCGCTCGCGCGCGAGGCCGGCATTGCCGCGCACATCCTCAGCGACGAGATCGAAGGCGAGTCGCGCGAGGTCGGCAAGGTGCATGCCGCGCTGGCGTGTGCGGTGGCGCGGCGCGGCCAGCCGTTCGCCGCGCCTTGTGTGATCCTGTCCGGCGGCGAGACGACGGTGACCGTGAAGAGCAAGGGCGGCCGCGGCGGGCGCGCCACCGAATTCCTGCTCGGCTGCGCGATCGCGCTGCAGGGGGAGCCGCGGGTTCATGTGCTGGCGGCGGACACCGACGGCATCGACGGCGTGGAGGACAACGCCGGCGCCATCGTCGCGCCCGACACCCTGGCGCGCGCCGAGGCGCTCGGCCTGAAGGCGCAGGACGTCCTCGACCGCAACGACGCCTACAACTTTTTCTCGCCGCTTGGCGACCTCGTGGCGCCGGGCCCGACGTTCACCAACGTCAACGACTTCCGGGCGCTGTTGATCCTGTAGCGGCCTGGCGGCGCGCGGCCATCTCGTCGCCCATCGCCCGAACGGCCGCAGCGTCCATCGCCGAGCGGGCGGCAGGGAAGACCACGTCGTTTTCGAGTTCGATGTGGCCGGCGTAGAGCGCGCCGAACCGGTCCGCCGCGGACTGCAGCGCCGGCAGATTCGCCGACGCTCCGGCGGATGCCACCTCCTGCAACAGCGGGCGCAGCACGGCCCAGGCGGCCTCCATCGCGAGGTGGTCCGCATGCAGGCGCGCGACGGCGGTGGTCAGGCGCTGGTCCAGCGAAGCCAGTAGCAGTGGGAACACATGCCGCTCCTCGTCCTCGTGATGAGCGGGTGCTGCGATGTCGAAGTAGCGCAGCACGTCACGCGCGGCATCGGCGGCCATCTCGCGGGACTTCGGCGTGTCGTCGGCCGCCTTCAGATGCTCGACGAGCCGCATCAGCAGGTGCAGCGATCGCTGCACCCGCTCATGGCACGCCGACAGCATCTCGAACGGCTGGTCGAAGCCGGCCGCGGGCGCGCGGTTGAGCAAGTTGCTCACTCGACAATCTCCACCAGGTGGCGGCGGTTCGCAGCCGCTTCGTACGGCTCGGGCCAGAACTCGACCTGCCGGACGATCTTGCCGTCGGCCACGGTGAAGAAGGAGAGGGCGCGTCCGTTCTGCACGCCGTCGGTGACGCTCACGTCGGAGACGACTTCGGCTCCGTTGCCGAACAGGCGGTTGACCGTGAACCGCCAGCGGCCATGCGCCGGGTACTCGGCGTTCATCCGCACGAAGCGATCGCGGCCGCGGATGCGCTCCTTCGACTGCGGCCAGTCCAGCTCGTAGTCGTCGGCGAGCACGGCGCCGACGGCGGGGAAGTCGTTGGTCGCCATCAGGCGCCAGAACTCGCGCACGACATCGACGGCGGTGGGGGACCCGTTGGCGGGTGTCGGGTGATTCAAAAGGACTCCTTGGGATTCGTTCAGCGGGACAGGGGCGAGCGGCAGATCACGGCGACGCCTGCCCCTGGACGGCTGCGACGACGAACAGGCCGATGACGCAGAGCATGCCAAACCGCCAGGCATGACTGCGCCACATGGGTTTGTCGGTGAGGTAGAACACGGCGTGCAGCAGCCGGAAGCCGACGAAGGCGAGCGCCAGCGCGTCGACGGTGCCGCGCGGCGCCTGCGCGAATTCCGCGACCATCACACCGGCGACGATTGCCGGCACCGCCTCGAAGGCGTTCAAGTGGGCGAGATGCGCCCGCCGGCGCCAGCCGGAGAGGCTGTCGCTGTAGCTGCGCGGGTCGCCGACGTAGTCCGCGCGGGGGACGGCGGAACGCGCGGCCACGGACAGGAAGTAGGGCGCGAGAAGCGCGGCCAGAACGCACCAGAACGCGAGGGTCATGTCGGGGCTTTCATGCGGTGGTGCTCAGATCAGGTCGCCGCATTCATCGTGCTCTCGCCATGGGGCGCAGCGAGAAATTCGGCGAGCTGTTCCGACCTTGCCGAATGGGCTTGCAGGGCGGGGTGGTCGGCGGGCCGCGCGATGTCGGGCAGCAGGCTCTGCGTGAAGTGCCAGGCGACCGCGCAGCTGACGCCGGCCTGCGTCATCGTGCCGCCGTGCGCATCGAAGGGTCGTCGCGCGACTTCCTGCTCCAGTGCCGCATAGGCCGCCAGCAACTGCCCCTCCACGCGCGTGAGCCACGGGCCGTGCTGCTTCTCGGCGGGGCGCAGCTCATGCTCGTAGACGATTTGCACGCTCTTCTCGCATGCCGCCAGGGCCAGGCCGATGAGGCGAAGTTCGTGCTGCTTCGCGCCGACGTCAGACGGCATCAGGCTCTTTCTGGGGGCGGCCAGCGCCTCGGCGTACTCGAGGATCAGCGTCGAATCCATCAGCACCTCGCCGTCGTCGCAGATCAGCGAAGGGGCCTTGACGACCGGGTTGATCCGGCGGAACTGGTCGAAGCCGCGGAAGACCGAAATGGAGCGGTGTTCGAACGGCAGCCCGAGCAGCTGCAGCGAGATCGCGACACGGCGAACATAAGGTGAATCGAGCATGCCGATGAGTTGCACCACTTCTCCTTGGGAATGAGGGATGGGACCGGGCGATTGTCACTCCGTCGAGTGATGGCGTTCGTAGCTCGGATGCAATCCGGGGTGCTGCGCGCGTGCCCGGCGCCGCTCCCGGACTGCATCCCATGAGCGCCAAC
>DATKCI010000082.1:0-4196 GCA_035513255.1 Piscinibacter sp. | reverse complement strand
CGTTTTATGCCGGCTGGGGCCTGACGCGCGACGAGCTGGCTGCGCCGCAGCGGCGTCGAGGTGCGCGCCAGGTCGTGTTGGACGACGTCGTTCATGCGGCGCTCGTGGAGTACCCGCGCTACGTCGATCCCGAGACCCTGGAGCGCTGCGAAGTCGAGCGCGTGATGGAGTGGATGGCGCTGCAGCGCCGAATGCGCGAGCGCTTCCCCGCGCAGCTTCAACTGGTCGCGTTTTCGCAGTGGAAGCGGCCGATTGCACGCGCGTTCTTCGGTGGCAGCGACCTTCAGTTCGTCGAGACGCAGCGGCCGCTCGTACCGGGCGCCGCCCGCGTCGTGTGGAGTCGCCCATCGGACGATGTCGAAACGGCAGGCAGCGCCGACACGCCGCTGCTCCGCGTCGAAGACGGCTTCCTCCGCTCCGTCGGATTGGGCGCAAACTGGGTGCAACCGCTGTCTTGGGTCATCGACCGGCGCGGCATGTACTACGACGCCACGGCGCCCTCCGACCTCGAATCGCTGCTGGAGGAAACTTCGTTCGACAGCCCCCTGCGGGCTCGTGCGGCCGCGTTGCGCGAGGCGATCGTCAGCGCGGGCATCACGAAGTACAACGTGGGCGCAGGCCGTTGGCAGCGCCCTGCCCACGCGCGAACAGTCGTGCTGGTGCCGGGTCAGGTCGAATCGGACCTCTCGATCACCTATGGCGCGCCCGGGAGCCGAAGCAACCTCAAGCTGCTGCGCACTGTTCGGAAGGACCGTCCGGATGCCCATCTTGTCTACAAGCCGCATCCGGACGTGCTCGCGCGCAAGCGCACGGCGGGCGCCGACATCGAGGAGGCTCACCGGTGGTGCGACGAAGTGGTGACCGATGTGCCCATCGGAACACTCCTCGATGCGGTCGACGAGGTCCAGGTTCTCACGTCGCTGGCGGGTTTCGAAGCCCTGTTGCGAGGCAAGAGAGTCGTCTGTCACGGCAACCCGTTTTATGCGGGCTGGGGCTTGACGCAGGACATGCATCCGAATCCCCGCCGCACCAGGCGCCTCGCCCTCGACGAGCTGGTCGCGGGTGCATTGATCCTCTATCCAACGTACGTCAGCCGCGTCACCGGTGCCTTCACGACACCGGAGCGCGCGCTGTATGAACTGCAGCACTGGAACGACCTGCAGCCTCCCCGCGAGGCGGGTTGGATCAGGCTTCTTCGCGCGGCGAAGCGGTGGCGTGATCGTCTGAAGCGGCGGCTCTGAGCTCATCAGGCGCGAACGCGAGATGCTCGCGGCCCGTCACGTGCTGGATCACGATGTCCGCCGTGTGCTGCAGATCGGCTTGCGTGTACGCCCAGACGTCGCCCGGCGACTGGTAGTAGCGCAGCACCGCATCCTTCAATGTGTTGCCGGCGTCGGTATCGTCGTCGCGGTCCAGCGCGGCCTGCAGCTTCGACTCGAAGTCGGAGGTGTCGGCGCGGACGATGTGCGGGTCGTCCGTGTAGAAGCTCTCCCCGAAGCACAGCACCACCTTGCCGTGCCATGCCGCTTCGAACCCCACGGTGGAATTCAGGCAGACCAGCAGCCGCGCGCTCGGATAGAACCGCGCCAGGTTGCCTTCCACCCATCGCGCGCCGGCGGGCAGGTGGTATGAGCGCACGTCCATCGGGTGCTTCTTCACGAGGACCCGGGCGCCGGGTGCGGCAGCCAGCACGCGCGGCACGACGAAGTCGACCAACTCCTGGTTGTGCTTGAACGGTGAGTGCATGATGAACTGCGAGTCGGTCTGCAACTGCAAGGGCAGGATCACCGTCGGCCGGTCGCGGGACGAGGGTTCCGCGTCGCCGTGCTCTTCGTTGAGATGGCGCTCGCTCAGGAACTGGCTCACCGCGATGCGGATGTAGTTGAAGGGGTGATACCGCTTGTGCTGCATGGTCCGACGCCTCGGATCCAGCGCGCAGGCGATGGCGTTCGCAGCCATGAACGCCACGAACCGGCGCCGCAGTCCCCTCTCGATCGGCCGGCGTGCAGGCAGGCCGGCTTCGACGAGGCCGGTGATGTGGTCGCACTCCCTCGCCAGGCCGATGCTGAAGCGCGCATTCAGACCCTGGGTACTCAGGCTGGCTGTGCGAAGCCGGAAGGCGCCGCGCTCGAAGAAGACGCACACCACGCCCATCTCCTTTGCCGCGATGTGCGCCGCCAGCGACAGTGGCCGTGCATCCGAGAACAACAGGCACACGTCGATGCGCCGCTCGATGAACCGAGCCTTGAACCATTGCACGGCGTGGGCCAGAACACGGCCGAAGCGCTGCGGATCGGCCTGCACCCATTCGGCGCGCTCGAACTCCGGCGGCACCGGGCACGGCGGCTGTGCTTCGCCGGGCTTCCACACGCGGGTCGCATCGCCATGCGCGTAGAGCCGATACGCGGGCGACGAAAGCAGCGCCACAGTGGTTCCGCCGGTGCGTCGGTTGAGAAGCGCGCAGAGCTTGTGAAAGTAGCGGCTGTACGGCGGGTCGAGATAGGCGATGTTCATGCCGTCGGCACCGCATCCGGTTTTGTGGGGCCCGCCATCTCGGCCGGCGCGTGTCGTGAAGATGTCTGCGATCGCGTGTATTCCGCGACGAGACCGGCGAGAAACTGCTGCACGTCGGCGTCGCTTGCGCCGCTGGGCTGCCCGGCGAGCCAGTTCTGCAGCGCCGGAACGATGTCCGCGCCCGACGACCCGATGCGTGCCAGATGAATCCGGGGCACCGGCGTCGGCAGCGTCGCGTCCGCATCGGCCAGCAGCTCCTCGTACAGCTTCTCTCCCGGCCGCAGCCCGCTGAAGACGATCTCGATGTC
Source organism: Piscinibacter sp. (assembly GCA_035513255.1). GTDB lineage: Bacteria > Pseudomonadota > Gammaproteobacteria > Burkholderiales > Burkholderiaceae_C > Albitalea. The sequence continues at coordinate 1,374 of DATKCI010000082.1, read as the reverse complement.
TTGCGGCGAGTGCCCCGCCATGCGGATCATGTCGCGCGCCAGATCGACGATTCGCACCGGCTCGCCCATGTCGAGCACCAGCACCTGGCCGCTTTCGCCGATCGCGCCGGCCTGAAGCACCAGCCGTGCGGCCTCGGGGATCGTCATGAAGTAGCGAATGATGTCCGGATGCGTGACCGTCACCGGTCCGCCGCGCGCGATCTGTTCCTTGAACTTGGGGATCACGCTGCCGCTGGAGCCGAGCACGTTGCCGAAACGCACGGCCATGAAGCGCGTGGCAGCGTGCTGCGACGCAAGCGACGACAGCACCATCTCCGCCGCACGCTTCGTCGCGCCCATCACGTTGGTCGGGTTCACCGCCTTGTCGGTGCTGATCAGCACGAAGCGTTCTGCGCCGTGCTCGGCCGCAGCCAGCGCCGCATGGTAGGTGCCGAGCGTGTTGTTGCGCAGGCAGGCCCAGGCATTGTCGTGCTCCATCAGCGGCACGTGTTTGTAGGCGGCAGCGTGGAACACGACCTGCGGCCTCCATTGCGCAAACGTCAGGCGCAGCTGCGCGAGGTCCTTCACGTCGCCGATCAGGCGCACGATCGGCAGATCCGGGAATCGTTCGCCAAGTTCTTGCTCGATCGTGTACAGGTTGAATTCGCTGAGCTCGACGAGCACCATGCGCGCCGGGCCGTAGCGCGCCACCTGGCGGCACAGCTCGCTGCCGATGCTCCCGCCGGCGCCGGTGATCAGCACGGTCTTGCCGCCGAGAAACTCGGCGATGCCGGCTTCATCGAGCTTCACTGGCTCGCGGCCCAGCAGGTCCTGCGGCTCGATCTCCCGTACGCGGTTCGCCTGCGATCCGTCGCCCTGTTCGTCGGTGGACGGCACGGTGAGCACGGGCAGGCCCGTGCTGCCGGCCAGGTCGAGCACTCGGCGGCGGTCGCGGGCGCTGAGAGACGGCATCGCCACGATCAGGTGCGTGGTGGCGCCGCGCACCGCCGGGTTCGTCACGGCCTCCAGCGGCCCGAGCACCGGCAGGCCCGCGATGCGCGCGCCCTGCTTCGCAGGGTCGTCGTCGAGCAGGCCCAGCACGTTCCAGCCTTGCTGGTGAATACCGGCGATCAGCCGGCGTGCCGTGCCACCGGCGCCGAGGATGATCGCGCGCCGAATTTCCGCATCGCTGCCGGTGATGCGCGCGCGCGCATGTTCGTACAGCATGCGGTAGCCGATGCGCACCAGCGCCACGCCCATCAGCACCATCGCCGGGTGCACGGCGAGCACGGCGCGTGGCACCTTGGTCAACTGCAGCAGCAGCACGGCGCCGCCGGCGACCACGCCGGCCGCCAGGCAGGCGACCGTGAGGCGCTTGACCTCGCCGAAGCCGGA
>DATKCI010000081.1:0-2210 GCA_035513255.1 Piscinibacter sp. | reverse complement strand
ATCGAGACGATCTGGCCGGTGATGTAGCCGGCTTCCTCGCTCGCCAGAAAGCCGGCGAGTGCGGCCACCTCCTGCGGCGTGCCGGCACGCTTGCACGGCACCAGTTGCGCGATGGCGTTTGCATCGAAGGCCGCATCGGCCATCGGCGAGGCGATGATGCCCGGCGCGATCGCGTTGACCGTGACGCCGCGGCTCGCTACTTCGAGCGACAGCGCGCGCGTCGCGCTGTTGAGGGCGCCCTTGGCGGCGGCGTAGTTGACCTGCCCGCGGTTGCCCGCGAGGGCGGCGACCGACGAGATGTTGATGACGCGGCCCCAGCGCGTGCGCAGCATCGGCAGCAGCAGCGGCTGCGTCACGTGGAAGAAGCCGTGCAGCGAGACGTCGATCACGCGATGCCATTGTTCGGCGCGCATGCCCGGAAACACCGCATCGTCATGCACGCCGGCGTTGTTCACGATGATCTGTACCGGCCCTGCCGCCAGCAGCGACATGCAGGCGCTGCGCGTGGCGTCCGCATCGGTGAGGTCGAACACGCAAGACTGGGCGTCGCCGCCATCGGCACGGATCGCGGCGGCGAGCTGCTCGACCGCATCGGGGCGCGAGTTGGCGTGCAGCAGCACCGTGGCACCGTCGTGTGCGAGCCGTTGCGCGATGGCCGCGCCGAGAGCGCCGCTGGCGCCGGTGATCAGCGCGCGTTTGGAAGCGAGGGTCATGTCGGGCGGGTGTCCGTAGAAGCCGAGAGCGGCGTGTTCAGCACGACGGTGGCACGGCCGTCGGCCAGCAGCGCGCCCTCGGCGTCGGTGAGGCTGAAGCGGTAGAGAATCTGCGTCGCATCGCCGGCCAGCCGCTCGGCATGCACCTGCAGTTCGCCGGCGACATCGTCCAGCCGCGCCACCGCCAGCCGCACGCCGCGCACGCTGGCCAGATAGCCCGGCGAAGGCCGTGCATCGGCAGGGGCCAGCAACGCGCCATGCAGTGCCATCGCCTGGGCCGCGTATTCGATCGCGCAGGGCGCGAGCAGGCCGCTCGCGGAGCGCAGCGGATTGTCGGGGTCGGTATGGCTCAATGCACTGCAGCGGATCTCCGCGGCCGACCAGTTCTCGAGCCGATGCAGCAGGCACATGCGGCCGCGGTGCGGGATGCGCTGCTCGATGCCGGCGCGGTCGAGCGTGGCGGCGGCCGCGTTCATGACACGTCGACGTCCACCTTCAGCGCCATCCCATCGAGGTACTCGATCACCGGCGAGTGCCGCCCGCCGCGCGCGAGCGCCTGCAGCAGCGGCAGGCCGCGCGCCGCCGGCACGCCGGTGCGCAGCGCGTCGAGTCCGGCGTGATCGCAGCGGCCGGGCGTTGCATCCACAAGCTGCAAACCGAGCCGCGCCAGGCTCGCGTCTCCCGTCGAAGGTGCGAGCACCAGTGCCAGCGCGAACGCGTCGAGCAGGGGCCGCACGCTGTGCAGCGGTTCGGGATAGGGCACGTCGCCGGCGACGAGCAGCACGGGCCGCTGCCCGGCCGCGCATTGACTCACGGCTTCGAGCAGGCCGGCACCGAAGGTGGCGTCGTGCCCGCAAAGGCTGGTCGACGCCGCGCGCGACGTCGTGGCGATGTGCCAATAGCCGGCCGCGGCGTTGTGCACCGAGTTCGTGAAGCGTGTCGGCGAAATCACGCGCTCAGGCGAGGCCAGCGCCTCGCAGAGGGCGTGGCAATTTGCAGCATCGCCGGTGGACGCGGTGAACACCGTGGCGAGCGTGTGCGGGTCGATGCCGGCCTGGGCACAGGCTTGTTCCGCCACGGCAAGAGACAGCTTGACCACCGCGCCGGCACGGCGCCGTTCGGCGCTCGGCAGGCGCATCGGCGGGGCGAGCACCGTCGGTGCAGAGACCCATATCGCCGGGTCCTGGAGCAGGCCGCGCCCGGTGGACCAGTCCGGCAGTCCCGGGCCCAGCAGTCCGACGCCCAGTACATGCACCGACAGCGGCTGCGCGGTGCTCATCGGCGGGTCCCGAACACGAGGCAGGCATTCGAGCCGCCGAAGCCGAAGGAATTGCTGGCGACGATGTCGAGCGTTGCTTCCCGATGGGCGCTCTGGTAGTTGCAGCCGAGCGCCGGATCCGGCGTGAGGCGGTTCAGACCACCCGGGATGAAGCCGTGCTGCAGCGCCAGCATCGAGATCGCCGCTTCGACGCCACCGGCCGCTCCCAGCGTGTGGCC
>DATKCI010000080.1:0-45893 GCA_035513255.1 Piscinibacter sp. | reverse complement strand
AAAGCAAGAAGGTCAACAAGCAGTGGTTGTACGACCATTTGAACGACCCCTACGTGAAACTGGCGCAAAAGGAAGGCTACCGCGCACGCGCTGCCTACAAGCTCAAGGAGATTGACGAGGAGCTGAAGCTGCTGAAACCGGGCCAGCTCGTCGTCGACCTGGGTGCCACGCCGGGCGCCTGGAGCCAGTACGTTCGGCGCAAGTTCGCCGGCGAGGGCGGCGCCTTGCATGGAACCATCATCGCGCTCGACTTGCTGGACTTCGAACCGATCGAGGGTGTGAGCTTCATCCAGGGCGATTTCCGCGAGGACGCCGTGCTTTCGCAGCTGGAGGAGGAAGTGGCCGGACGGCCGGTGGACGTCGTGATCTCGGACATGGCGCCCAATCTGTCCGGCATCGAAAGCTCAGACTCGGTCCGGATCGCGCACCTGGTCGAGCTTGCGGTGGAGTTTGCACAAAACCACCTCACGGAGCGCGGTGCGTTGGTTTGCAAGGTATTTCACGGAAGCGGCCACAGCCAGCTCGTGAAACTGTTCAAAGAGCGGTTCAAAGTGGTCAAACCGCTCAAACCGAAGGCGTCGCGCGACAAGTCGGCGGAAACCTTTTTGGTCGGCATCGGTCTCAAGAAGCCAAAGGCGTCTGCCGCCAGGATGTCGTGAGACGCGAACAGATGCCGAATACACCGTGGGAACCAAGTGTTTCTTGGCCGTCTCGCCCGGCTTGACTGGCATAAAATTGGTCCCATATGCCGTGGAAGCCCGAACATAGGTTCCGGGCAGCTGTGTTTTGACCCGGAGAAGGAGCCGCGGTGAACAATCAATGGTTCTCGAAGATTGCTGTTTGGCTGGTGATCGCCCTCGTGCTGTTCACCGTGTTCAAGCAGTTCGATCGAGGCGCGGTGAGAGCCGGCGAAATCGGCTATTCCGACTTCCTCGAGGAAGTCCGCAACAACCGCATCAAGAGCGTGCAGTTGCAGGAAGGCCCGACCGGCACCGAGATCAAGGCACGAACCGTTGACGACAAGGAACTCCGCACCACCGCGACCTATCTGGACCGCGGCCTGGTCGGCGACCTGATCGACAACGACGTCAAGTTCGACGTGAAGCCGCGCGAAGAGCCGTCGATTCTGATGAGCATCCTCGTGTCCTGGGGACCGATGCTGCTGCTGATCGGCGTCTGGATCTACTTCATGAGGCAGATGCAGGGCGGCGGCAAGGGCGGGGCGTTCAGCTTCGGCAAGTCCAAGGCCCGCATGCTCGACGAGGCCAACAACACCACGACCTTCTCCGACGTCGCCGGCTGCGACGAGGCGAAGGAAGAGGTGAAGGAACTCGTCGACTTCCTGAAGGACCCGCAGAAATTCCAGAAGCTCGGCGGCCGCATTCCGCGCGGCGTGTTGCTGGTCGGCCCCCCAGGCACCGGCAAGACGCTGCTGGCCAAGGCGATCGCCGGTGAAGCCAAGGTACCGTTCTTCAGCATCTCCGGTTCCGACTTCGTCGAGATGTTCGTCGGCGTGGGCGCGGCCCGCGTGCGCGACATGTTCGAGCAGGCGAAGAAGAGCGCGCCGTGCATCATCTTCGTCGACGAAATCGACGCGGTTGGCCGCCACCGCGGCGCCGGCCTCGGCGGCGGCAACGACGAGCGCGAGCAGACGCTGAACCAGATGCTCGTCGAGATGGACGGCTTCGAGACCAACCTCGGCGTCATCGTGATGGCGGCCACCAACCGGCCCGACATCCTCGACCCGGCGCTGCTGCGCCCCGGCCGCTTCGACCGCCAGGTCTACGTGACGCTGCCCGACGTGCGCGGCCGCGAGCAGATTCTCAACGTGCACATGCGCAAGGTGCCGCTGGGCCAGGACGTGCGCGCTGACATCCTCGCACGCGGCACGCCGGGCTTCTCCGGCGCCGATCTGGCCAACCTGGTCAACGAAGCGGCCCTCTTCGCCGCGCGCCGCAACGGCCGCGTCGTCGAGATGATCGACTTCGAGAAGGCCAAAGACAAGATCATGATGGGCACCGAGCGCAAGTCCATGGTGATGGACGAGGAAGAGCGCCGCAACACCGCCTACCACGAGTCGGGCCATGCGCTGGTCGGCAAGCTGCTGCCCAAGACGGACCCGGTGCACAAGGTGACGATCATTCCGCGCGGCGGCGCGCTGGGCCTGACGATGTACCTGCCCGAAGGCGACCGCTACAGCACCGACAAAGTGCGCATGGAGAGTCGCATCGCGATGCTGTTCGGCGGCCGAATCGCCGAAGAGGTGTTCATGAACCAGATGACCACCGGCGCCAGCAACGACTTCGAGCGAGCCACGCAACTGGCGCGCGACATGGTCATGCGCTACGGCATGAGCGAGGCACTGGGGCCGATGGTCTACGCCGAGAACGAGGGCGAGGTCTTCCTCGGCCGTTCGGTCACGAAAACGACCAACATGTCCGAAGAGACGATGCAGCGTGTGGACCAGGAGGTGCGCCGCATCATCGACGAGCAGTACGGGGTCGCCCGCAAGTTGATCGAGGACAACAAGGACAAGATGCACGCGATGGCCAAGGCGCTGCTGGAATGGGAAACCATCGACGGCGAGCAGGTCGACGACATCATCAGCGGGCGTCCGCCGCGTCCGCCGAAAGACTGGACTCCATCGATCAACAAGCCGGGCGGCGCCACACCGCCGGTCAATCCCGACGGCGCACCGGCCACGGCCTGAGCCGACGCAGCGAAGCACCTATGAAATTGTGCAGCGCAGTCGGCTCGCTCAGAGGCCAGCCGGCCGTCCAAAGGCAAAGGCCTCACAGCCTCTGAGCGCAGGGCGACTCTTTCCACGGGGCTTCGGCCCCGTTTCCGCTTTCGGCGCACGATGTTCTGGCAAACCACCCGCTTTCGCATCGACCTGACCCAGCCGCGCGTGATGGGCATCGTGAACGTCACGCCGGATTCGTTTTCCGACGGCGGGGCGCATGCGAACACCGCCGCGGCGCTCGCACACTGCGAGCAACTGCTGAAGGACGGCGCCGACATCCTCGACATCGGCGGTGAATCGACCCGGCCGGGCGCACAGCCGGTGACGGTCGACGAGGAGCTTGCACGGGTCCTTCCGGTGCTCGAAGGTGCGCTGAAGCTCGGCTGCCCCGTGTCGCTGGACACGCTCAAGCCCGAGGTGATGCAGGCGGCGCTGGACCGCGGCGTGGACATCGTCAACGACGTCAACGCGCTGCGCGCGCCGGGGGCCGTGGAACGGGTGGCCGCTCATGCTGCTTGCGGCGTCTGTCTGATGCACATGCAAGGTGAGCCCCGCTCGATGCAAGCGCTGCCCGCGTATGCCGACGTCGTCGCCGAGGTTGGCGCGTTTCTCGCCGCGCGCGCCGGGCTCCTGCGCCGGCACGGCGTGGCCGCCGAGCGAATCGTGCTGGACCCCGGCATCGGTTTCGGCAAGTCGGTGGAGCACAATTTCGCGCTGCTGCGGGGCCAGCCGGCCCTGCTGGAAGCCGGCTATCCGCTGCTCGCCGGCTGGTCGCGCAAGTCGTCGCTCGGCGCCGTGACCGGGCGCGCGGCGGGCGCGCGCCTCATCGCCAGCGTGGCGGCGGCGCTGGCCGCCGTGCAGCATGGCGCGAGCATCGTGCGGGTGCACGACGTCGCTGCCACCGTCGACGCGCTGAAGGTCTGGCGCGCCGCCGGACTGCCGGGCTGAATGGCGGACAATGGCCGGTTCCGCAAACAAGCGCAGGCACAGATGAGCAGAACGTATTTCGGCACCGACGGTATCCGCGGCACTGTCGGCCACGACCCGATCACGCCGGACTTCATGCTGAGGCTCGGCCATGCCGTCGGCCGCGTGCTCAAGCGCAGCGAAGCGCGTCCGACGGTGCTGATCGGCAAGGACACCCGCATCTCCGGCTACATGATCGAGTCGGCACTCGAAGCCGGCTTTGCGTCGGCCGGCGTCGACGTGGTGCTGACCGGCCCACTGCCGACACCGGGCGTGGCCTATCTGACTCGGGCGCTGCGCCTGGACTTGGGCGTCGTGATCAGTGCGTCGCACAACCCGTTCGACGACAACGGCATCAAGTTCTTTTCCGCCCGAGGCGAAAAACTGCCCGACGCGTGGGAACTCGAGGTCGAGGCCGCCCTCGGCGATCGCCCGCAATGGGTCGACTCCGCTCAGCTCGGCAAGGCGAGGCGCCTGGACGACGCCGGCGGCCGCTACGTCGAGTTCTGCAAGAACACGTTTTCGCCGGAGCTGTCGCTGAAGGGCCTGAAGATCGCCATCGATGCCGCCCACGGCGCGGCCTACCACGTCGCCCCGAGCGTGTTTCATGAGCTGGGCGCGGAAACACACTGCATCGGCTGCGGCCCGGATGGCTTCAACATCAACGACGGCGTCGGCGCGACGGCGCCGGCCAAGCTCGTGGAGGCGGTGCGCGAGTCGGGTGCCGACTACGGCGTTGCCCTGGACGGAGATGCCGACCGGCTGCAGCTTGTCGATGCCGACGGCCGGCTCTACAACGGCGACGAGCTGTTGTACGTGATCGTGGCCGACCGGCTCGCGCAAGGCCAGCCGGTCCCCGGTGTCGTCGGGACTTTGATGACCAACATGGCGGTCGAAGTGGCCCTGCGCAGGCAAGGCATCGAGTTCATCCGCGCGAAGGTCGGCGACCGCTACGTGCTGGAGGAGCTGTCCGCTCGCGGATGGCTGCTGGGGGGCGAGGGCTCCGGCCACCTTCTGGCGCTCGACAAGCACACCACCGGCGACGGCATCGTCAGCGCGTTGCAGGTTCTACAAGCCGTCGCGCGGGCAGGCCGTCCGCTGCCGCAGCTGATGGCGGACGTCACGCTCTTTCCGCAGGTCCTCATCAACGTGCGGCTGCGTCCGGACCAAGACTGGAAGGCCAACCCGAACCTGGCCGACATGCAGGCGACGGTGCTGCGCGAGCTGGGGGACACCGGGCGGGTGTTGATCCGCCCGTCGGGGACCGAGCCGCTGGTCCGGGTGATGGTCGAGGCCCGCGACGGGGCGCTCGCGCGTTCCTGTGCCGAGCGGCTGGCCGGCGCCCTTCGCAACTGACAACTTCCGAGTGTGACAGCGAGTTGACGTTTTTGTGACGCCGCCGCCCGCACCTTGATGGCGAATCGCCGCCAAATCGGTGTCACGATGCTGTCACGTACCTCTTTTACAGTCCCGGGCATCACAACAGACCCTCGTTGAGGTGGTGCCCATGAACTTCGCTCCCATTCGATTCGCTCTCGCGGCAGTCGGCCTTTCGGTCGCTGCCGGTTCGGTTCTTGCGCAGGACGTGACCGGCGCCGGCGCGACGTTCCCGGCCCCGCTGTACGCCAAGTGGGCCGATGCCTACAACAAGGCCACCGGCGCCCGCATCAACTATCAGTCGGTCGGCTCCGGTGCCGGCATCAAGCAGATCAACAGCAAGACCGTCGATTTCGGCGCCTCGGACATGCCGCTGACCGACGAAGCCCTGGCCAAGGGCGGCCTGCTGCAGTTCCCGACCGTCATCGGCGGCGTCATTCCGGTCGTCAACATCAAGGGCATCCAGCCCGGCCAGATCAAGCTCACCGGCTCGCTGCTGGCCGACATCTACCTCGGCAAGATCACCAAGTGGAACGACGCGGCCCTCGCTTCGCTGAACCCCGGTGTTCCGCTGCCTGACGCGGCGATCTCGGTGGTTCGCCGTGCCGACGGCTCCGGCACGACCTTCATCTTCACGAACTACCTGTCGAAGGTGAGCTCGGAGTGGAAGGAAAAGGTGGGCGAAGGCACGGCGGTGAACTGGCCGACCGGTGCGGGCGGCAAGGGCAACGAAGGCGTGGCCGCGTTCGTGGGCCGTCTGCCTAACTCCATCGGCTACCTCGAGTACGCCTATGTGAAGCAGAACAAGCTGACCTACACGCTGCTGAAGAATAAGGACGGCAACTTCGCCGGCCCCGATGCGGAGAATTTCAAGGCCGCCGCGGCAGGTGCCGACTGGAGCAAGACCTTCTACCAGATCCTGACCGAACAGCCAGGCAAGAACACCTGGCCGATTTCCGGTGCCACCTTCATCCTGATGCACAAGGCCCAGGAGAAGCCGGTGCAAGCCACCAACTCCCTTAAGTTCTTCGACTGGGCCTACAAGAACGGCGACAAGATGGCCGACGAACTCGCCTACGTGCCGCTGCCTGACTCGGTCAAGGATCTGGTCCGCAAGGAGTGGAGCGAGATCAAGGACAGCTCGGGCAAGATGGTCGCCGCGAACTGATTTTCACTGCGTATTTGCGCGACGGGAGCCCGCTTCGGGCCCCGTCGTTCACTCCCGTCCGGAGCAATCGTGGCCGCTACACTCCCCGCATCCGACTACGACAAGAACCAGATGCATCGCTCCCATCCGATGGGGCGGCCGCCGGCGGCCCGTCGCGTTGCGCCGTGGGCCGACCGGCTTTTCTCGCTGCTGGCGCATTCGGCCGCCATCCTGACCCTGCTGCTGCTGTTGGGCATCATCGTTTCGCTGGTGATCGGCGCCGCGCCGGCCATCAAGGAGTACGGCCTGAGCTTCCTCTGGCGCTCCGAATGGGATCCCGTGCAGGATCAGTACGGTGGGCTGGTGATGATCTATGGCACGGTCGCGACCTCGCTGATCGCGCTGGTGATCGCGGTGCCGGTGAGTTTCGGCATCGCGCTCTTTCTGACCGAGCTGTCGCCGAGCTGGCTGCGACGGCCACTCGGAACCGCCATCGAACTGCTCGCCGCGGTGCCGTCCATCGTCTACGGCATGTGGGGCCTGCTCGTCTTCAGCCCGGTGCTGTCTCAATACGTGCAGCAGCCGCTGCAGGCGCTGTTCGGCGACACGCCCTACCTCGGGGCCCTGGTCTCCGGCGCGCCGGTGGGCATCGGCATCCTCTCGGCCGGCATCATCCTCGCGATCATGATCATCCCGTTCATCGCGGCGGTGATGCGTGACGTGTTCGAAGTCACCCCCGCGCTGCTGAAGGAGTCGGCCTACGGCCTCGGCTCGACCACCTGGGAAGTGGTGTTCAAGGTCGTGCTGCCTTACACGAAGACCGGTGTGATCGGCGGCATCATGCTGGGCCTCGGCCGGGCGCTCGGCGAGACCATGGCCATCACGTTCGTCATCGGCAACTTCAATCAGCTCAACAGCCTGTCGCTGTTCGAGGCGGCGAACAGCATCACCTCGGCGCTGGCCAACGAGTTCGCCGAAGCGGCCGAAGGCTTGCATCAGGCCTCACTGATCTACCTCGGACTGGTGCTGTTCTTCATCACCTTCGTCGTGCTGGCGCTGTCCAAGCTGCTGCTGGCCCAGCTCAAGAAGCGCGAAGGGGTGATCGCATGAGCACCGCGAACACGAACGACGCGGCACGCCTTTCCAAGCATCAGCGTCGCAAGGCGGTCAACGTCGTGGCGTTGACCCTGTCGCTGGCGGCGATGGCCTTCGGCCTGTTCTGGCTGATCTGGATCCTGATCGAGACGGTGCGGCTCGGCATCGGCGGGTTGACCTTCAGCACGTTCACCGAGATGACGCCGCCGCCGCAGGCGGAGACCGGCGGCCTCGCGAATGCGATCTTCGGATCGTTGACGATGGTCTCGCTGGCCACGCTAATCGGCACGCCGGTCGGCGTGCTCGCGGGCATCTACCTGGCGGAGTACGGGCAGAAGGGCTGGCTCGGCAACGTGACCCGCTTCATCAACGACATCCTGCTGTCCGCGCCGTCGATCGTGATCGGCCTGTTCATCTATGCCGTGGTCGTGTCGCCGATGAGAAGCTTCTCCGCCTTCGCGGGCGTGCTGGCGCTCGCGCTGATCGTCATCCCGGTTGTGATACGCACCACCGAGAACATGCTGTCGCTGATTCCGGGTTCGTTGCGCGAAGCGGCTTACGCGCTGGGGGCGCCGAAGTGGCGCGTCATCGCCACCATAACGCTGAAGGCGGCGCGCGCCGGCGTCGTCACCGGGGTTCTGCTGGCGTTCGCGCGCATCGCCGGCGAGACGGCGCCGCTGTTGTTCACCGCGCTGTCCAACCAGTTCTGGACCACCAATCTCGGCCAGCCGATGGCCAGCCTGCCGGTGACAATCTTCAAGTTTGCGATGAGCCCCTACGAAAACTGGCAAAAGCTCGCGTGGGCAGGCGTGTTCCTGATCACGCTGGGTGTGCTCGCGCTCAATATCCTGGCGCGCGTGATGTTCCGCCAAAAACACTGACAAGGTCGCCTGCATGGACGCGAAAGTGGCACTCCCCATCACCGAAAAGCCCAAGCTTTCGGTGCGAGACCTGAACTTCTACTACGGCAGTTTCCAGGCCCTCAAGCGCATCAACCTCGACATTCCCGAGAAGAAGGTGACCGCGTTCATCGGCCCGTCGGGCTGCGGCAAGTCGACCCTGCTGCGCACCTTCAACCGGATGTTCGAACTCTATCCGGACCAGCGCGCCGAAGGCGAAATCCTGCTGGACGGCGAGAACATCCTGCGCTCGAAACGGGACGTGTCGCTGATCCGTGCCAAGGTCGGCATGGTCTTTCAGAAGCCGACGCCGTTTCCGATGTCGATCTACGACAACATTGCCTTCGGCGTGAAGCTGTTCGAGACGCTGCCTCGCATCGAGATGGATGAACGTGTCGAATGGGCGCTGAAGCAGGCGGCGCTGTGGAACGAGGTGAAAGACAAGTTGAACCAGAGCGGATCGGGACTGTCCGGCGGCCAGCAGCAGCGCCTGTGCATCGCGCGCGGCATCGCGATCAAGCCGGAAGTGCTGCTGCTCGACGAGCCGTGTTCGGCGCTGGACCCGATTTCCACCGGCAAGATCGAGGAGCTGATCCACGAGCTGAAGAGCGACTACACAGTGGTCATCGTGACGCACAACATGCAGCAGGCGGCGCGAACGTCCGATTACACCGCCTACATGTACCTCGGCGACCTGATCGAGTTCGGGCCGACGTCGGAACTCTTCATGAAGCCGAAGAAGAAGGACACTGAGGACTACATCACCGGCCGCTTCGGCTGAGCGAGGACTGCGCATCATGAGCGACAAGCATCTTTCGACGCAATTCGATGCCGAGCTGAGCGGCATCTCGACCCGTGTTCTCGAAATGGGCGGCCTGGTCGAATCCCAGGTGGCGCAGGCGATCTACGCGTTGACCAATTTCAGCAGTGAAACCGCGTCACAGGTCCTGGTGCAGGAAGAGACCGTCAACACGATGGAGATGGAGATCGACCGCGATCTGTCCAGCATCATCGCGCGGCGCCAGCCCACAGCACGCGACCTGCGTCTTCTGATCGCCATCAGCAAGACCATCGCCAACCTCGAACGTGTCGGCGACGAAGCGGCCCGCATCGCCCGCACGGTGCAGCGCCTCGTCAACAGCGGCGTGTCCAGCCGCATGCGGCTTCCGGTCAGCGACCTGGTGTACGAATCCGAGCTCGCGATCAAGCAGCTGCGCAAGGCGCTGGATGCGTTCGCGCGGCTCGATACCGAGAAGGCGCTCGAAGTGCTGAAGCAGGACGACGAGATCGACCAGGAGTTCGAGGGGCTGATGCGCAAGCTGATCACATTCATGATGGAAGACCCGCGCACGATCTCGTCGAGCATCGACCTCGTGTTTGTCGCCAAGGCGATCGAGCGCGTGGGCGACCATGCGAAGAACCTCGCCGAGGTCATCATCTACATCGTCAAGGGCACCGACGTCCGTCACAACCCCGTGTCGACCATCGAGACGATGGTGCGGTGAAGGAGCATTCATGAGACACGTAGTCCGAATGGTGCGGGCCGCCGCGCCGGGCCGCCCCAAGCCAGGCCCGACCCTGGTCACCGATCGTCCTGAGCTTGTCGAAGGGTCGCCGTACTCGGCGAGCGGGGTGTCGTCATGAGCCGTATCCTGGTTGTGGAGGACGAGTCGGCGATCGCCGAATTGATCTCGATCAACCTTCGCCACGCAGGCTATGAAGTCACGATCGCTGCGACCGCCGATCAGGCGCAATTCGCGGTCGACAGCGTTTTGCCCGATCTGGTCGTGCTCGACTGGATGCTTCCCGGCCAGTCGGGCCTGGCGCTCGCCAAGCGCTGGCGCGGCCAGGCGCGCACGCGCGACCTGCCGGTCATCATGCTGACGGCCCGGGCCGAGGAAGCCGACAAGATCGCCGGCCTCGACGCCGGGGCAGACGACTACCTCGTCAAGCCGTTCTCCACCAACGAGCTGCTGGCGCGCATCCGAGCCGTGCTGCGGCGCAAGGCGCCTGAAGCGCTCGACACCGTGGTGGAAGTGAGCGGCTTGAGGCTGGACCCGGCCACCCGCCGCGTGACGCGAGACGAGCGCGAAGTTCGCGTCGGGCCGACCGAGTTTCGCCTGCTGCATTTCTTCATGACGCATCCCGAACGTGTGCACAGCCGGGCGCAATTGCTCGATCGGGTCTGGGGCGACCACGTTTTCATCGAGGAGCGCACGGTGGATGTTCACGTGAAGCGCCTGCGCGAGGCGCTGGAGCCGGTGCAGTGCGCTCGGATGATCGAAACCGTGCGAGGCGCCGGCTATCGCTTGACGCAGCAGGTGCAGGCGCTGTCGAACTGACCGGCGCTGCAACGCCATGGCCTCACTCATTCCGCGCGTGTTGGCCAGCGTGTTCATGGTGGTGGTCTGCGCGTTGCTGGGCATGCTGGTCGGCAGCCTCTCGAAGTGGCCGGCCTTCGGGACGTTGGTCGGAGCCGCCGCCGGGGGCGTGATCGGCGCCTTCGTCGACGCTTGGCGCGGCCATCGCTTCATGGTGTGGGTGCGCGGCGAACAAGAGCGTGCCGCGCCGCGAGACGGGGGGTTCTGGGGCGAGGTCGGCTATCGCGTGGAGCGTTCGGTGCGGCTGCTTGAAAAGCAGGTGGCGAGCGAGCACCAGCGGCTCGGCCAGTTCCTCTCGGCCATCGAAGCATCGCCCAATGGCGTGATGCTGCTCGACGCGCAGGACCAGATCGAATGGTGCAATTCGGTCGCCGCGGACCACTTCGCGCTCGACCCGCGGCGCGATCGGCGCCAACCGATCACCAACCTCGTGCGCGCGCCCGCCTTCGTCGCGCACATGCAGGCCGAGGTGTTCGACGAGGCAATCACGTTCGCGGTGCCGGGCACGCGCGGCACGATCTCGGTGCTCGTGCGCGCCTACGGGGACGGCATGAAGCTCGTGCTGTCCCAGGACATCACCGACCGTGAGCGCAACGACGCGATGCGGCGAGACTTTGTCGCCAACGTCTCGCATGAGATCCGCACGCCGCTGACGGTGCTGTCCGGCTTCATCGAGACCATGGGCAACCTGCCACTGACAGAGGTCGAGCGGCGCCGCGTGCTCGAACTGATGACGCAGCAGACACGCCGCATGCAGTCGCTCGTCGGTGATCTGCTGACGCTGGCGCAACTCGAGGGCAGTCCGAGACCGGCGGCGGACAAGTGGGTGCCGGTGCACAAACTCTTCACGCAGGTCCGTGCCGACGCCGAAGCGCTGTCGGCCGGCCGGCACGCGCTGAGTTTCGCCGGAGCCGACGCGGGCCAGATCGCGGGCGCCGAAGCCGAACTGCTCAGCGCGGCGGCAAACCTCGTCAACAACGCCGTGCGCTACACGCCGGCCGGCGGCAAGATCGACGTGTCATGGAGCGTTCGCGGTGACGGAAGCGGTGAACTGCAGGTTCGCGACTCGGGCATCGGCATCGAGCGCGAACACCTGCCGCGGCTCACCGAGCGTTTCTACCGCGTCGACGGCAGCCGATCGCGCGACACCGGAGGAACCGGATTGGGCCTGTCCATCGTGAAACATGTGGCGCAACGCCATGGCGGCGAACTGGAGATCGACAGCGAGCCTGGAAAGGGTTCGTGCTTCAGGCTGATATTCCCGGCAGCGCGGGTTCGTGCCGTCGAGCCCGCCGCCGGCACGCGCCGCGCGGTCGTCTCCATGGGCGCCCGTTGACAGGCGTCGTGGGGTTCAGCCCGCGGCGTCGCGGCGATAGATCGCAGTCACTTCGTCGCGGTCGTTGGGCCGGCGTTCGCGCGCCACGAACACCCAGCCGGCCGGTGCGGGTCGCGGCCGGCCGCGCGGCTCGATGCGCAGCAGGATGTCGCAGCGCGTGTCGGCCAGCGGCGCGGCGGAATCAACGTCGTAACCTCCCATGTATTCGAGCGCGACGATCTGCCCGCGCGACATCTGTGGCGCGGCCACGCAGGCGCCGCTCGGCACGTGAACCGCGATGCGGTCGATGAGCGGCCGGTAGCTGCGCGCATAGTCGAGCGCCGGCAGCCACAGTGTCATCAGCAGCAGCCAGCACAGCGCCACGCCGCTGGCAGGCAGCACCAGGCTTTTCCACAGGGCGTGGCGATGACGGCCGGTTCTCCATCGGACCAGCCACAGCCAGGCCAGCGTGCCGGCCGCGGCGAAGACCAGTTCGATCAGCGAGAAGGGCGCGACGAAGCCCGGCACGAGCCGCGCCACGTTGGCGGCCGGCTTGGCCGGCACGCCGGTTTGCATCGCGGCGTAGATGACCCAGATGACGAGCGCGCAGATGCTGAAGAAGAACACCGAAAACCAGTCGATCGCGGCGGCGGTGCTGCGCTGCAGCGTCGGCAGCGCGAACGACGCCAGCACTGCCAGCGGCGGCAGCGCAAGCATCAGCGCACGGTCGGATCCGTCCATTGCGATGCAGGCGACCAGGCTCACGAGCACGCAGCTCAGCGACACCGAGATGTGCCGGTGCAGCAGCTGCCGGCGCCAGCGCCACAGCGTCCAGCAGGCCAGCAGCCAGGCCGGCCACATGAACCATGCGAGCAGCTTCAGCGTGGACATGACTCGCCCGGCCGAGTCGATGAGGTCGAGTCGCCAGCCCCACGCACCCAGCAGCCACGCTGTGGCGGCGGCAAGCACCGTGCTGCCTGCGACCCAAGCCGCGAAGCGGCGAGCCGGCGCATAGCCCGAGTAGTGGCACAGCACGACGCCGATGCTGCCCAGCGCCACCGCGATCGCCGGCGCGCCGCTCGCCGCGAGCGCGGGCAGTGCCGCCAGCACCGACAGCTTGGCCGTCCAGCCGCGGAACGGGCTCGCGGACATCGCGTACAAGTACAGCGAGACGCTGGCCAGCTGCGCCAGCTCCGGCGTGGTTTCATGGCCCAGCAGCAAGAGGCCGAGCGAGGCGATCAGCGCGAGCAGCGCGCCGTCGGCGATGGCGCGGGCATAGTCGACCGGATCGGCCTCGCCGCCGAACGCAAAAGGCAAGGGCTGGGCCGCGTCGGTGCGCGCCATGTAGTAGCTGCTGTACCAGGTCAGCGTCAGCACCAGCACCAGCAGCAACGCGAACGGGATGCGCGCGGCCAGCGGCGCGCCCAGCCACGGCCCGAGCAGCTTGATGAAGGCGGCGCCCAGCCAATACGGCAAGAGCGCAGCATCCGACGCGAGGCCGCCCACCGTCGGCGAGAACCACGACGACCGGCCCTCGGCCATGCTGACCATGTAGCCGAAAGCCGTGATGTCGGCGTTTCTCCACGGATCGCGCCCGAACATCCCGGGCAGCACGTAGGCCGCGCAGAACAGCAGCAGCGCGAGGCGGGGCAGGCGCTGCGCAGCGCGATGGGTGACGAGGGCGGGGTTGGGGGAGTTCAAGGTGCCGGGTGGAAGTCAGCGCGGATGATGCAGCATGTGGGAAACTTGCCGCTCATGACGCAAAAAAGGCAGCCTGGGCTGCCTTTTCCGATTGTGCGCCGCTGCGGCGGAGTTACTTCTTGCCGAGGTGCGCAAACTTGTTGCGAAACTTCTCGACGCGACCGCCGAGGGAGTCGATGCTCTTTTGGGTGCCGGTGTAGAAGGGGTGCGACTCGCTGGTGGTTTCAACCTTGAACAGCGGCAGCTCGCGGCCGTCGTCCATCTTGATGGTTTCGCGGGTCTGGGCGCACGAGCGCGTCACGAACTTGAAACCGTTGGACAGGTCGACGAAACACACGTCGCGGTAGGTGGGGTGAATGCCTTCTTTCATGGGAACCTCTCGAGCCTTTTCGCCTGGGTTGCGGGAGCCACGCCAAACCATTTGGCGCACTTTCCGTGAGCGGGAAACCGCGGATTATAGCTTTAGCGCTACTTACCCCCCGCGCCGCATCATGTCGAAGAAGTCCAGGTTGTTCTTCGTCGACTTCATCTTGTCGAGGATGAACTCCATCGCCTCGATCTCGTCCATCGGGTAGAGCAGCTTGCGCAGGATCCACGTCTTCTGGAGGATTTCTGGCTTCAGAAGCAGCTCTTCGCGGCGCGTGCCCGACTTGTTCAGCAGGATCGACGGGTAGACGCGCTTCTCGGCCATGCGGCGATCCAGGTGGATTTCGCAGTTGCCGGTGCCCTTGAACTCTTCGTAGATGACCTCGTCCATGCGGCTGCCGGTGTCGACCAGCGCGGTGCCGATGATCGTCAGCGAGCCGCCTTCCTCGATGTTGCGCGCGGCGCCGAAGAAGCGCTTCGGGCGCTGCAACGCGTTGGCATCGACGCCGCCGGTCAGCACCTTGCCGGAGGAGGGCAGCACGTTGTTGTAGGCGCGCGCCAGGCGGGTGATCGAATCGAGCAGGATCACGACGTCCTTCTTCAGCTCCACGAGGCGCTTGGCGCGCTCGATGACCATCTCGGCCACCTGCACGTGGCGCGCGGCGGGCTCGTCGAAAGTGGAGCTGATGACTTCGCCGCGCACGGTGCGCTGCATCTCGGTCACTTCCTCGGGCCGCTCGTCGACCAGCAGCACGATCAGGTAGACCTCGGGATAATTTGCAATGAGCGCGTGCGCGAGGTTCTGCATCATCACCGTCTTGCCGCTTTTCGGCGCCGAGACCAGCAGCGCGCGCTGGCCTTTGCCCAGCGGCGCGATCAGGTCGATGATGCGGCTCGTGATGTTCTCGTCGGACTTGGTCTCGCGTTCGAGTTTGAACTGCTCCTTCGGGAAGAGCGGCGTCAAGTTCTCGAACATGATCTTGTGCTTGCTCTCCTCTGGCGTCAGCTCGTTGACCTTGTCGACCTTCACCAGTGCGAAGTAGCGCTCACCGTCCTTGGGCACGCGCACTTCGCCTTCGATGGCGTCGCCGGTGTGCAGGTTGAAACGGCGGATCTGGCTCGGGCTCAGGTAGATGTCGTCGGTGGACGCCATGTAGCTCGCATCGGGCGAGCGCAGGAAGCCGAAGCCGTCGGGCAGCACCTCGAGCACGCCGTCGCCGAACACCTGCTCGCCACCCTTGGCGCGCTTTTTCATGATCGCGAACATCAGCTCCTGCTTGCGCATGCGGGCGACGTTCTCGATCTCCAGCGCTTCGCCCATCTTGATGAGCTCGGAGACGTGGAGGGCTTTCAGTTCGGACAGATGCATGGGTGGGTACCCTGGGATGGATGGGCGATTCGCCTGCCAACGGCGATCAACCGACGTTTCGGCCTGTCCCGGCTTCGCCGCGACCGCATCGCCTGTGACTTCAGTGCGAAAACGCGTCGCGAAAAAGAGTGGGATCGTCGGAGTGGGAGGCCGAATCCACGCGCCTTCGAGACTGCGAAGCCGACTTCGGCTTCAGGGCGTGGTGGCGAAAAACTCGGGGCTCAGGGAGCGGCCGCCTTGTGGGCGCTGGCACTTCTCCCGAAGCGATTGGGCGGATTATAGATGACCGTCGAGGAAAGCGGTCAACTGCGCCTTGGACAACGCGCCGACCTTGGTCGCGGCCAGCTGGCCGTCCTTGAACAGCATCAGCGTCGGGATGCCGCGAATGCCGAACTTGGCCGGAACGGCGCGGTTCTCGTCGACGTTCATCTTCGCGATCTGCAGTCGGCCGTCGTAGTCCTTCGACACCTCGTCGAGGATGGGGGCAATCATCTTGCAGGGCCCGCACCATTCGGCCCAGTAGTCGACGAGAACGGGCTTGTCGGCCTGCAGGACATCGCTGTCGAACGACGCGTCTGATGTGTGCTTGATGAGTTCACTGCTCATATGAGAGTCCTTCGGGCTGCGCCGCGATGCGGCAAGG
Organism: Piscinibacter sp.; assembly: GCA_035513255.1. Taxonomy (GTDB): domain Bacteria; phylum Pseudomonadota; class Gammaproteobacteria; order Burkholderiales; family Burkholderiaceae_C; genus Albitalea. The sequence continues at coordinate 29,891 of DATKCI010000080.1, read as the reverse complement.
CACAATGATTCTGACACATTGTGCCTATCCCACGCTCGCGTCGCGCAGCGCGCGGCGGCCCCCTTTTTCCTATGGCGTCGATAGTCCGCATCTCTCTTGAAATCCCGTCCGGCGACCCCTGGCCCGAAATCGTCCGGCGATCGCGCACATGGATCGAAGGGCTGGGGCTCGCCCCGCGCGACACGATCGTGCTCGTTCCGTTCGCGCAGCACCTGCCGCTCGCGCGGCGCGCGTGGGCGCGGGCGGGCGGATGGATGCCGCGCATCGAAACGACGCTGACGCTGTCGCGCAGCCTCGGGCCGGCGCAGGCCAGTGACCCCCTGCAGATCAGCTTCGATGCGGCGCTCGACCGCCTGGTCGCCCGGCGCTTGTTGAGGCCGCACGGATCGGCCGCCACGTGGCTTCGGCGCGATCCGCGCGGTTTCGACCATGCAGTCAACGCCGTCGTGAAGACCGCCCACGCGCTGGCGCGAGCCGCCGCCGCGGTCGCTCCCGATCGGCGCGAGGACCACTGGCGTTCTGCTCGCGAACGGCTGGTGGCAAGCAGCGGGCCGGGCGCCACCGAGCGGATGCTCGCGCGCGTGGCCTTCGAATGGGCCGCGGCGAGCGCCGTGCCGCTCACCGACGCGCTGTACGAATTGCGGCCCGCGGCCTGGATCGCGGTGCAGGCCGGCGGCCCCGATCCGCTGACGCTTGCCGTGCTGTCACACGATGCGACGACTCCCGGGCTGCTGATCGACACCGATCCCCCGGCCGACGATCCGCTGGCGCATGCCGCCGGGCATGCGGACGTGAGTGTGGCTGTCTGTGCCGATTTCGAATCCGAAGCGCAGCGCACGGCCGGGCATGTGTTGGCCCATCTGGCGCAGCGCATCGCACCGGTGGCACTGATCGCTCAGGACCGCCTGCTGATGCGCCGCGTGCGTGCGCTGCTGTCGCGCGAGCAGGTTCCTTTGCTCGACGAAACCGGATGGAAACTGTCGACCACCCGCGCCGCTGCGGCCGTGGCCGGCCTGCTGCGCGTGGCCGACCGGCGCAGCGGAACCGACGACTGGCTCGACTGGCTGAAGGCCTGCGCGCCGGGATGGCCGGGGCTGACCCATGGCCACAGTGCGCTGCAATCGCTGGAACGCATCGCGCGGCGGGAGGGCTGGATGGTGCCGGCGGCGGTGGATGCCGTTGCGCTGCCCGATGGCGCCGCGGCGCTGTGGCAGGCGGCCCAGGATGTCGTCAACACTCTTGCCGTGGGCCAGCGTGCCCTGTCGGCGTGGCTGCTCTTGCTGCGTGGGGCCCTGGAAGGCTGCGGTGCGTGGACGACGCTGGCGGCCGACGATGCCGGGCGGCAGCTGCTCGCGGCCCTTCACCTCCATCACGGCGGATCGGCGGTCGAGCGGGCGGGCGCCGGTGACACGATGAGCCTGGACGACTTCGCCCGCTGGGTCGACGGCGCGCTGGAAGACGCATCTTTCGTTCCGCCGTCGCCGGCGGCGCCCGCGGCGGATGCGCCGGTGGTGATCACGCCGCTCGAACGCGCGATGCTGCGTCCCTTTGCCGCCGTGGTCTTCGCCGGCGCCGACGAAAGGCACCTCGGCGCCACGCCGGCGCCGCATCCGCTGCTCAGCGATGCGTTGGCGGCGGAACTCGGCCTGCCGTCCGCCGCGATGCGCCGCGATGCCGAAGCGCTGGCCTTCGCCCAAGTGCTGCGCCTGCCTCGTGTCACGCTGCTGCGGCGGCGCGACGACGGCGGCGAACCGCTGGCGGCCAGCCCGTTGTGGGAACGTCTCGCCCTCGCGGAGGCACGCGGCGGCGGCCGCGCCCTGGCGGATGCTGCAGATCCGCTGCAAGACGTGGCACTCGCACCGCAGCCCGTGCAACGGCCTTTGCCGTCGGCGCCGTCGCTGTTGCCCGCGCGCCTGAGTGCCAGCGCCTGCGAAGCGCTGCGCGTCTGTCCGTACCGGTTCTTCGCACTTCGGGTGCTGTCGCTGCGGGAGGCGGACGAACTGGAAGACGAGGTGCAAAAGCGCGACTACGGGACCTGGCTGCACGCGGTGCTGCATCGTTTTCACGCGACACGAAGCGAGCCGTTGCCGGTGCCGGCTGAGGTCGCGCGGCTGCATGAGATCACGCTTCAAGCGCAGCGGGACCTGCGGCTGGACGATGCGTCGTTCCTGCCGTTTGCCGCCACCTTCGCGCGCTTTGCGCCGCGCTACGTCGAGTGGCTGCATGCGCGAGACGACGACGGCGCCCAGTGGCTGGACGGCGAGCGCGAGCTGGCGGCGCGGCCGGCGCCGTGGGGCGGCGTCGAGATGCACGGCGTCATCGACCGCGTCGACAGCGTGCGCGGCGACGACGGGCCGGTCATCCAGCTCATCGACTACAAGACCGGCAGCGCGCAAGCCCTGCGCGCCGTCGTGAAGCAGCCACTGGAAGACACGCAGCTCGCGTTCTACGCGGCGCTGATGGCGCAGCAGTCGGAAGCCACGGGCGAGATCGCCGCGGCCTATCTGGCGCTGGACGAGGCCGAGGGCATCAAGGTCATCGAACACAGGAACGTCGAGGCGTCGGGCCGCCGGCTCGTCGAAGGCGTCGGCCGCGAACTGGCGCGCTTGCGCGACGGTGCCGCGATGCCGGCTTTGGGCGAAGGCCGGGCCTGCGCCTACTGCGAAGCGCGAGGGTTGTGCCGACGCGACCACTGGGCGGTGCCCGAGGAGGTGGAATGAGCACGGCGCCCGCGTACGCCATCGACGGCCGTCCCGTTCCGCGCCCGGCGTTCTATGCGGCCGCCTGCGACCCGGCGCGCAGCGTCGTCGTCGAAGCCTGCGCCGGTGCGGGCAAGACCTGGATGCTGGTATCGCGCATCCTGCGTGCGTTGCTCGCCGGTGCCCAGCCGCACGAAATCCTCGCGATCACCTTCACCCGCAAGGCGGCGGGCGAAATGCGTGCACGGCTCGACGAATGGCTGCGCGAGTTCGCATCCCCCGCCTGCGGCGACAGCGAGCGCGTGACGGCGCTGCGCGAGCGTGGCCTCGACGACGCCGAGGCGAGGGCGCTCGCGCCGACGCTGGCCGGGCTGCACGAGCGATTGCTGCGCGGCGGGCGGACGGTGGAGGTGCGCACCTTCCACGCCTGGTTCTCGCAGCTGCTGCGAGCCGCGCCGCTGGAACTGCTGGCCGAGCTGGGCTTGCAGCCCGACATGGAGCTGATCGAGGATCCGGCCGATCACCGGCCCGAGGTCTACCGGCGTTTTCATGCGGCCGTGCTCGCCGACCCGGCACTGCGCTCGGACTACGACGTCCTGGTGCGCGAACGTGGGCGAACCCAGCTGCGCAAATGGCTGGATGCCGCCTGGGAAAAGCGGGTCGAGATCGAGCTCGCCGACGCGGCCGGCCGGCTCGACGACAGCGTGCCGCCGGCGCGGATGCATTGGGCGGAGTTCGCCGGCTTCGAGCATCCGGCGCAGCGGCTGCTGTCCGCGCCGGCCCAGTCGATGCTCCGTACCGTCGCCGCTGCGCTGATGGCGCACAAGGGAGTCGTTTGCCGCAAGCGAGGCGCGCTGCTGGACCAGGCGCTGGCGCTGAGGGAGCCGCTGCCGGGGCTCGCGGCGGCGCGTGCCGCGTTGTTCACGCAGAAGGGCGAGCTGCGCAAGAACCTCGACGCGCCGGGATTGCCCGAAGCGGCGGCGCTGCTCCACGAGATCGAACGCGCCTGCGTGCAGCAGGCGGCGCACGAGGAGCACCGCCGCATGGTGCACCTGTCGCGTGCCTTGCTGGCCGAGTTCGCCGCCTACAAGCGTTCTCGCGGCCTGGCCGACATGGCCGACCTCGAGGGCTGCGCCTTCGCCTTGCTTGGCGACGCGACGCTGGCCGGCTGGGTGCAGGAGCGGCTCGACGCGCGGGTGCGTCATCTGCTGATCGACGAATTCCAGGACACGAGCCCTCTACAGTGGCATGCGCTGCACGCGTGGCTGTCCGGCTATGCCGGTGCCGGCGGCGGCGCCAGCGGGCAGCGGCCGCCGGGCGTGTTCATCGTCGGCGATCCGAAGCAAAGCATCTACCGCTTTCGCCGGGCCGAACCGCGTGTGTTCGACGCCGCCCGCGACTTCGTCGTGCAAGGGCTTGGCGGCAGCGTGCTGGCGTGCGACCACACGCGCCGCAACGCGCCGGAAGTGTTGGCGGCGGTGAACGAGGTTTTCGACGCGGCGCAGCGGGCCAACGAGTTCAGCGGCTTTCGGCCCCACACGACCGAGATCGCGGCCGTCGCCGCCGCCGGCGTGTTGACGCTGCCTCGTGTGCCGCGCCCGCCGAAGCCCGACAAGGCGGAGCACCCGGACGAGCACGCCGAATGGCGCGACAGCCTGAGCGCACCGCGCCACGAGCCGGACGAGGTGCTGCGCGAACAGGAGGCGCAGCAGGTCGCGCTCGCCATCGAGGTGCTGATCGCAACCAGGCAGGCGGCGCCGGACGACATCATGATCCTGTGCCGCAAGCGCGAATCACTGCGGCTGGTGGCCCAGGCGCTGGCGGCGCGCCACGTGCCGTTCGCCGCGGCCGAGGATTTCTCGCTGCTCGACGCTCCCGAGGCCCGCGACCTCGTCGCCCTGCTCGACGTGCTCGTCTCGCCGCAACACCGGCTCTCGCTCGCCCATGCGTTGCGCAGCCCGGTCTTCGGCGTCGCAGACGACGACCTCGTGACGCTGGCCGTTGCGTCGGCCGCGCACTGCGACTGGTGGCGCGCGCTGCGCGAGCTCGACCACCCGAGTGCCGCGCTGCGCCGTGCGCAGGAACTGCTCCCGCGCTGGCAGGCCGCGGCGGGGCGCTTGCCGCCGCACGACGTGCTCGACCTCGTCGTCGACCAAGGGCAGGTGCGCGAACGTGTCGCGGCCGCCGTGCCGGCCGAGCGGCGCGCCGCCGCGCTCGGTGCGATCGACGCCGTGCTTCACCAGGCGCTGACGCTGGACGGCGCCCGCTATGCAACGCCGTACAACTTCGTGCGGGCGCTGAAACGGCGCAAGATCCGCGTGCCGGCCGCGATGCAGCCCGGCGCCGTGCAGCTGCTGACGGTGCACGGGGCCAAGGGGCTGGAAGCCGACGTCGTGTTCGTGATGGACAGCGATCCCGAGCCCAAGGCCGCCGAAACGGCGACCTTGCTGGTCGACTGGCCGGTCGAGTCCGAGCATCCGCTGCTGTGCGCCTTCGTCTATTCCGAGGCGCAGTGCCCACCGTCGCTGTCGGGCCCGCTGGAGCGCGAGCGGGCGGCACGCGCGCGCGAGGAACTCAACGGCCTGTACGTCGCGATGTCGCGCGCGCGGACCCGGCTGGTATTCAGTGCGACCGAGCCGTTCCGGCTGCCGGACCGGGCGTCGTGGTGGGCCCGCGTCGAGGTGTGCGCTTCGCCTTGGTCACCGGTGCCCGTTGATGCGGCGGTGGTTCGTTCGCTGCCCACGCAGCCGTCGCTGGCATCGCTGCCACCCTGGCAGGGCCGCCGGACCGAGCTTGCCGCTGCGCCGATCGCGAGCGACGGTGAGGCCAGCCGCCTCGGGCAGGCAGTGCATCGGGTGCTGGAATGGGCGGCGGCGCCGTCGCGTGGCGCGCCAGTCGACCTGAGCGAGCTGGCCGCTTCCGCAGCGCTTGAATTCGCGGTCGACGATGTAGAGGTGGCGCGGCTGGCCGACCGCATCTGGGCCAGCCCCGCGTGCCGGCGCTTCTTCGGCGGAGCCGGCCTGCGATGGGCCGGCAACGAGGTGCCGGTCGGCGAAGCCGATCAGGTCTTGCGCATCGACCGTCTGGTCGAACTCGAAGAAGACGGACAGCGCTGCTGGTGGGTGCTGGACTACAAGCTGCAGCACGCACCGCAGGCGCTCGCCGCCTATCGTGAACAGTTGCTGCGCTACCGCTCGGCGATCCAGCGGCTGCAGCCCGGCGACACCGTGCGCTGCGCGTTCATCACCGGTGCCGGGGAAATCGTCGAAGTCCCCTGAACCGGCCGGAATTCACGTTTGCCGCGGAACCGGAGCCGAGAACGGCACGGCGCACCTCACACTGCCACGAAAGGGGCAAGCAACTGTCCAGCGAGTTTTTGCCGATGAACGAGATGGCAACTAAAAGGCGGTGAATGCCCTCCCTGATCTGCCGTTTGCCAACGGTTGTCTCGGCATCCAATCAGGCAACTTCGTCTCTCTCCACGATGGTCGCTCCTGCGTCTCCCGAACCTCGCCCCGCCGCCGTTGCGCGCCGCCTCGGCCGCTTCGAGCTGCGCCAATTGCTCGGCAAAAGCAGCGGCACGATGGTGTGGCTGGCGTTCGACACGCGTCTCGAGCAGGAACTGATGCTGACGCTGCCGCGCGTGCAGCCGGCCACGCCGGCCGCGATGGAGCGCTGGGTCGACGAAGCGCGTGCCGCCGCGCGCCTCAACCACCCGAACCTGGCCCACGTCGTCGACATCGGCATCCAGGAGAACTGGCCGTTTGTCGCGGTCGACCGGGCGCTGGGTGTCACGCTCGCCGAGTGGCTGGCGGACCACCCCAAACCGCCCCCGCTGGAGGGGGTCGGCTGGATCTGCGAAGCGCTGCAGGGCGTGGCGTTCGCGCACGAAGCGGGGGCCGCCCACGGCGACCTGCAATTGCACCACCTCTTGATCAGTGAACAGGGCTCCGTCCGCGTGATGGCGCTCGCGGCCGCCGGACGTGCGGTCGACGCCGGCGTCGACCCGTCGCGCGCCAACGATCGCGGCATCGCGCTCGATTCGAACCGGCTGCGCGCACAACGCGAAGCGGCCGAACGCGACGTGCTCGCCTGCGGCCTGTTGCTGCAGCATCTGCTGACCGGCCAGGCGCCGCTGGACGAAGCCGACACGGCGCTCGTCATCTCGCGCTTGCCGCCGGTTGGCCGCGAAATCGTTCGCCTGCAGTGGACGACGCCGCACCCGATCCCCGAAGCGCTGCGCGCGATCGCGAACCGCACGACCGCAGCGCTTGCGCGCCAGCGCTATCTCAACGCCCGGACCCTGCTGCAGGCGCTGGACGGCTGGCGCACCGCCGAGGCGCAGGACACCGGCGGGCCGCTGGCGCTGCTGCTGGACCGCATGCGCGCGATCGGCCACCTGCCGGCGATGCCGGGCGTGGGCGGCCGTGTCGCCCGGCTCACGTCGAAGGAGGGCCAGCGCACCGACGAGATGGCGGGCCAGATCCTGCAGGACATGGCGCTGAGCTTCGAGCTGCTGCGGCAGGTGAATTCGGCGCAGGTGCAGGGCACGCAAGTGGCCGGCAACGGCCCGGTGCTGACGATCCGCCGCGCGATCGCGCTGGTCGGCATCAACGGGATCCGCCAGGCGGCGGCCACCTTGCGCGTGTGGCCGGGGCCGCTGAATCCCGCCGGCGCCGAAGCGCTGCAGCGCACGATGGAGCGCGCCCGCCTGGCCGGCCACGTCGCGCAGGTGCTGTGCCCGGCCGGCTACGACCCCGAGGTCGTCTTCCTCGTCGCGGTGCTGCAAAACCTCGGCCGGCTGCTGCTGCGCTACCACTTCGCCGACGAGGCGGAGCAGGTCTGGCAACTGATGCGCCCATCGCCGCCTCCAGCGAATGCCGAGCCCGGCACGCCGGAGCAGCCGGGCATGACCGAGGCCGGCGCGTCCTACGCGGTGCTGGGCGTCGACATCGAAGTGCTGGGCGCCGCCGTGGCCCGTCATTGGGGGCTCGGGGAAGACGTGCAGCACATGATCCACCGCCTCCCGCGCGACCGCACGGCCCGGGCGCCCGAAGGCGACGGCGACGTGCTGCGCACTGCGGCCAGCGCCGCGAACGATGCCGTCGACGCCGTCACGCTGACGCCGCCGACCCGCTTGACGCATGCGCTGAATCTCGTCGCCCAGCGCTACGCGCGAGCGCTGGAGATCGGCACGCGCGACTTGCAGGAGGCGATGCAGGCGGCGCGAGAAGCCTTGCGCACCGGCAAGCGCGTGGCCAGCGTCGCCAAGGTGGAGAGCGAAGGCGCCGCGATGCCCGCCGCTCCGGACGGGCGTTGATGCCGATGGCCGCCGTTCCCTCCACCACCCCACGTGCGGCCCATCTGGGCCGCTTCGAACTTCGGCGCGTGCTCGGCAAGGGGGCGCAGGCCACGGTGTGGCTGGGGTTCGACCCGCGCCTCGAACGCGAGGTGGCAGTCAAGCTGCTGCGCCCGGCCGACACCGATGCTGCCGCGGTGAACCAGTGGCTGCAGGAAGCGCGCAGCGTCAGCCGGCTGACGCACCCGCACATCGTGCCGGTGTTCGAAGCCGACATGCACGAGCAGCAGCCCTACCTGGTCTTCGAATACGTCGCAGGGCGCACGCTGGCCGAGCACCTGCGCGCCCGCGGGGCGTTGCCGCCGCGCGAAGCGGTGCAGCTGATGCTCGGCGTGCTGGATGCGTTGCAGGCAGCGCATGCCGCGGGCGTCGTCCACCGCGACCTGAAGCCCTCGAACATCCTCGTCGACGGGGCCGGGCGGGCGCGTGTGATGGACTTCGGCATCGCCGCACGCGTGAAGGATGCGGCGAACAACCAGAAGGTCGTCGGCACGCCGGGCTACATGTCGCCCGAAGCGGCGCACGGCGCTGCGCCGACGCCGGCGATGGACGTGTTCGCCGCCGGCCTGGTGCTCGCCGAGGCGCTTCACGGCAAGCCGCTGATCGGCGAGCGCGACTCGTACCGTGCGATCTACCGCACGGCGCACGAAGACCTGTCGCTGCCGGCCGACTTGGCCGCCGACGTCGATGATGCGCTGCGGGCCATCGTCCTCAGGGCGCTCGCGCGCGATGCGGCGCAGCGCCACGCGAGCGCCGCCAAGTTCCGTCAGGCGCTGCAGGACTGGCTCGCACCCGCCGACGCCGTGCCGGTCGTGGCCGGCAACAGCGGCACGCTCGACTTCCTGCTGCGGCGGATGAAGCACAAGAGCGACTTCCCCACGATGTCCGACTCGGTTGGGCGCATCCAGCGTGTCGCGAACTCCGAGAACGAGAGCCTGGGCAGCCTGTCGAACGAGATCCTGAAGGACGTGGCGCTGACCAACAAGCTGCTGCGCATGGTCAACACGGCCTCGTACCGGCACGCCGGCGGAGGCACGATCAGCACCGTGTCGCGGGCGGTGGCGCTGGTGGGTTTTGCCGGCATCCGCAACATGGCGCTGAGCCTCGTGCTGCTCGAGCACATGCACGACAAGGGCCATGCCAAACAGCTCAAGGAAGAGTTCCTGCGCGCGCTGATGGCCGGTTCGGTCGCCGGCGAACTTTGCTCCGTGGCGCGCGAAAGCGAAGAGGCCTTCATCGGCGCGATGTTCCAGAACCTCGGCCGCCTGCTGACCGAGTTCTACTTTCCCGAGGAGGCCCGCCAGGTCCGGGCCGTGCTCGACGATCACGCCAAGAGCGGCCGCACGCCGAACCCGGCGGTGGAGGCGTCGGCATCGGTGTCGGTGCTGGGGGTCAGCTTCGAGGATCTGGGCGTCGGCGTGGCGAAGTCATGGGGCTTGCCCGAAGGCTTGCAGCGCTGCATGCGGCGGCCGTCCGGCGAGCTGCCGGCCCGCATCGCGGACACGCCGGGCGAGAGGCTGCGCTGGCTTGCACTCGCAGGCAACGAGATCACCGACGTGCTGATGCGCGGCGACGCCGCCGAGGGGCTCGCCGCGGTCGCCGAACGTCATTCCAAGCTGCTCGGGGTGAGTCCGAAGGTCATCCAGCAAGCGGCCGCCGATGCACGGGTGAAGCTGTCGCAGATGGCCCAGGCGATGAACCTGCATGTCGCTGCCGGATCGCCGGCCAGCCGGCTGATCCATGCGCCGGCGGAAACGGCCCCGCAAACCGGGCCGGACGAACCGGACACGCTGAGCCCGCACGAATTGCAGGCCACGATGCCGTCGCCGCTGGATGGTGCGGCCGCTGAGAACAACGCCGCCGAAGTGATGGCGGCCGGCATCCAGGACATCACCAACTCGATGGTCGAGAACTTTCGTCTCAACGAAGTGCTGCGGATGATCCTCGAGACCATGTACCGCGCGCTGGGTTTTCGCCGCATCGTGTTCTGCCTGCGCGACCCGAAGACCGGGACGCTGACCGGGCGCTTCGGTCTCGGCGACGGTGCCGAGCGTGTGTCGGCCGCGTTCAAGGTGCCGCTGAAGACACCCAACGATCTGTTCGCCGCCGTCTGCCTGAAAGGCGCGGACACGCTGATCAGCGACGCCACCGTCGCGAACATCGCGAGCCGCTTGCCGCCGTGGTACCGGCAGTCAGTCGACGCACCGGCGTTCCTGCTGCTGCCGCTGCTGCTCAAGGGGGCGCCTTTTGCGCTGATCTATGCCGACAAGGCCACGCCCGGCGGCATCGACCTGGGCGAAAAGGAGCTGTCGATGCTGCGCACCTTGCGCAACCAGGCGGTGATGGCGTTCCGACAGGCCGGCTGAGCCTGGCGGGCACCCCGCTTGCCGCTTTCGAAGTGCCCATGTGGGCAGTTGGAAAGGGACACGCTCATGAAACTGTATGCAATCACTGCATGGGGCGCGATGGCACTGGCCGCGCCGTTGGCGTTCGCTCAAACGCAGCCGGCGGCCGACCCCGCTCTCGTCATCCCGCAGACTCAGACCCAGCCTCAGGTGCAGGTTCAACCCGGCGCGACGCCGCAACCGGTGGCCGTACCGCAGACTCCCGAGCCGATCGTCATCGAGACCACCGTCGACCTGACGACCGAGCCGGGGCCGCCCGCCGACCCGCAGGCTGCCCGCGAAGAGGCCATCAACGCGCTCGACTGGGCGAAACGGGAAGGCTGCCGCAGCGAAACGGCGCGCGAGTCCCAGCGGGAGTGCATTCAGCGCGCGCAGGACGAGTACAAGCGGGCGATGGCCGAATTGTCCCGTCACCCGGGCGGGCGCTGACACCGCATCGGCAGTTCGGCTGTGCGGACGTCCAGTTTTGGCAGGGTTCGAGCGAGCTTCACCCCTAAGTTACGGTCCGGACCCCCTTGACCGAGGGTGGCGCCGCGGTCCGTGACCGAGTAACTTGTTCACTGCGGGTTGCACCCCGGGTTTGCAATCGCTCAACAACCTTGGAGACTGGGATGAAAAAAATGCGTCATGCATTCGCATGGACATTGGCCTTGGCCTGCACTGCAGGCACCGCCAACGCGGCCACTATCGTGCTCGATTTCGAAGGGGTGAACGCCACGTATCCGTCTGGATACGCGTTCGTTCAGGACTTCTACAACGGCGGCACCAGCAGTGACGGAACCAGCGGCACGAATTTCGGTGTCGGATTTTCGGGCAATGCCCAGGCGATTTGCCTGAACACCCCCGGGACCTCATGCTCCAACACGTCGCGCGGCGGCCTGGGCGACCCTGATTCGGACAAGGGCGGGCTCTTCTTCCTGTCGGGATCCGAGACGTTCATGAACGTCGCAGCAGGATTCGACACTGGCTTCTCGTTTTTCTACAGCGCGGCCAACGTCGCTGGCAGCGTCAGCGTGTACGACGGCCTGAACGGAACCGGCAATCTGCTGGCCACCTTGGCCCTGCCGACGACGCCGAGCACGTGCGGGTCGGAATACAACGCCGGGTTCTGCCCGTTCGTCGCGTCCGGCATCGGCTTCGCCGGTACCGCAATGTCGGTGTCGTTTGCGGGCGTGGCCAATCAGGTCGTGTTCGACGACGTGACCTTCGGCAGCGTCACGCCGGGCGTTCCAGCCATTCCTGAACCGGAAACGTACGCGTTGATGCTGGCGGGTCTGGGTGTGGTCGCTATGGTCGCGCGCCGCCGCAAAGCCAAGGCCTGATCACCAGGCTCCTCGACGAAAAAGCGGCCTCGGATTTCATCCGAGGCCGTTTCTCTTTGTGTTCGGGTGACGAGCCTGACCCCGGCACTGGTTGCAACGGTTGGGGCTGCTTCGTTCCCGACCTGACCCGGTTGGCCGCGCTTCCATGCGGGGAGGCCCGTCACCGCGGATTGTAAGGGCGGGGTCCAAGCCCCAGGCTCACGCAGTACGCCGGATCAACGCAGTTGCAGCGCGTCGTCGCCGAATTCGATGCTCAAGGGCTCGATGATCAGCCGCTTCGCCCCGGTTTCGATCTGCCCGGCAACGAGGGCTTGCACGCCCAGGGCCTCGGCGACCGCCACGGTGCGCTGCGCGTCTTCGGCCTTCACGAAGAGCGCGAAACCGGCACCCATGTTGAACGTGCCGTAGGCCTCGCGGTCGTCCTGGTTCGCATGCTGCTGGATGAACTTCAGCACCGGCGTGACTTGCGGCACGCTGTGGATGCGGTAGGTGTGCGTGGCCGGATGGCGCAGCAGCTTGCGCCAGCCATGGCCGGTGATGTTGGCGCAGTAGTGGGGTGTGATGCCGGCCTTGTAGAGCGCTTCGGTCACCGGCGAATAGAGCACGGTCGGCGCGAGCAGGGCGTCACCGTAGCTCAGTCCGGGCGTCACCGGCGTCAGATAGCCTTGTGGCAGCCGTTCGGCCAGCTTGCGTGCGAGGCTCAGCCCATTGGCGTGGATGCCGCTCGAGCTCAGCAGCACGATCGCATCGCCCGGGCCGAGCTTGTCGCCGACCGACAGGCGTTCCTTTGGGTTGATCAGCCCGGTGCACGAGGCGGCGAGGTCGATGCGCCCGTCGGCGACGATGCCGGCGAGCGCCGGCGTTTCACCGCCGCCCCAGGCCACGCCGCAGGTGTCGCAGGCGCGTTTCCAGCCGGCGACGAGGGCGTTGGCTCGCTGCGCGTCGGCAAACCATTCGGAGCCGCCGGCAGCCCAATAGGCCTGCACGACCAGCGGCGTCGCGCCGACGGTGATCAAGTCGTTGATCGCCATCGCGATCGTGTCCTGCGCGATGCCGTCGTAGTAGCTGCGGCCGGTGAGGCGCTGCATCTCGTCGGCCACGAGAGCCTTGGAGCCGAGGCATTCGACGATGCTCGCGATGTAGAACGGTCCCACGTCGACGACGTACGCCGACTCGCCGCGCGACGCGGCGACTTCGCTGAAGCCGTGCGCCGCAAGGTGGGCACCGGTGGCGGCCGCGGCCCGCTGCGCGGCGACCTTCAGCGGGTCGATCAGGTCGTAGTCGACGCCGGCCTGTTCGTAGCTCAACGTGGCGGATCGTTCGGGAGGCGCGGCGGGTTTCATGGACCGGGATTATCGGTCACGCCCCGTAGAATCCCGCCATGAGCCATCAGGTCCTCGCCCGCAAGTACCGGCCGCGCAGCTTCGAGCAGCTCGTCGGGCAGGAGCACGTCGTGCAGGCCCTGGCGAACGCACTGGAGCAGGGCCGCCTGCACCACGCCTATCTCTTCACCGGCACGCGCGGCGTCGGCAAGACCACGGTGTCGCGCCTGCTCGCGAAGTCGCTGAACTGCACCGGCGCCGACGGGTCGGGCGGCATCACGGCGCAGCCGTGCGGCGTGTGCAACGCCTGCCGCGACATCGACAGCGGGCGCTTCGTCGACTATGTCGAACTCGACGCGGCATCGAACCGGGGCGTCGAGGAAATATCCGCGCTGCTCGACCAGGCCGTCTACAAGCCGGTGCTCGGCCGCTTCAAGGTCTACATGATCGACGAAGTACACATGCTGTCGAACACCGCGTTCAACGCGATGCTGAAGACGCTGGAGGAGCCGCCGGACTACCTCAAGTTCGTGCTCGCGACGACCGATCCGCAGAAGGTTCCGCCGACGGTGCTCTCGCGCTGCCTGCAGTTCAATTTGCGGCCGATGGCGCCGCAGACGGTTCACGCGCACCTCGCGAACGTGCTGGAAGGCGAGGGCATCGCGGCCGAAGCCGGTGCGCTGCGTCTGCTGTCGCGCGCCGCCCGCGGTTCAATGCGCGACGGGCTCTCGCTCACCGACCAGGCCATCGCCTTCGGCGCCGGATCGCTGACCGAGGCGGGCGTGCGTCAGATGCTGGGCGCCGTCGACCGCGGCCACGCCGTGCGCATCCTCGATGCGCTGGCGGCCGGCGACGGAGCCGGGCTGGTGGCCGCCGCCGACGGCCTTCGCGGCCTCGGCCTGTCGGCCGCGGGCACGCTGGAAGAGCTGGCCGACCTGCTGCAACAGATGGCGGTGGCCCAGGCGGTGCCCGGCGCGCTCGATGCCGGCGACCCGGAATCCGCCAGCGTGTCGCGGCTCGCCGCCTTGTTGCCGGCCGACGAGGTCCAGCTGATCTACAGCATGGCGCTGCATGGCCGCGCCGAACTCGGTCTGGCGCCCGACGAGTACAGCGGCCTCGTGATGGTGTTGCTGCGCATGCTCGCGTTCCGTCCGCAGCGCGGAGCGGACGCGGTTTCCGCACCGCCGCCGCGCAGCGCTGCGCACGTCTCGTCAGGCACCGTTGGCGCGGTCGCAGCACCGCGGATGGCGGATCCGGCGCCCGCCAAGCCGGTGCCGGCCATGCCCGCAGGCAAGGCCGCAGCGCCCGCGACGCGGGCCAAGCCATCGACCGACGAGCCGCCCCCCTGGGTCGAAGCACCGTCGTTCGAGATGGACGAAGCCCCGCCCCCGCCACAACCGGCGCGCGCGCCGCAAGCCTCGTCCGGCTCGCCGAGCGCCGCACCGGTGCGCACGGCGCTCGGCGACCGCTGGGCCGAGACGGTCGAGCGAATGGTGCAGCAAGGCAGCATCACCGCGCTGGTGCGCGAACTCGCGCTGCAGTCGCAGTGCACCGACATCGCGGCGGACGGCGCGGCGGCGGTGTGGCGACTCCGTGTCGAGCGCGAGACGCTGCGTGCGCCGGCGCAGCGCGACAAGCTTCAGGCCGCGCTGGCGCAGCTGCTGGAGTCGCCGGTCCGACTGGAAATCGACGCCGGCGTCGCCGAAGATTCACCGGCCCTGCGCGCTGCCGTCGAGCGCGAACGCCGCCAGCGCGAAGCCGAACAGATCATCCACAACGATCCGCTGGTCCAGGCGCTGATGTCGCAGTACAAGTCTGCGCGCATCGTGCCCGGATCCGTCAAACCGCATTGAAGATTCAGGAGAACGCATCATGATGAAGAACCAACTCGCCGGCTTGATGAAGCAGGCGCAAGCGATGCAGGACAACCTCAAGAAGGCGCAGGAGGAGCTGGCGTCGATCGAGGTCGAAGGCCAGTCGGGCGCCGGGCTCGTGAAGGTCACGATGACCTGCAAGCACGATGTGAAGCGCGTGGTCATCGACCCGAGCCTGCTCGCTGACGACAAGGACATGCTCGAAGACCTCGTCGCCGCGGCGTTCAACGACGGCATCCGCCGCGCCGAAGAGGTGTCGCAGGAGAAGATGTCCAAGCTCACCGCCGGCATGCCGATGCCGCCCGGGATGAAATTCCCTTTCTGATCGAGCGCTGCCAAGCACGTGGCCGAACCCGCACTCGACTCGTTGATCGAGGCGCTGCGGCGCTTGCCCGGCGTCGGCGTCAAATCGGCCCAGCGCATGGCCTTTCATCTGCTGCAGCATGACCGAGAAGGCGCACAGCGGCTCGCGGCGTCGCTGCAGTCGGCCGTCGCCGCGGTGCGCCACTGCGAGCGCTGCCACACCTTCACCGAGAGTGCAGTCTGCAGCACTTGCCTCGATGCGTCGCGCGACGCACGGCTGCTGTGCGTGGTCGAGACACCGGCCGACCAGGCGGCGCTCGAGCGCACCGGCAGCTACCGTGGGCTCTATTTCGTGTTGATGGGGCGGCTGAGCCCGCTGGACGGCATCGGCGCACGCGACATCGGCTTGCAGCAGCTGCTGGACCGGGCGAGCGACGGCAGCGTCGAAGAGGTCATCGTCGCGACCAACTTCACCGCCGAAGGCGAGGCTACCGCGCACGTGGTCGCCGAGACGCTGAAAGCGCAAGGCTTGCGGGTGACGCGCCTCGCGCGTGGCGTGCCGATCGGCAGCGAACTCGAATACGTGGACCTGGGCACGATCGCCCACGCGCTGGTGGATCGGCGCTGATGAGCTGAACTAGCGCACCGGCGCCTTTGTGGACCGGGTCGGGCGGCCCGCCTTCGCGCCGCTGGCCTGGCGGGTCGTCTTCGCGCTGGCAGACTTGCGCGTCGACGAGGTCTTGGCCGGGGAGGCCACCTTCACGGCCTTGCTGACGTAGACGACGATCGCCTGCCCCGGCTTGAAACGCGCTTTGGTGCCGACGCGGTTCCACTTGGCCACCTGTGACGCGCTCACGCGGTAGCGTTTGGCGATACTCGCCACCGTGTCTTTCTTGCCGGCCTTGATCGAGATGCGCCGCAGCGGCGGCCGGTCCGGCGCGAGCACCATCATCGCGGTGTCGGCAACGTGTTCGGAGACGTCTTCCGTTCCCTTGCCGTTGCGCGGCACGAGCAGCGCGGAGCCCGCCTTCACGAGCATGCGCGGCGGGATGCGGTTCACTTCGCGCAGCATCGCCTCGCTCATGCCGACGCGCTTGGCGGCGTCCGCCGGGCGCATCGTCTTGGGCACAATCCATGCGGTCCAGGTCGCCATCGGGCCGGTGTGATCGATCAAGGCGCGAACGAAGCGGTTGGCGTTGTCGTAGGGCAGCAGAACATACGGCGTGCCGGCGGCGAGGATCACCGGCCGGTTCATCTGCGGGTTCAGGTTCTTGAAGTCGTCGAGCGCCATGCCCGACAGGCTCGCCGCCAGGTCGACGTCGATGTCGCGGGTGATCGGCACGCTGAGGAAGTAGGGGTGATTCGCCACCTCGGGCAGCGTCAGCGAGAACGCCTCGGGGCTTGCGACGATGTTCTTCACCGCCTGCAGCTTGGGCACGTAGTAGCGCGTCTCCGCCGGCATGCGCAGGCTCTGGTAGTCGGTGGGTCGCCCCGCCTTCTCGTTGCGCGCGATGGCGCGGCGCACGCTGCCTTCGCCCCAGTTGTAGGCGGCGAGCGCCAGATGCCAGTCGCCGAACATGTCGTGCAGCCGGCCCAGGTAGTCCAGGGCCGCGCGTGTGGAAGCGAGCACGTCGCGGCGGTCGTCGCGAAACATGTTCTGCTTCAGGTCGAAGTGGCGGCCGGTCGACGGAATGAATTGCCACATGCCCGACGCCTTGGCGGAAGACATCGCCTGCGGGTTGAACGCGCTCTCGATGAACGGCAGCAACGCAAGTTCGCTCGGCATCCCGCGGCGCTCGACTTCTTCGAGGATGTGGAACAGGTAGCGGCTGCCGCGCTCGGTCATGCGCTGCACGTAGTCGGGGCGGGTCGCATACCACTGCTCGCGGTTGCGCACGAGTTCGCCGTCCAGATCGGGCATCGCAAAGCCGCGGCGCAGACGCGCCCAAAGGTCGGCGTGCGCGGCTTCGTCATCGAGGGCGACCGGCTCCTCGGGACGCAGCGGATCGACCGGAACGGGCACCGCGACATCGGTGCTGGTTTCGGAGGCATCCGCCGGGGCGGACGCGGCTGGTGCCGGAGCTTGCAGCTCGGCCGACTGCGCGACGACGTCGGCGGTCGCGATCGGTTCGACGGGTTCGGCGGTCGGCGGCGGCGTGGCGCAGCCGGCGAGAAGCCCCACGGCGCACAGTGCACACGACAGCCAGCGCAAGGGGGTGAATGCGGTCATTGAAGGTGGTTGTTCTCGGCGCGCTGCCCTCGGGTCCAGCGCGTGGGGGGTGTCGTCGCCACGTTCGATCCGACACGATCGACGGGACGGCGGGTCACTAGAATGCCCGCCAGCGTGAGGTTCGACGACGCGAGAGCGCTGTTCACCGGCGCCGAGTCTCCGGGATCGACGGCGATGGCACGCGTGCCATCGTGGAACATCCAGATGTGGTTGTCGGTGAAGGCAGGCAGCGCAAGCAGGTTCATGACGAAAAGCCCCGCGATTATAGATTTGGCCGAGTGGCTGCGCACCCCCGCAGGGCGCTATCTGCTGGCCTGGGAACAACAACATCTCGATCGCGCCGTCGTAGATGTGTTCGGATTTCACGCTTTGCAGGTCGGCCTGCCGGCGCTCGAGGCGCTGCAGGCCAACCGCATGCCGCACCGCTGGCTGTGCGGCGACGGGTCGGCGCAGATGCTGCGCTGCGGCCCCGACGGCGTGCCGCAACCGGTCGCGGTAGCGCTGCATTGCGACTT
This sequence comes from Piscinibacter sp., assembly GCA_035513255.1. Taxonomy (GTDB): domain Bacteria; phylum Pseudomonadota; class Gammaproteobacteria; order Burkholderiales; family Burkholderiaceae_C; genus Albitalea. The sequence goes on along the minus strand of DATKCI010000080.1, from coordinate 11,862 downwards.
CGACGCGTTGCCCTTCGACAGCCAAAGCCTGGATCTCGTCGTGCTGCCTCACACGCTGGAACTCGCGCGCGACGCGCACCTCGCGCTGCGCGAGGTCGAACGCGTGCTGCGGCCTGAAGGGCGTGTCGTCATCGTCGGTTTCAACCCGGCGAGCCTGTGGGGCTTGCGCCAGCGGCTCGGCCATCTGCGGCGCGGCGTCGGACTGCGCAAACAAGATCCGCTGTTCCTTCCCAGCGCCGGTGACTTCATCGGCTATAGGCGGCTTCGCGATTGGCTGCGGCTGCTGAGCTTCGAAGTGGAGGCCGGACGCTTCGGTTGCTACCGCCCGCCGGTGCGCACCGAGCGCTGGCTCGCGCGCTACGAATGGACCGAGCGGGCGGGCGACCGCTGGTGGCCGGTGTTCGGCGCGGTCTATTCGCTGACGGCGGTCAAGCGCGTGCGTGGCATGCGCCTGGTCGGGCTCGTGCGCAAGGAGCGGGCGAAGGCCAAGACTGCGCCGGCGGTCGTCGCGCACAACCACCGCGGCATCGCCGGGTCCATCGACAGAGACGGTTCATGAATATCGACACGGCAGGGCCGCGTGCGGCTATCCCGCGGCCGCAAGTCACGATCTATACCGACGGCGCCTGCAAGGGCAACCCGGGCCGTGGCGGGTGGGGCGCCTGGCTGTCCTCCGGCGGCCACGAGAAGGAACTCTTCGGCGGCGAACCGCTCACGACCAACACCCGGATGGAGTTGACGGCGGTGATCGAGGCGCTGGCCTCGCTGAAGCGCACCTGCGACGTCACCCTCTACACCGACAGCGAATACGTGCGCAAGGGCATCACCGAATGGATCCATGGCTGGAAACAGCGCGGCTGGAAGACGGCAGACAAGAAGCCCGTGAAAAATGCCGAACTGTGGAAGCGGCTGGACGCGCTGCGCGACCTCCACCGTGTCGAGTGGCGCTGGGTGAAGGGCCACGCCGGCGATCCGGGCAACGAGCGCGCCGACGGCCTGGCCAATCGCGGGTGCGACCAGGCCGGTTGAGCGCGCGCGGTCGGCAACCAGACGTTACAGTGTCGCACCCGCCATTGCATTGACTACATGAAGACGCTTCACACCGTGGTCGCCGTGATCGGCATCGTTGCCGCCGGCGGCGGCGCGTATTGGTGGCAGCATGCGAACCCCGTGGCCCGCAGCCCGGCGGACGGCGTTGCTGTGTCGGCGGCCATCCGCGGCGGCGACGCGAGCGGTCCGAGCGGCCCCGTGGCCGTGGAGGTGGCGCGGGTGGAGAGCCGCTCGCTCGAGGACGACGTGACCACCGTCGGATCCTTGCGCGCCCGCCAAGGCGTGATGCTGCGTCCGGAGGTCAGCGGCCGCATCGCGACGCTCGGCTTTGCCGACGGCCGGCGCGTGCGGCGCGGACAGCTGCTGGTCCAGCTGGACGACACCTTGCAGCGCGCCCAGCTGCAGCAGGCGCAGGCGCAAGCGAGCATCACGCGCACCAACCTGCAGCGAAACCGCGAACTGGCGGCCCAAGGCTTCGTGAGCCAGAGCGCCGTCGACCAGAGCGCGGCGGGCGTCGAGGTGGCCGAGGCGCAGGTGGCGCTTGCGCGCGCGCAGGCCAGCCGCATGCGCATCGTCGCGCCGTTCGACGGCATCGCCGGCATCCGCCTCGTCGATGTCGGCGACTACGTGAAGGACGGCGCCGACATCGTCGCCATCGAGGATGTCGGGACCATGTTCGTCGACTTCCGCCTCCCTGAACGCTCGCTCGGCCGCCTCCAGGTCGGTCAAGCCGTCGACGTGAGCCTGGACGGCGTGCCGGGCCGCCGCTACCGGGGGCGTGTGGAGGCGCTCGACGCGCAGGTCGACGCGAACGGCCGCTCGCTGCTGGCGCGTGCACGCCTGGACAACGTCGACGGAACGCTGCGCGCGGGCATGTTCGCGCGGGCGCGCATCGTCTTCGCCGTGCGCGAGCGGGCGCTGCTGGTGCCCGAGGAAGCGCTGGTGCCGCTGGCCGGCAAGCAGTACATCGTGAAGGTCATCGATGGCCCGAACGGGAAGGTCACCCAACGCATCGAAGCCAGGCTCGGCTTGCGCGTGCCGGGCAAGGCGGAGATCCTCGAAGGGCTCGCGCCGAACGACGTGGTCGTGACGGCGGGGCAAGCGAAGCTGATGCGTGGCGACGGCCTGCCGGTGACGGTCGTAAACGTCGGCGCGCCGACCGGCGCGGCCAGCCGGCCGGCCGCCACGTCGAGCGTCGCCGTCCGGCGCGTCGCGTTCGTCGCATGAATCGGCGGCAGGCGCGTCACCGATGAAACTGTCCGAAACGTCGATCCGCCGCCCGGTCTTCGCGACGGTGATGTCCTTGCTGCTGGTCCTGATCGGCGCCGTCTCGTTCCAGCAGCTGCAGGTGCGCGAGTACCCGCGCATCGACGAACCGGTGGTCAACGTCGGCACGACGCTGACCGGCGCCTCGTCGGAAGTGATCGAATCGCAGGTCACCAAGCCGCTCGAAGACTCCATCGCCGGCATCGAGGGCGTGGACATCATCACGTCGACGTCGCGCTCCGAGCGCAGCCAGATCACGGTGCGCTTCAAGCTCGACAAGAGCCCGGAGGACGCCGCGGCCGACGTGCGCGACCGCGTGTCGCGCGTGCGCGGGCGGCTGCCCGATGCGATCGACGAGCCGATCATCTCGAAGGTGGAGGCAGACGCGTCGCCGACGGTCTGGCTCGCCTTCACCAGCGACACCTTGTCGCCGCTCGCGGTGACCGACGTGATCGAGCGCATCGTCAAGCCCAGGCTGCAGACGGTGCCGGGCGTTGCAGATGTGCTGATCAGGGGGGACCGCACGTTCTCGATGCGCATCTGGGTCGATCCGGACAAGCTCGCGTCGTACAGGCTCACTGTGCAGGACGTCGAGGATGCGCTGCGCCGGCAGAACCTCGAAGTGCCGGCGGGGCGCATCGAAAGCCAGCAGCGCGAATTCAGCGTCACCGCGCAGACGGACTTGCGCACCGTGGCGCAGTTCGCCGACGTCGCGTTGAAGTCGGCCAACGGCCACACGGTGCGCCTGGGCGACGTGGCCCGCATCGAGCAGGGCCCGGCGAACGAACGATCGAGCGTGCGCTTGAACGGCGTGCCGTCGATCTCCACCGGAGTGATCCGCCAGGCCACGGCCAATCCGCTCGAGGTGTCCGCCGCCGTGCGCGATGTGCTGCCGCTGGTGCAGCAGGACCTTCCAGCGGGCCTGACGGTGCACCTGGCCAACGACAACTCGGTCTTCATCGACCGCTCGATCGAGGCGGTCTACACGACGATTGCCGAAGCCGTGCTGCTGGTGGCCCTCGTTGTGTTCGTCTTCCTGCGCACGGTGCGCGCGTCGGTCATACCCCTGGTGACGATTCCGGTGAGCCTGATCGGCTCATTCGCGCTGATGTCGCTTGCGGGCTTCTCGATCAACACGTTGACCCTGCTGTCGCTGGTGCTCGCCATCGGCCTGGTCGTCGACGACGCGATCGTCATGCTGGAGAACATCTTCCGCCACATCGAGGAGGGACTGACGCCGTTCCAGGCTTCGCTGAAGGGCGCGAAGGAAGTGGGCTTCGCCGTGGTCGCGATGACGCTGACGCTCGCGGCGGTGTATGCGCCGCTGGCCTTCACGCCGGGACGCACCGGTCGCTTGTTCGTCGAGTTCGCGCTGACGCTGGCCGGCGCGGTGATCGTCTCCGGCTTCACCGCGCTGACGCTGACGCCGATGATGTGCAGCAAGCTGCTGCGCCACAACCCGAACCCGCGCCGTTTCGACCGGCTGATGGAGCGCGTGCTGGTTGCGCTGACCGGGCGCTATGAGCGCGCGCTTCGCTGGGTGCTGGCCCACCGATGGATCGTGCCGGTCGTGATGGCGCTGGCGGCGGGCGGCAGCTGGTGGCTGTTTTCGACCACGAAGAGCGAACTCGCGCCGCTGGAGGACCGCGGTGTCATCCTCGCGACCGTCAACGCGCCCGACGGGGCGACGCTCGAGTACACGCAGCGCTACATGCGCGCGATCGAACGCATCGGCCTGAGCTACTCCGAGTTCGATCGCGTGTTCGTCGTCACCGGCAACCCGACGGTGTCGCAGGGCATATCGATCATGCGCACCACCGACTGGTCTCAGCGCGACCGGACCACGCAGGAGCTTGCGCGCGATCTGCTGCCAAAGTTCGCTGCATTGCCGGGCGTGTCGGCCTTCCCGGTCACGCCGCCCTCGCTCGGCGGTGGTTTTCGCGAACGAGCAATCAACTTCGTCGTCGTCACCTCCGACTCGTATGCCAACCTGGCGCAGGTTGCACAGCAGTTCCTCGCCGAGATGGCGAAGAACCCGGGCATCGTGCAGCCCGACAGCGATCTGCGCCTGAACAAGCCCGAGATCTTCATCCAGGTGGACCGCGACCGCGCGGCCGATGCCGGCGTGGCCGTCGACCAGGTGGCGCGCACGATCGAGACGATGCTCGGCGGTCGCAACGTGACGCGCTACAAGCGCAACGCCCAGCAGTACGACGTGGTCGTGCAGACCGAGTTGAGCGGCCGCGCGACGCCCGAGGACATCGAGAAGATGTTCGTTCGTGGGCGCGTGCAGGCCAACGGCAACGCCGCGATGATCCCGCTGTCGTCGCTCGTGACCGTGACCGAGTCGGTCAGCCCGCGCGAGCTGAATCACTTCAACCAGCGGCGCTCGGTGGCGATCACCGCCAACGTGGCGCCCGGATATTCGCTCGGCGAGGCGCTGGCGTTCATGGATGCGACCGCCGATCGTGTGCTGAAGCCGGGCTACTCGACCGAGCTGAACGGCGTGTCGCGCGAGTTCCGCTCGTCCAGCGGCGCGCTGGGGCTGGTGTTCGTGCTGGCGCTGCTGTTCATCTTCCTGGTGCTGTCCGCGCAGTTCGAAAGCTTCGTCGACCCGTTCGTCATCATGCTGAGCGTGCCCTTGTCGATGCTGGGTGCGCTCGCGGCGCTGCAGCTTGCCGACGGCACGCTGAACGTCTATTCGCAGATCGGACTGATCACCCTGGTGGGCCTGATCACCAAGCACGGCATCCTGATCGTGGAGTTTTCCAATCAGATGCGGCAAAAGGGGCTGTCGACGCTGGAGGCTGTCGTCGAAGGCGCCTCGCTGCGCCTGCGGCCCATCCTGATGACCACCGGCGCGATGGTGCTCGGCGCGCTGCCGCTGGCGCTCGCGAGCGGGGCGGGCGCCGAGAGCCGCCGGCAGATCGGCTGGGTGATCGTCGGCGGCATGTCGCTGGGCACGCTGCTGACGATCTTCGTGGTGCCGACGATGTACACGCTCTTTGCCCGCCGGTCGACGCCGGGGCCGAACACCACGCCGGCCATCGCGGACGGCTCGGGAGACGCTTCGCCGGACACGCAGACGGTGCCCGCCGGGGAAGCCGCCGCGACGGCCCACTGACGCGGCCGGTCCGCCGCGCGGGGAAAGGGACCTTTCGATGCCGCGAGCCGATGACCCGTCGCCCAGCCAGCTGAACACCCGGTTTCGGCACCGGCTGCACCGCATCTACCTGCTGTACACGCTGGGCTTCGTTCTTTTCGCGCTGGCGATGGCGATGTTCGAGCAGATGGGGCTGCCCAAGCGCTGGATCGGCATCATCTTTCTGCTGGCCACCGTGGCGCTGTACGCGGGCATCGGAATGATCAGCCGCACGACCGAAGCGTCGGAGTACTACGTCGCCGGCCGGCGCGTGCCGGCGGTCTACAACGGCATGGCGACCGCGGCCGACTGGATGTCGGCCGCGTCGTTCATCGGCTTGTCCGGCACGCTGTACCTTCAGGGCTATTCCGGGCTCGCCTTCATCATTGGCTGGACCGGCGGCTACTGCCTGGTCGCGCTGCTGATCGCGCCGTACCTGCGCAAGTTCGGCGAATACACGATCCCCGACTTTCTCGGCGCGCGCTACGGCAGCCACCTGCCGCGGTTCGTCGGACTCGTCGCCGCCATCCTGTGCTCCTTCATCTACGTCGTCGCGCAGATCTATGGCGTGGGGCTGATCACGGCGCGGCTGACAGGCGTGGACTTCGTGATCGGCATCTTTCTCGGGCTCGGTGGCGTTCTCGTGTGCTCCTTCCTCGGCGGCATGCGCGCGGTGACGTGGACCCAGGTGGCCCAGTACATCATCCTGATCATCGCGTTCCTGCTTCCGGTCGTGTGGCTGTCGGTGAAGCAGACCGGCGTGCCGATTCCGCAGCTGGTCTACGGCTCGCAGCTGGAGAAGGTCAGCGAACGCGAACGCGAACTGCTGGCCGACCCGAAGGAGATCGAGGTCATCGCGGCGTTCCAGGCGCGCGCCGACGACTTCGCGGCGAAACTCGCGAACGTGCCGCAGGCGCTTGGGCAGGACCGCCTCGCCGCCGAAAGCGAACTGGCGGCACTGAAAGCGGCGAATGCCCCGCTGAGCCGGATCCGGACTGCCGAAAGAGCCTTGTCCGCCGTCCCGAAGAACGAGGCCGCCGCGCGCGCGATCTGGGCCCGCGAAGCGGCGGCGAGCGAGGAACGAGCGAAGCCGCTGGCCGGCATGCCGCGGCACGGGCTGCAGTACGCCGGCGATCCGGACGGCGACGCCGGCGAGCGCGAAGCCTTCGACGTGTCGCGCCGGAACTTCCTCGCACTGGTCTTCTGCCTGATGATCGGAACAGCCGGCCTGCCGCACATCCTGATGCGCAGCTACACGACGCCCACGGTGAAGGAGGCGCGCGAGTCGGTGACGTGGTCGCTGTTCTTCATCTTCCTTCTCTACGTCACCGCTCCGGCGCTCGCGGTGCTCGTGAAGTACGAGGTCTTCAGCGTGCTCGTGGGCACGCCGTTCGACCGCTTGCCGGACTGGATTCACAACTGGAGCCGGGTCGATCCGTCGCTGCTGTCGGTGGTCGACATCAACGGCGACGGCCTGCTGCAGCTCGGCGAGATGAAGATCGGCGCCGACATCGTCGTGCTCGCGACACCCGAGATCGGAGGCCTGCCGTATGTCGTGTCGGGCATGGTCGCGGCGGGCGGCCTGGCCGCCGCGCTGTCGACGGCCGACGGGCTGCTGCTGACCATCGCCAACGCGCTCTCGCACGACCTGTACTACCGGATGATCAACAGCGACGCCCGCACGGCGCAGCGCGTGACGATCTCCAAGGTGCTGCTGCTGGTGGCGGCGTTGGCGGCGGCGGCGGTGGCCGCCTCCAAGCCGGTGGACATCGTGGTGCTTGTTTCGTCGGCCTTCTCCGTGGCGGCCTCGGCGTTCTTTCCGGCGCTCGTGCTGGGCGTGTTCTGGCCCCGGGCCAATCGCTGGGGCGCTGCCGCCGGGATGACCACCGGGCTCGTTGTCACGCTGTACTACCTCGTGCGCAACGAACCGTGGCTGCGCGGCTTCTTCGGCGCCACGTCGCCGGTCGAGCTGTGGTTCGGCATCGAGCCGATCTGCGCCGGCGTGTTCGGCGTACCGGTCGGCCTCGTGACGATGGTCGTCGTGAGCCTGCTGACCCCGGCGCCTGCGGCCGACTCCCGGATCTTCCTCGAACACATCCGCTATCCGCGGGCCGGCTGAGCCGACGGGGCATGGCCGCCGGATCGGGCTATAATCGCAGGCTTCCCTTGCCACACCCGTGCCGGCCCTCGCAACGCCGGCGTCATCGAATTGATTCGGGGTGGCTTCATTGCCCGGCAATCACGCCGGGGTGAAACCAGAAGGAGTTCCGATGCGTCATTACGAGATCGTGCTGCTGATCCATCCGGATCAGAGCGAACAGGTTCCGGCCATGCTGGAACGCTACAAGGGCACCATTACCGCCGGCGGCGGCAAGGTGCACCGCGTGGAAGACTGGGGCCGTCGCCAGATGGCCTACATGATCCAGAAGCTGGCCAAGGCCCACTATCTGTGCATCAACATCGAGTGCAGCAAGGAAGTGCTGTCCGAGCTCGAAACCGGCTTCCGCTTCAACGACGCCGTGCTGCGCCACCTGACCGTGGTCAAGAGCAAGGCCGAGACCACGCCGTCGGTCATGATGAAGATGGTCGAGAAGGAAGAAGCCCGCAAGGCCCCGCAGGAGGCCGTCGCCCGCGCATGAACGCCGCGCACGCGCTGCCGGCGCCGGCATGAACCGACTGGTTCTGACGGCGCAGCTGGTGGAGCGGGGCGCCGTGAGATACACCCCCGCCGGGTTGCCGGCCCTGGACATGAGCTTGAAGCACGAGTCCGAGGTCACGCAAGACGGCCAGCCGCGCAAGGTCTCGATGGAGATCAAGGCGCGGGCGGTGGGAGAGATCACGCAGCGCCTCGCAGGACTCGAGATCGGAAGCAGCCACGGTTTTGCCGGCTTCCTCGGTTCCCAGCGCAACGGCCGCGGTGTCGTGTTTCATGTGACCGAGCTCGACTGACTCCATTGATTTGCACAGATTTGAAAGAGGTGAAATATGCCCCCGCCACGTGGTAAAGGTAAGTTTTCCAAGGATCGCAAGCCCCGCCGCAACCAGCAGTCGCTGCTGTTCAGGCGCAAGCGGTTCTGCCGGTTCACCGTCACCGGTGTGACCGAGATCGACTACAAGGACGTCGACACGCTGCGCGACTTCGTCAGCGAGAACGGCAAGATCACGCCGGCTCGCCTGACCGGCACGCGTGCGTTCTTCCAGCGCCAGCTGACGACCGCCATCAAGCGCGCGCGCTTCCTGGCGATGCTGCCGTACAGCGACCAGCATCGGGTCTGAGGAGCAACGACATGCAAGTGATCCTGCTTGAAAAAGTGCCCAACCTCGGCAACCTCGGCGACGTCGTCAAGGTGAAAGACGGATATGCCCGCAACTTCCTGATCCCGTCCCGCGCCGCGCGCCGCGCGACCGAGGCTGCGATCAAGGAGTTCGAGGTCAAGCGCGCCGAGCTCGAAAAAGCCGCGTCCGACAAGCTCGCCGCCGCGCAAGCGCTTGGCGAGAAGATGAACGGCCGCACGGTGCACATCACGCAAAAGGCGGGTGTGGACGGCCGGCTGTTCGGTTCGGTGACCAACAACGACATCGCCGAGGCGCTGACCCGCATCGACTTCAAGGTACAGAAGTCGCAGGTGCGCATGCCCAGCGGCCCGCTGAAGACCACTGGCGAGCACGTCGTGACGGTGGCGCCGCACAGCGACGTCGTCGTCGAAGTCAAGGTCGTGGTGGTCGGCGAGACCGCCTGACGCGAACCGCGTGTGACCAGGAAGGGCCGGCCATGCCGGCCCTTCCCTTTTTCGGCGGCGGATTTCCCCTGCCCATCCCCCGAATGTCCACAGCCTTGCGCACAGCCGCTGGGCCAGCACGCTCTTATCATCGACCATGTCCACGGTGTTCGACTCCAAGCGACCTTCCGGCGCACACGACGACGAGGTTGCCAAGCTTCGCGTTCCGCCGCATTCCATCGAAGCCGAGCAGAGCGTGCTCGGCGGACTGCTGCTCGACAACAGCGCCTGGGACCGCGCCGGCGACGTGCTCGTCGACAGCGACTTCTACAGCTACCAGCACCGCCACATCTTCGCGGCGATCGGCCACCTGATCAATGCGACCAAGCCGGCCGACGTGATCACCGTTTTCGAGCGTCTGGAAAGTCTCGGCAAGGGCGAAGAGTCGGGTGGACTGGCCTACCTCAACTCGCTCGCACAGAGCGTGCCGAGCGCGGCCAACATCCGGCGCTACGCCGAGATCGTCCGCGAGCGCGCGATCCTGCGCAAACTGGTGAGCGCGAGCGACGAGATCGCCACCAGCGCGTTCAATCCGCAAGGCCGCCAGGTGTCGGAGATCCTCGACGAAGCCGAGGGCAAGATCTTCAAGATCGGCGAGGAGGGTTCGAAGTCCAAGCAGGGCTTCCAGACCATGGACCAGCTGGTCGTGCAGCTGATCGACCGCGTCAACGAACTGCACGAGAACGGCGCCGAAGACGTGACCGGCGTGCGCACCGGCTTCTACGACATGGACCGCATGACCGCCGGGCTGCAGCCGGGCGATCTGATTGTGCTGGCGGCACGGCCTTCGATGGGCAAGGCGCAGCCGCTGGACGCGCAGGTGCGCACGCCGTCCGGGTGGAAGGCGATGGGCGAGCTGGCGGTCGGCGACGCCGTGTCCTCGCCCGACGGAGCACCCTCCATCGTGACGGGGGTGTTTCCGCAAGGGAAGAGGCAGGTTTATCGGGTCCGATTCTCCGACGGCCGTTCCACCGAGTGCTGTGAGGAACATCTTTGGCGCGTGGTCTACCGCGACTGGGAGGAACCCCGCGTCGTCTCGACAGCGACGCTGATGTCGATGATGGAGAAGGCCAGGTATAGCGGCCGGCTCTGGATCGAGACCGCGACCGAGGAGTTCGGGCACACCGACGAGTTGCCGATCGACCCGTGGCTTCTCGGCGCGCTGCTGGGCGACGGTTGCCTGAGCGGCACGTCGTTGCGATTCTCGAGCGCTTCCGACGAGATGCTGAGTCGCATGCGCGGGCGCATCGACGCGGGAGTGGAACTGGTGCACGCCGGCGACTACGACGATCGTCTCGTGCAGTCCAACAGGGGCAAGCAGGTTGGCACGCCCGGTATGTCTCCGAACCCGCTGCATGCAGCGCTCAAGGCCGTGGGGCTGTGGGACGTGGACAGCGAATCCAAGTTCATTCCGCCCGTCTACATGACGGCCGGCGCCGCACAGCGCCGAGCCGTTCTCCAGGGCCTGCTCGATACCGACGGATGGGTCGAGCGCTGGGGCAGCGTCCGGTATTGCTCGGCCAGCCGCCGGCTGGCCGAGCAAGTGGCCGAGCTGACCCGGTCGCTGGGCGGTTGGTGCTCTACGACGGAGAAGGCCCCGCACTGCGTGATCGACGGGATTCGGCGTCCGGGAAAGCGAGGGTATGTCTGCCATATTTCGCACCCCCAACCGCAATCCTTGTTCCTGCTCTCCGAGAAGCAAGCCGCTGCGCCGGCCAAGTGGCAGCGCCGCAAGCGGCTCACGGTTCAGAGCATCGTGCCGACCCGCGTGGCCGAATCCCAGTGCATTGCCGTCAGTCATCCGAGCCGGTGTTATGTGACGGACCAGCACATCGTCACCCACAACACCGCCTTCGCGCTCAACATCGGCGAGCACGTCGCCGTCAACGAGGGCCTGCCGGTGGTGGTGTTCTCGATGGAAATGGGCGCGGCGCAGCTCGCACTGCGCATGGTCGGCTCGCTCGGCCGCATCGACCAGTCCAACCTGCGCACGGGCCGCCTGCGCGACGACGAATGGGGCCGGCTGTCCGAGGCGGTGGAGAAGCTCGGCAAGGTCAGCATGTACATCGACGAAAGCCCGGCGCTCACACCCAGCGAAGTGCGCGCGCGGGCCAGGCGCCAGGCGCGCCAGTGCGGCCAGCTCGGCCTCATCATCGTCGACTACCTTCAGCTGATGAGCGGCAGCGGCGGCACCAGCGAAGAGAACCGCGCCACCGTGATCGGCGAAATTTCGCGCGGACTCAAGTCGCTGGCGAAGGAGCTGAAGTGCCCGGTGATCGCGCTGTCGCAGCTGAACCGCAGCGTGGAGACGCGTACCGACAAGCGCCCGATGATGAGCGATCTGCGCGAGTCCGGTGCGATCGAGCAGGACGCCGACGTGATCATGTTCATTTACCGCGACGAGTACTACACGAAGGACGCCTGCAAGGAGCCCGGCGTGGCCGAGATCATCATCGGCAAGCAGCGAAACGGACCGACCGGCGTGGTCAAGCTGACCTTCCTGAGCAAACTCACGAAGTTCGACAACCTGGCGCCGGGCAGCGCCGGGAACGACTACTGAGCGCCCCCCAACCTGCCGCTTCGCGTCAGGCCCCCCGAGGGCCACGAAGGGGCCCCTTCGTGGCC